>CAZMCV010000206.1:0-6611 GCA_964564645.1 uncultured Acetobacteraceae bacterium
GCCGCGAAGAAGCCGGCCGCGCCGCGCCGCGCTGCCGCCGCCAAGGCCGCGAGCTCCTCGCGCTCCGAGGCCGCGAAGCGGGGCGCCGAGACCCGCCGCGCGAACCGCGAGGCCAAGATGGCCGCCGCGGCCGCCGCCAACCCGGCCCCGGAGATGCCGCCGGCGGACGAGACGCCGGCGAGCTGACGACAACGCCGATCCCGGCGAGAGGGCGCCGTCCCGGACCGGGACGGCGCTCTTTTCGCGAGCGCGCCTGCCTGCGGGGGGCGACGCGTGCCGGCGTCAGGCCCCCGGCGTCGCCGCGCCGGCCAGCCAGCGCGCGCCGCGCGCGTAGAGCGCCTCGACCTCCGGCCCCTTCAACCCGGGCATGTCGGTCTTCACCGCGTAGCCGATCTGCGTCTGCAGATAGGCCAGGTGCCGGTAGCCCTCGGGGAAGCGCGCCAGCAGCGCCGGGTCGAGCACGAGCCGCGCGGCGGGATCGACCGGATCCATCCGGTCCTTCTCGTAGATCGGCTGGCGCAGCACGACGCCCCAGCACGGCGCCCCGCCGACGGACCGCTTCTCGAGGAAGTCGTAGAACCGGCCGGTGCAGACCACGTCCACCAGGACGCCATGCACCTCGGCACGCTGGCTGATGGTCATCTTGGTCTGCGCGATCGCGCGCGCGCCGGCCAGGTCCGCCGCGTGCCCGCCGAGGAAATGCAGGATGAAGACGCCCCTGTCCCATCCGGCGCGGCTGGCCGCGATGAACTCCCGCCAGGGCGCCTGGCACCAGGTGGCCATCATGAAGCCGTCCTCGTGCCAGCAGGTGGCGAAGCGGTCCCAGTCGCCGGCGTCGCGCCAGACCGCCCAATTCTCGACAAGGGCGCGGATCGCCAGGCGCTCGCGCAGCTCGGCATCGTCGCCGGTCATCCCACCCGCTCCTTCGTGATCCCGCGCCGCGGCGGCGCGGCCTGCCGGAGAGGAACCCTCACGCCTCGAACGCCTTCAGGAAGAAGTCGCGCCCGCCGAAATTGCCGGATTTGAGCGCGAGATGCAGCCCCGCCGGCTCGGCATGGGTCCAGGGCACGCCGGGATCGATCTCCGGCCCGATGCGCAGCGTCCGCACGCCGAGGCGCGAGACGACGGCGCCCGAGGTCTCCCCGCCCGCGACGACGAGGCGCCGCACGCCGCGCGCGACGAGCGCCTCGGCGACGATCGCCAGGGTCTCCTCGACCAGCGCGCCGGCGGCGTCGCGGCCGAGCCGCGCCTGCAGCGCCGCCACCTTCTCGGGCGGCGCCGAGGCCGCGATGACGACCGGCCCCGCTTCGCCAAGCCGCGCCTCGGCCCAGCCGATCGCCTGCGCCGCGAGCGCCGCTGCATCGGGCACCGCCAGGGGATCCAGCTCCAGCACCGGCACGCGGTCGCGCGCGAAGCCGATCTGCCCGAGCGTCGCGCGCGAGCAGGAGCCCGCGATGACGGCGGCCGCGCCCTGCACCGGCGGCAGGGCGGCGGCGGCCGCGCCGCGCTCCGGCAGCAGCCCCGCGCGGCGGAGATTGGCCGGCAGCCCCATCGCGACGCCCGAGCCGCCGGTGACCAGCGCATGCGCCGCCGCGGCCTCGCCGATCGCCAGCAGATCCGCATCGGTGACGGCATCGACGATCGCGTAGCGCCGCCCCCCCTCCTTCAGCCGCGTCATCGCGTCGCGGATCGCGCCCGCGCCGCGCGCGACGGTGGCGAAGGGCACGAGGCCGACGGCGCCATCGGTCTGCCGCCCCAGCACGCGCACCAGGTTCGCATCGGTCATCGGCGTCAGCGGATGGCTCTCCATCCCGCTCTCGTTCAGCAGGCAGTCGCCGACGAAGAGGTGGCCCTGGTAGACGGTGCGGCCGTTGGTCGGGAAGGCCGGGTTGGCCAGCGCGAAGCCGCAATCGAGCCGGCGGACCAGCGCGTCGGCGACCGGGCCGATATTGCCGGCCTCGGTGCTGTCGAAGGTCGAGCAGTACTTGAAGAAGATCTGCCGCGCCCCGGCGCCGAGCAGCGCCTCGCAGGCCGCGAGGCTCTCCGCCACGGCCTGCCGCACGGGCGCGGTGCGCGACTTCAGCGCGACGATCACCGCATCGGCCTCGGGCAGCGGGCCGTCGGGCAGGCCGATCACCTGCACCGCGGTCATGCCGCCCTTCACCAGGGTGTTGGCGAGGTCCGTCGCGCCGGTGAAGTCGTCGGCGATGCAGCCGAGCAGCAAGGGCATGGCCTGGTCTCCTCCCGTGGCGACGCGTCCGCGCGGGGCGGCGAGGCCGTCCCGTCGCCAGGCTGCCGAGGTAGCGCAGCGCGGGCCGCGCGAACAGCGCCGGCCTGCGGCGTCCGGCGGCGCGCCGCCGTCAGCGCGCCGGCAGCAGGCCGAGCGTGCGAAGCGCCGCCTCCAGCCCGGCCGCATCGCGGAACAGGTGGCCGCGCATCCCGACCGCCTCGGCCGCCTGGACATTGCGCGCGCTGTCGTCGACGAAGAGGCAGCGCGCGGGGTCGATGCCGCCATTGCGCGCGAGCAGCAGGCGGAAGATGGCGGGATCGGGCTTCAGCAGCCCCTCCGCGCCGGAGACGACGACGTCGCGGAAGCCGTCGCGCAGCACGGGGAAGCGCTGCGCCGCCTCGGCGAAGGTGTCGGCGGCGAAATTGGTGATGGCATAGAGCGGCACCCCCGCCGCGCGCAGCGCCGCGAGGATCGCCATGCTGCCCGGCACCTCGCCCGGCACCATCTCGTGCCAGCGCGCGCGGTAGGCGCGGATCAGCGGCGCCTCGGCGGGATGGCGGGCGACCAGCGCCGCGATGCCGTCCTCCCAGGGCCGGCCGCGATCCTGCTCGAGGTTCCATTCGGGCGTGCAGATCTCGGCGAGGAAGCGCTCCATGGCCGCGGCGTCGGGGATCAGCCGGCGGTAGAGATGGCGCGGATCCCAGCGGATCAGCACCTGGCCGATGTCGAAGACGACGGTGTCGACGCGGACCGGCGCGGCCCCGCTCATCGGCGCGGGTCCCGCGGCGGCAGGCACAACAGGTCGCGATGCCCGATCCGCAGCGCCAGCCGATGGTCGTGGATCTGCGCGAGGCGTTCGAGGCCCCAGGCTTCGACGGCATCGCCATGCCCGCCGCCCTGGCGAGCCGCCGCGCCGGCATGGCCGAGCACGAGCTGCGCGAGGAAGTCGCGCGCGCCGTCGCGCAGCAGCGGGTGCAGCGCCGGATGGCCGCGTCGCGCATCGGCGATCCAGTCGCTCGGGGCCTCCGTCACCGTGAAGCCCCGCGCGCCGAAGCTCCGCGCGATCGCCGCCGGCGCGGCCGGGCCGAGGGCGGGTCCGGCGAAGCCCTTGTCGCGGGCCTGGTCGCGGCGGAACAGGCCGGCGACGCGGCCATCGGCCCGATGCGGCGGGAAGAAGCGCGCGCGCCCGTCGACGCAGAGCGCGGCGTAGAAGGGCACGCGCAGCGCGGCGGCCATGCGCTCGAGCCATGCCTCCGACACCAGGTCGCAGAGCGCGCTGCTGAGCACCGCGTCGGCCTCGCGCAGCGCCGGCGCGATGGCGCGCGGCGCCTCGGCCAGGTCGGCGATCAGCGCCTCCACCCGCCAGGCGCCGCCCGGGGCGTGCACCAGCATGGTGCGGCGGCTGGGGAAGGTGACCTTCAGGCCGATCCCCTCGCAGCGATCGGCGATGGTGTCGAAGGCGGCCTCGGTCATCGCGCGATCGGCATCGACCAGTGTCCAGGCCTGGGCGCGGTTGATGCGCGGCGCCAGCCAGCGGAACAGGCTGCCCGTGCCGGCGCCGAGATCGACCAGCCGCGGCCGCGCCGGCAGCGTGGCGACGAGCCGGTCGGCGAGGCCGGCGTTGCGCGCCAGCGCGTCGAAGGGCTCGCGCAGGCCGAGCCAGCCCGTCTCGAAGCTCTCGGGACCCGGACCCTCCGCCCCGGTCATCCGGCGCGCTCCAGCTCCGCGAGGAAGGCCGTCGCGCGGTCCTCCCAGCGCGGCAGGCGCTGGCCGGCGGCCCAGGCGGCATCGGCCATCTCCGCGCGCAGCCCCTCGTCGAAGATCACCCGCCGCAGCGCCTTGGTGAAGGAAACCGTGTCGCCCGGCGGCGAGATGACGGAGCAGGCGACCGGCACCAGCTCCGCGATCGCCCCGCCCGCCGTGACGGCGACCGGCAGGCCACGGGCCAGCGCCTCGGCCGCCGCCATCCCGTAGCCCTCCCACCAGGTGGCGAGCGCGAAGAGATCGGCGCGGTGGTAGAGCGCGGCGAGCCGTGCCTCCGGCACCGCGCCGGCGAAGGCGACGCGCTGGGCGATGCCGAGCTCCTCGGCGAGGGCGCGCAGGCCGCGCGCATGCACATGGTCGCGCGTCTCGTCGCCGACCAGGGTCAGCCGCCAGTCGAGGTCGGGCAGGCCGGCGAGCGCGCGCATCAGCACGTCATGCCCCTTGCGCGGCGTCAGCGTCCCGACCGAGAGGATCGCGACCTCCGGCCCGCCGGAGCCCGTCGCGCGCGGCGCCGGATCGGTGCCCGGCTCGACCACGCCGATGCGCCCGGGATCGGCGCCGAACTCCTCCGCCAGGCGGCGCGCGGTGAGCGGGGAGGTGGCGACCAGCCGCGCCATGCGCGGGAAGAGGTCCCGCTCGCGCGCCTTCAGCGCCGCGCGGTCGGCCTCCGCCAGGCCCTTCTCGAGCGCGGTCGGGTGGTGGATCAGCGCGACCGCGCCGCGCCCGGCCAGCGCCGCGCCGAGCGGGGCGAAGGCCGGCAGGCCGAGCCCGTCGACGACGATCCGCGTCTCCGGCGGCAGCGCGGTGATGGCGGCGCGCGCGGCCTCCTCGGCGGCCGCGTCGGGCAGCGGGTGCCGCCCCGCCAGCTCGACGACGGTCACCGTCGCCCCGCGCGCCCGCAGCCCCTCGACGACGCGCCGGTCATAGAGATAGCCGCCCGAGACCGTGTCGAACGGGCCCGGGACCAGCAGCGCGATCGGCCGGCGCGTCACGCCACCTTGCCCTCATAGGCCGCCCAGGCATTCGGGCTCTCGCGCAGCAGCACCTTGAGGCCGGTGACGCCGGCGCCCTGCGCGCCGAGCCGTCCGGCCTTCAGCGCCTCGACGAGCAGGCCGTGGATATGCGCGGCGAGGTATTCGGTCGTGGTGTTCAGCCCGGCGAAGCCCGCCTCCTCGTCGAGGTTGCGGTAGTCGAGCGTGTCGAGCGCGGTGCGCAGCGCCTGCTTGGCCAGGCCGATATCGACCAGCAGGTGCAGGGGGTCGAGCTTCGGCGCCTGGAACTCGGCCTCCACCGCGAAGGTGGCGCCGTGCAGGCGCTGCGCGGGACCGAACTCCTCCCCGCGGAAGCTGTGGGCGATCATGATGTGGTCGCAGACGGTGACGGAGAACATCGCGGCTCCAGGCATTATATATAGGTGACGAGCGGGCAGGGCGGCGCGTCGGCGCGACCGAGCAGGTCGGCCATCGCCGCGGGCAGCGACGCGAAGGGGATGGCCGGCGCGCCGAGCACCAGTTGGTCGCACCACGCATCCTCCGCCAGCAGCGCCAGCGCCAGGCCGAGGCGCTCGGCATGCGTGCGGCGGCCGCGCATCGCCGGGCTGACCGCGCCGACCTGCGTCGAGTGCAGCGCGATGCGCCGCGCATGGAAGGCCTCGCCGAGCGGCAGCGTCACCGGCCGCGCGCCGAACCAGCTCGCCTCGAGGATGCGTCCCTCGAAGCCGCAGGCGGCGAGCGCGGTGGCGAGCCCGGCCGGCGCGCCGGAGGCGTGGACCACCAGCTCGAAATCGGGCTCCGGCGGGGCGGCGAGGAAGCGCGCGCCGGCGGCCTCGGCCAGCGCCGCCTTGGCCGGGTCGGTGTCGTGCAGCGCGACCGCGACGCCCGGGATGCGCGCGAGCAGCCGCGCCGCGAGCAGCCCGACGATGCCGGCGCCGATCACCAGCGCGCGCTCGCCGAGCAGCGGCCGCGCATCCCACAAGATGTTGAGCGCGGTCTCCATGTTGGCCGCGAGCACCGCGCGCGCCGGCGGCAGGCCGGGCGGCAGCGCGAGGCACATGGCGGATGGCGCGAGGAAGCGGTCCTGGTGGGGATGCAGGCAGAACACGGTCTCGCCGATCCGCGCCGCCGGCCCCGCCTCGATGCGGCCGACGGCGGCGTAGCCATACTTGACGGGGAAGGGGAAGTCGCCCGCCTGCAGCGGCGCGCGCATGCGCGCATGCTCGCTCTCCGGCACCTTCCCCTCGAAGACCAGGCGCTCGGTCCCGCGCGAGACGCCGCTGAAGAGGGTGCGGACCAGCACCTCGCCGTCCCGTGGCGCGCGCAGGCCTTCCTCGCGCAGCACGGCGCGGCCGGGGGCGATGGTCCAGAGCGCGCGCGCCTCGGTGCCCGCGGTCATGGCGCTTCGGTGCCCGCGTCGCCCGGTCGGGCGCGGCCGATCACCACGTCGAACAGCACGTCGGGCGGCATCGGGTGCAGGGTCCATTCGAAGCGCAGCCCGTCGGCGATGCGGGCGACGGGCGGCAGCGAGAAGGCGGGGATGCCGGAGCCGAGCAGCACGGGGGCGACCGTCAGGTGCAGCCGGTCGAGGCAGCCCGCGGCGAGGAAGCGGCTGACCGTGACGC
>CAZMCV010000207.1:0-6486 GCA_964564645.1 uncultured Acetobacteraceae bacterium
AGATCATGGTCAAGGCCTTCGGCATCGCCGGCTACCCGCCGCAGGCGGTCGAGGACCGCTTCGGCGGCATGCTGAACGCCTTCCGCTACGGCGCCCCGCCACATGGTGGCATGGCGGCCGGCATCGACCGCATCGTGATGCTGCTGGCCGAGGAGCCGAACCTGCGCGAGGTCAACCTCTTCCCGATGAACCAGCAGGGGGAGGAGCTGATGATGGGCTCGCCCTCCCCGGTCGAGGAGCCGCGGCTGCGGGAGCTGCACATCCGCACGGTGATGCCGCCCGCCAAGCCGGCGCCGGGCGGCAAGACCGCCTGAGGCCGCGCCGCCCGCGGGGCCGGGCTGGGCCTTCCCGCCCATCCGGCCCCGCCCCGGCTACAGCAGGAAGTCGCTGGCCGAGAGGCTGGTCACGCCCTGCACCAGGATGCCGAGATCGGCCACGCCGTCGCCATTGACGTCGCCGCGCACGAGCACCCCGCTGGCCACCGCCTCCGTCCAGAGATCGCCCGGGCTGGTGAAGAAGGGCTTGGTGGTCGAGAAGGTGAAGGCCTGGTCGCCGGCCACATTCGTCCGCGCATCGATCGCGCCGAGATGGATGAGGTCGAGACCCTTCTCGAAATCCTGGATCGTGTCGCGCTCGGTATCGGGGCTTTCCGACAGGGCGAAGAACACGAAGGTGTCCTTGCCCGTGCCGCCGGCGAGCTGGTCGATCCCGGTGCCGCCGTTCAGGCGATCATCGCCCGCATCCCCGCGCAGCGTATCGGTGCCCGATTCGCCGTACAGCGTGTCGTTGCCGTTGCCGCCGCCCAGCCAGTCCTGGTCGGCCCCGCCCCAGGCCATGTCCTGGTCGTCGCCGCCATAGAGCCGGTCGAAGCCGGCGCCGCCGAACAGCACGTCGTTGCCCGTGCTGCCGCTCAGCATGTCCCCGCCATTCTGGCCCTGCAGGCTGTCCGCGCCGGCATTGCCGTAGAGGCTGTCCGTGCCGTCGCCGCCATGCAGCGAATCCGCGCCGCTGCCGGCGGTGATGCGGTTGTCGAGCGTGTTGCCGGTGCCGGCGAACTTGCCCGCGCCCGTGTAGGTCAGGGCCTCGACCTGCCCGGCGAGGGTGTGGGAGGCGAGCGCGGTCTGCACCTCGTCATAGCCACCACCGGCGGACTCGATCACCGCGTCGCCGCTGCTGTCCACCCTGTACAGGTCGTTGCCGGAGCCGCCCGCCATCGTGTCCTTGCCCGCGCCCCCCGTCAGCGTGTCGGCGCCGGCATCGCCCTGCAGGGAATCATCGCCGTCGTCGCCGTTCAGCGCGTCGTCGCCGTCGCCGCCGAAGAGCGAATCCCGGTCCTTTCCACCATGGAGCTGGTCGTTTCCGCCATCGCCATGCAGCTCGTCCCAGCCGTCACGGCCTTCCAGCGTGTCGTTGCCCCCGTCGCCATGGAGGACGTCGTCGCCGGTGTTCCCGCCGATGCGGTTGGAGAGCCCGTTGCCGTTGGCATGCACGCCGAAGAAGGAGTCCGCGTAGAGGTTCTCGACGAAATCCGGCATGCTGTAGTGGGTGAGCAGGCTGTTGGCGAGGTAGATCGTGTCGGTGCCCTCGCCGGCCCGCTCGTCGATGATGCCGTAGGGCGACACGCGGTAGTAGGTGTCGTTGCCCGTGCCGCCGGCGGCGACCTCGCCCGGCGCGTTGCCGAGATAGAGGCGGTCGTCGCCCGCATCGCCGTAGACGGCGTTGGGACCGAAGCCGACATAGATCACGTCGTTGCCGTCTCCGCCGCGGACTATGTCCGGCGCGCCCAGCATGAAGCCGTGGTCGGCGTTGATGGTGTCGTTGCCGCCCTTCCCGTCGATGAAATCCGCGAGGGGCGTGGCGTAGATCTGCTCCGAGGCGTTGGAGCCGATGATCGGAACGACCATGGTGGGGGACCTCCGTTCTGCGGCCGCCCTCGGGACCCTTCCCGCGCGGCTCGTCTGCCGCCTTGGTCGCATGCGGCGCCCGGGGCGGGCAGTTGTTGCGGCATGCATGCGGTTGCAGCGGGGGGATTTCCGGTGCATCGGCACCGGGGCGGTCGCGCGGGGTGCGCGGGCGCGGTCGCCGCCCTAGATTGAGAGGCTTGCAGCAAGGAAGCCCTGGGATGTCCCGCCGCCCGACGCACGCCGCCGCCGCCCTCGCCGCCGCCGCCGTCTTCGCCCTCGGGTCCCTCTCCGCGCGCGCGGTGGCTGCCGAGCCCGGCGCCGAGGCGATGGTCGCGCACCGCGCCGCCTATGCGCTCAGCCTCGACAAGGCGCGCGACAATTCGGACGTCGCGAGCGCCCGCGGCCTGATGGTCTACGAGGTGATGGATGCCTGCGACGGCTGGGCGACGCGCCAGCGCTTCTCGCTGGTGCTGACCGACCGCGACGGCCAGCAGCTCGAGACCGGGTCGGACTATGCGACCTATGAGAGCAAGGATGGCCGCAGGCTGCGCTTCTCGCTGACCCAGACCAGCCAGGGCGCCGTGTCCCAGCGGGTGAGCGGCGAGGCGGAGGTGACGCCGCAGGGCGGCACGGTCCGCTATGTCGACCCCGAGGCCAAGGAGATCGCGCTGCCGCCCGGCACCCTGCTGCCGATGCTGCACACGATCCGCGCCCTGGCGGCGGCCCGCGCCGGCCAGCGGCTGCTGGTCGCGCCGCTGATCGACGGCACCGATCCGGAGGGCGCGCAGGACACCACGACCGTCATCTCCTCCTGGAGCGAGGCGCAGCCGAATGCGCGCTTCCCCGTGCTGTCCCCCCTCGGCAGCGCGCGGCTGCGCGTCGCCTTCTTCGACCGCAACGACCGGAGCGGCGGCGGCGCCAGCGCCCCCGACTACGAGGTCGGGCTGCGCTACTGGGAGAACGGCGTCGCCGACGAGCTGAAGATGGATTTCGGCGAGTTCGTGGTCGAGGGGAAGATGGAGGAGCTGCGGATCCTGCCCGGGAATTGCTGAGGCGGGGTCAGCCCCGCTTCAGGTTCCACGCGAAGGGGTTCGGCCCCTGCAGCACGCCGGTGATGTCGGACCGGAACGCCGTGCGCAGGCGGAACAGGCCGGTCGGCGCATAGGGCACGGAATCCCAGGCGCGGCGCTGCAGCTCGGCCATCGCCACCGCCTGGCCCTCGGCATCCGGGGCGGCGATCCAGGCCTCGACCATCTCCTCGATCCCCGGGTCGGTCGGCCAGCCGAACCAGGCGCGCTCCCCATTCGCGCGGATGATCGGGCTGACGGCGGGGTTGGCGATGCCGGCGGCGGGGAAGTTGGTGTTGTGCAGGTTCCACCCGCCCTGCGCCGGCGGGTCCTTCTTCGCGCGCCGCGCGATCGTCGTCGCCCAGTCGCTCTCGACCAGCTCCACATTCATGCCGAGCCGCCGCATCAGGTCGGCCGTCACGCGCCCCTGCTGGGTCACGGCGGGGAAGTCGGTCGGGTTGACATGGACGATCGCCTCGCCGCGATAGCCGGCCTCGCGCAGCGCGGCGCGGGCGCGCTCCATCGCGGCGGGGCCGCGCGGGGCGGCGGGGAACTCGGTCACCTGCGGCAGGCCGCAGGGGAACATGGCGTGGCATTCGCGCCAGTCGCCGGGCAGGGTGACGGCGCTCATGTAGTCCTCCTGCACGAGGACGTCGCGGATGGCGCGGCGCAGCGCCACATCGTCGAAGGGCGGGTGCAGCTGGTTGAAGCGGAGGAAGCCGAGGAAGCCGTTCGGGTCGTAGATCTGCGTCGTCACCCCGCGCTCCCGCTGCAGCACGGGGACGAGGTCGGGCAGGGGGTATTCGATCCAGTCGATCTCGCCGGTGCGCAGCGCGGCGACGGCGGTGCCGCCATCCGGGATCCAGGGCAGCTCCAGCCGGTCGAAATGCACGATCTTGGCGCCGGTCGCCCCATCGGGCGGCTCGGCGCGCGGGACATAGGCCTCGTTCCGGACATAGACGGCGCGGCTGCCCTGCACGAACTCGCCCGCGACCCACTTCCACGGGCCGCTGCCGGTCATGTCGGTGACCGGCCGGTCGGGCGGCGTCGCGGCCGAGCGTTCGGGCATGATGAAGGGCGTATAGGCGGCGGGCTTGGCCAGCGCGTCGAGCATGGCCGGGAAGGGCCGGTGCAGGCGGATGGTCAGGGTGCGGTCATCGGGCGTGCCCCATTCGGCGACGGCCCGCGCGAGCACCTGGCCGAAGCCGTCGCGCACCGCCCAGCGCTTCAAGGAGGCGACGCAATCGCGCGACCGCACCGGCGCCCCATCGTGGAAGCGCAGCCCCTCGCGCAGCCGGATGGTCCAGAGCAGCCCGTCGGCCGAGACCATGTGCCCCTCCGCCATCTGCGGCCGCGGGCGGAGGCGGCTGTCGGCGCCGTAGAGCGTGTCGAACACGCAATAGCCATGCGTGGTGACGATGGTGGTCGGGTTGAAGATCGGGTCGAGCGCGGCGAGCGCGGCCTGCGGCATGAAGCGCAGGGTGCGCGCCCGGGCGGCCCCCTGGCCGAGGGCGGGTGCGGCCGGCAGCGAAGGAGCGGCGGCGAGCAGGGCGCGGCGGCGGATCATGGCGTCTGTCTCCCCCGGGGAATCGGGATGGGGGAGCGTCGCGGCCAGGCACCTGGGGGCGCCGGAAGGCCGCGGGCACCCATCCCTTCGCCGGTGCTAACCGGATCAGGTTCCAGGGGTCGCGGCATGCCTGCCGCCTCTCAGCCCGGACCAGGGCTCCCCCAGGTGTCCGATGACAGGATGACGACGGGGGGGCGGGGGCGCAAGGCGGGGTGGTCTGGGCGCGGGGCCATCGGCGGGAAGCCTCAAGCATCCTCTCGTGCGTTCCGGGCGGGGCAAGGACGATCGGGGAAGGGAGGGAACTCCCTTCCCCGAAACCCCAACCCACCTTTTTCTGCGCCTTTTCGGCTTTCCCGGGCGCCGAGGATGAAGCGCCAAGGCACGGACCTCGCTGCCGCACGACAAGGAGCAGACATAGATGAGGGGTCGCCGTGTACGGCGACGGGAGAATACCGTCTCCCCGGCCTTGCCTTGCCTCGCCTGCCGCGACGTCGCTCCCCCGATCGCCCTGGGTTTGGACGCCGGCCCGGCTTTCCGGCATGATGCGCGGCGGGAACGCGCCAATCGCCCGGGTGAACCGAACCCTGGGGAGACCCCTGATGTCCGCAGCCCTGCAGGACCCGCCCTTCCGCCTCGGCGAGACGCCGCTCGGCCCGACCTTCGGCGCGGAGCTGAGCGGGCTTCGCATCGGGGGCGATATCCCGGATGCGATGTTCGACGCCTTCATGGACGCGTTCTGGCGCCGCCACCTGATCCTGGTGCGCGACGTCCCCCGCGACGATCCGGCGCATGTGGCGTTCAGCCGGCGCATCGGCCCGCTCGAGATCCATGCCAGCCCCTTCACGCTGGAGGGGCACCCCGAGATCTTCTGCGTCGGGAACTACGCGGAGAACGGCGTGCCGAAGGCGAATTTCGCCACGGGCGTCGAGCAGTGGCACGCCGACAGCAGCTTCCGCGCCATCCCCAGCCTGGCCTCGCTGTTCTACGGCGCGATCTGCCCGCCCGAGGGCGGCGAGACCTGGTTCCTCGACGCCGTCACCGCCTATGCCGAGCTGCCGGCGGCGCTGAAGGCGAAGATCGACGGGCGGATGGGCGTGCACGACCTGGCGACCCTGAGCGAGTTCAATCGCCGGCACACGCCGGACCGGCCGGGGATCTCGGAGGAGACGCGGCGGCGCTTCCCGCCCCAGCCACAGCCGCTGGTGACGACGCATCCGGTGACGAGCGAGAAGTCGCTCTTCCTCTGCCCCGCCGTGATCAGCCACATCGAGGGCATGAGCGCGGAGGCGAGTGCCGCGCTGATCGCCGAGGTGATGGAGCACGCGACGCAGGAACGCTACGTCTACCGCCACCAGTGGCGCGCCGGCGACCTGGTGATCTGGGACAACCGCGCGACCCTGCACACGGCGAGCCTGTTCGACCACACGAAGTATGTGCGGCTGATGCTGCGGACGACGGTCGCCGGCACGGCCTGAAGGGAAGGAATGCGATGGACGCGATCACCCAGGCCCCTGTCATCCGCCTGCACCCCGAGGACGGGGTGGTGATCGCGCGCATCGCGCTGCCGCCGGGCACCCCGGTCGCGCCGAACGTCGCCGCGCGCGTGCGCATCCCGCCCGGCCACAAGGTCGCCACCCGCGGCCACGCGCCCGGCGAGCCAGTGCGCCGCTACGGCCAGATCATCGGCTTCGCCACGGAGGCCATCGCGCCCGGGGAGTGGGTGCACAGCCACAACCTCGCCATGGGCGATTTCGCGCGCGACTACGCCTATGGCGTCGATGCGAAGCCGACCGAGCCGGTCGCCGTGCCCGCCCATTTCCACGCCATCCGCCGCGCCGACGGGCGCGCCGCCACGCGCAACTACATCGGCATCGTCACCAGCGTGAACTGCTCGGCCCACGCCGCCGACCTGATCGCCCAGGCCTTCCGCCGCAATCCCATCACGGGC
>CAZMCV010000208.1:0-6480 GCA_964564645.1 uncultured Acetobacteraceae bacterium
CGGCGGCGGGGCCGATATCGACCAGGTGGTCGGCGGCGCGGATCGCGTCCTCGTCATGCTCGACGACGAGGACGGTGTTGCCGAGGTCGCGCAGCCGCCGAAGCGTCGCCAGAAGCCGCTCATTGTCGCGCTGGTGCAGGCCGATAGAGGGCTCGTCCAGCACGTAGAGCACGCCGGTCAGACCGCTGCCGATCTGCGAGGCCAGGCGGATGCGCTGCGATTCGCCGCCCGAGAGCGTCGCCGAGGAGCGCCCGAGCGAGAGGTAGTCGAGGCCGACATCGACCAGAAACTGCAGCCGCTCCTCGATCTCGCGCAGGATCCGCCGCGCGATCTCCTGGCGCTGCGGGGTCAGGGTCTCCATCACGGTCGCGAACCAGGCGCGGCTGTTGCGGATGGACAGCTCGCCGATCTCGCCGATGTGCCGGCCAGCGACCTTCACCGCGAGCGATTCGGGCTTCAGGCGGAAGCCCTGGCAGGCCGGGCAGGGCTTCGCCGCCTGGTAGCGCGTGAGGTCCTCGCGGACCCAGGGGTTGTCGGTCTCGCGGTAGCGCCGCTCGAGGTTCGGCAGCACGCCCTCGAAGGGCTTCTTCACCTCATAGGCGCGCAGCCCGTCCTTGTAGCGGAGGACGACGACCTCCTCGCCGGTACCGTGCAGGATCGCGCGGCGCACGATCGTTGGCAGGTCGCCCCAGGCGGTGGTGGTGTTGACCTTGTAGTGCCGCGCCAGGCTCTCCAGCGTCTGGTCGTAATAGGGCGATTGCGCGCCGGACCAGGGGGCGATGGCGCCCTCCGCCAGGCTCTTCGCATCGTCCGGCACGACCAGCATCGGGTCGAAGAAGCTCTGCGTGCCGAGCCCGTCGCAGGTCGGGCAGGCGCCCTGCGGGCTGTTGAAGCTGAACAGCCGCGGCTCGATCTCCTCGATGGTGAAGCCGCTCTCGGGGCAGGCGAATTTCGCGCTGAAGACGGTGCGCTCCCCGCCCTCGGCGTTCTCGGCATAGGCGATGCCATCGGCGAGCGCGAGCGCGGTCTCGAAGCTGTCGGCGAGGCGCGCGGCGATGCCCTCGCGCACCACGATGCGGTCCACCACCACCTCGATGTCGTGCTTGAGCTTCTTGTCGAGCTTCGGGGCGTCCGCGATCTGGTGCAGCGTGCCGTTGATCTTCACCCGCTCGAAGCCGCGGCGCTGCCACTCCGCCAGCTCCTTGCGGTACTCGCCCTTCTTGCCGCGGACGACGGGGGCGAGGATCAGCAGCCGCGTGCCCTCGGGCATCGCCAGCACGCGGTCGACCATCTGGCTGACGGTCTGCGCCTCGATCGGCAGGCCGGTCGCCGGGCTGTAGGGCACGCCGACGCGCGCCCAGAGCAGGCGCATGTAGTCATGGATCTCGGTGACGGTGCCGACCGTCGAGCGCGGGTTGTGGCTGGTGGTCTTCTGCTCGATGGAGATCGCCGGCGACAGCCCCTCGATGCTGTCCACATCCGGCTTCTGCATCAGCTGCAGGAATTGCCGCGCATAGGCCGAGAGGCTCTCGACATAGCGGCGCTGGCCCTCGGCGTAGATCGTGTCGAAGGCGAGCGACGACTTGCCGCTGCCCGACAGGCCGGTGATGACCGTCAGCGTGCCGCGCGGGATGTCGAGGTCGAGATTCTTCAGGTTGTGCGTGCGCGCGCCGCGGATGCGGAGCAGGCCGGCACCCGCACCGGCCAGCTTCGAGGGCTGCGAACCGTCCATCCGCCATGGCTCCGTGGAGTCGCGGGCCGACCGGCCCACGTTCGCATTGTGTTCTAGCACGAAAGGCCCCATATGGGAGGGGCGAAGAGGGGGCCCACGGACCCTCCCTCTCCGCCGCCGGACAGGTGGCCGCGATGCCGCCCAGGCGCTAGGGTGCGAGTCCGGATTGCGAGAGCGGAACGAGTGCCATGGCCGGCAGCGTCAACAAGGTCATCCTGATCGGCAACCTGGGCAAGGACCCGGAGGTCCGCAACACCCAGGACGGGACCAAGATCGTCAACCTGACCCTCGCCACCTCCGAGACCTGGAACGACCGCGCCAGCGGGGAGCGCAAGGAGCGCACCGAATGGCACCGGGTGGTCATCTTCAACGACCGCGTGGCCGATGTCGCCGAGCGGTTCCTGAAGAAGGGCCAGAAGGTCTATGTCGAGGGCAGCCTGCAGACCCGCAAATGGACCGACCAGCAGGGGCAGGAGCGCTACACGACCGAGGTCGTGATCGGCCGCTTCAACGGCAACCTGACCATGCTGAGCGGCCGCGGCGAGGGCGGCGACGAGATGGGCGGCGGCGGCGACTATGAGCGTGGCGGCGGGGGCGGCTATGGCGGCGGGGCCCGGGCGGGCGGCGGCGCCCGCTCCGGCGGCGGCGCGCCGGCCGGAGGCGGAGGCGGCCGCGGCGGCTGGGCCAAGCCGGAGGGCGGCGGCGGCGGCATGGACGACGATATTCCGTTCTGACCGCGCGGGCGGCCTCACCCCGTGGTGAGCGCCGCCGCGATCCGGTCCGAAAGCTGCCCGACCGCGGCGCTGGCCGCGGCGACGAAGGCGGCGGTGTCCGTCCCCGCGACCGGCACCCGCAGCGCCTCCGTTCGCGTCACGCTGCGCCGGCGCGAATCGCGGTACTCGATCGCGACCTGCGCCGTCAGCGCCAGCGTCCCCGCCGCGACCATCCCGAGCCGCTGCAGGTTCACCTCGACCGCCGCTTCCGCCGGCGCGGTGATCGCGCCGCCCGAGGCGAAGACGGAGGAGGATGGCAGGCGCTGCGCCAGGTTCTCCACCAGCACCCGCGTCAGCATGGTGTCGAGCGGCTCGCCCCACCAATCATTGTTCGAGACCTCCAGCCGGTATTCCTCGGCCGAGCGGACGATCGGCAGCCGGTCCAGGTAGCGCGCCAGCGAGACCTCGCGCACCGTCACGCTGGCCGGCCCGCCGCGCCGCGCCTCCCCGGTCGCGGGCTGGACCGTGTAGAGCACCGGCTCGGCCGAGCGGCAGCCGGCCGCCAGCGCGGCGAGCCCCAGCGCCGCGAGGCCGCGGCGTGGCAGGCGACCTCCAACCATCATCCCTATTGGTTCCCCTGCGTGGCCCGGCCGCGGATCAGCGACTCCGGGTTGCGGTTCAGCATGTCGGCCAGACTTCGCAACGAACGCGCCGCGCCCGTCAACTGCTCGAGCAGCCGCTCGAGGTCGCGCTTGACCTGCGAATCATCGCCATAGCCGCGCGTGGTCGAGACCAGCAGGCGGTTCGCGGCGGTCACGGTGTTCTGGATGTTGGTCATCAGCGCCGGCAGCCCGCGCAGCACCGGGCTCGCCCCCTCGTCCAGCCGCTTCATCAGGTCCTGGGTGGCGGCAAGCGTCGCCTGCAGCGAGGCGAGCGAGGCCTTCAGCTCCGGCCCCGTCACCAGCGAATCGATGCCGGCGATGGTGCGGTTGAGGTTGTCGCCGATCTGCTGGAACGGCACGGCCTCGACCTTGGCGAGCACCTGCTGCACCCCGTCGAGGATGCCGGCGAACTGGCCCGGGACGCTCGGGAAGATGATCACCCCGTCCTTCACCGTGATCTCGGCCGGCGCCGCATCCGTCACGAGGTCGAGCGAGATCTGCTGCTGGCCGGTCAGCAGGTTGGCGCTGGCCAGCCGCGCGCGCAGCCCCTGGCGCACCAGGATCCGCGCATTCTCGAGCGGCCCGCGCGACTGCGCGTCGCCCGAGAAGGCGATGCGTTCGGGCTCGATCTCATAGCGCACCGGCACGCGAAGCCTGTCGGTCGCCGCATCGTATTCCAGGTCGAAGCCCAGCACCTGGCCGATGCGCACGCCCTGGAAGACGACCGGGGCGCCGCGGGCCAGGCCGCTGACGGAATCCGTGAAGTAGGACAGCACGGGGACGCGGCGCCGGAAGCTGGCGTTGTTGGCCGCGTCCTGCGTGGCGTAGAGGGTGAAGACCCGGTCCGCGCTGACGGCCGGCCCGCGCCGCGCCTCCTCCGGCGTCTCGAAGGCGATGCCGCCGAGCAGCAGCGCCTTGACCGATTCCAGCTGCAGCGACACCCCCTCCGCGCCGAGCCTGATGGAGACGCCGGAGGCGTTCCAGAAGCGCGAGCCCTCGCGGACATACTGGTCGAAGGGCGCGCGGACGAAGGTGTGGATGGTCACGCTCTCGGCCATGTCGGCGAAGTCCCAGCCGAGCACCTGGCCGACATCGATGTCCCGGAAGAACACCGGGGAGCCGAGGCTGATCGAGCCGATGCGCTCGGCATGGATGCGGAAGGTCGTCCCCGCCTCCTCCGACTGCAGCACCGGCGGATCCTCGAGCCCGGTGAACTCCCGCGCCGCCTCGCCGCCGGGCGCGCCGGGGGAGAGCTGGATGTAGGAGCCCGAGAGCAGCGTATCGAGGCCCGAGATGTTGCCGGCGAAGAGCCGCGGCTTGACCACCCAGAACCGCGCGTCGCGGGTCAGCAACGGCTCCGCCTCGCGCTTCATCTCGACGCTCAGGCGCACGCGGCGGAGGTCGGCGGTCAGCGCGATGGACTGCACCGTGCCCATCACCACGTCGCGCAGTCGCACCTGCGACTGCCCGGCGGTCAGCCCCTCGGCGCTGTCGAAGGTGATGGTGATGGTCGGGCCGCGCTGCGAATAGGTGTGCCAGACCAGGTAGCCCGCGATCAGCACGGTCACGATGGGGATGGCCCAGACCGGCGAGAGCCGGCGGGAGCGGCCGACCTTGGACCGCACGGTCGCCTCCCGGTGGGGGGTCGGCGCGGCCGTGTTGGCGGGCGGGGACTGGTCCATCACGCGGGCTTCCCCGTGGCGGCCGGGCCGTTCTCGCCCGCCGCGTCCCACATCAGCCGCGGATCGTAGCCCTCGGCCGCCAGCATGGTCAGGATCACGACCGCGCAGAAGGCGACGGCGCCGACCCCGGGCTCGATGCTGACGATCGTGCCGAACTGCACCAGCGCCACCAGGATGGTCTCCATGAAGATGTCGATCATCGACCACCGCCCGATCGCATTGACCGCGACATACAGCCGCGTGCGGTCCCGCAGCCGGCCGGTCCAGCCGCGCTGGGTCGAGACCAGGATCACGCCGAGGCCGAGCATCTTCAGCATCGGCACGGCCACCGAGGCGAAGAAGACCAGCGCCGCCAGCGGGTAGAGGCCGCCATCCATCAGCTCGACGACGCCGCCGATGATGGTGCTGGGCGCGCCGGAGCCGAGCTGGATGAATTGTAGCACCGGATAGACATTGGCGGGGATGTAGAGGATGGCGGCGGCGATCAGCAGCGCCCAGGCGCGCGTCACGGCGTCGCGCTTGCGCCGGTGCAGCGCCGATCCGCAGCGCGGGCAGCGGTCGTCATGCTCGTGCGCGACCGAGACCTGGCCGCAGGTGTGGCAGCTGACGGCGCCCTGCTGCGGCGTCGAGACGGCCACCGCCTCATGGTCCAGATCGGCATGCGGGACGCCGCGCCGCTCCATCTCCTCCCACACCGCCTGGCGGTCGAGCACGGCCTCGGCGGCGATCATCGTGAACATCAGGATGAAGAGCGCGTAGAGCGCGACGCCGAGGTCGATATGCACCAGGTCGATCAGCTTGGTGTAGGCGACGGCGACGCCGAGGAGGAAGACCTCGATCATCGACCAGGGCCGCAGATGCTCGACCCAGGCATAGACGCGCCGGATGTGCCGCGGCGGCCGCGCCAGGCGCAGCCCGGCCAGCACATAGACCATGGCGAGCAGCTTGAGCGTCGGCGCGATCACCGTGGTGAACAGCACCACGACCGAGAGCTCCCACAGGCCGCTCCGCCCCATCCCCTCGGGCCCCGAGAAGAGGTTGGCGGTGCGCACCATGCCGACCGTGCTGACGGTCATCAGCGTCATCAGGCAGGCCAGCCCGAGCAGGGACAGCGCGGCGAGGTTGAGCGCGAGCGCCCGCCCGAGCGGATCGGTCTGGCCGCGGCGCAGCGTCGATTCGCAGCGCAGGCACCGGGCCGACTGCCCGGGCAGCAGGGAGGGCACGATCTGGAACTGCCCGCAGGACGGGCACTCGCGCAGCCGTGCCGGCGTGCGCCAGTGTCCGGACGCCGCGTGGGCGTCCGGGATCTCCGATCCGGCGGCGGAGGCGGCTCCGCTCATGGAGCCGGGGCAGGCGGTGCGACGCGCATCGATTCACCTGTAGCACGCGGGCGACGGGTCGTCGCAGGGGGCGCTGTCCCATTCCGGCAATTCGGCCACCCCCCGGGGGGAGGAGGGGCTCGCCTCGCCTTCCGGGCCCGGATTGCCTATAGAAGGCGCAGGGATGCGAGGCGCGCCGCCCCCTTCGGGCCGGCCCCGGCATCCCCCCGCGCATGCGACACGGAACCGAACCAGCGTGAGTGAAACGGAAGACGGCGCCGGCGGCCCGCCGGCGGAGCGGGCGCCGCCCCCGCCGCCCGCGCCCCTCGGCGCAACGATGCGGAAAACGAAAAAAGCACGGCGGCTCGCGCC
>CAZMCV010000209.1:0-6449 GCA_964564645.1 uncultured Acetobacteraceae bacterium
CAGCATCGCCGGGGCGCTGCGCGCGCCCGACCACCTGGTGCATGCCGCGGCCGTGGCGGCGCTCGAGGATCGGGTGGTGCATGCCGTCGTGCAGGCCCTGGCGGAGCCCGCACACTGGGTCGAGATGCCGCGCGCCACGGCAGCACGCCAGCGCATCGCCCAGGGCGCGGTGGCGCTGCTGGAGGCGAGCCCGGCCGAGGACTGGACCCTGGTGAACCTCGCACGCCGGCTCGGCGTCTCGCCGCGCACCCTGCACGGCGCCTTCGCCGCGATCTATGGCTGCAGCCCGCACGCCTTCATCAAGCGGTTTCGCCTCTCACGGGTCCGGCGCGCGCTGCTGGCGCAGGGCGAGGCGATGCTGGTGAAGACCGCCGCGCTCGATCACGGCTTCTGGCATCTCGGGCATTTCTCCATCGCCTACCGCGCCATGTTCGGCGAGTCGCCGCATGAGACGCGTCGCGCGGCCCGCCGCCTGCACCCTGGCTGGCGGGGAGCCGAGGGACCGCTCGCCGAAGCGGCCCTCATCGAGGCCTGAAAGCGCGTGAAGGAAGGCCCGGGCGCCGCGATCCCTGGGCATGTCCCCAGCGTCCTCTCCGCAGGCGCCGGGCCGGGCCGCCGCGGCGCCCGTCGGGCGGGCGTCACCGGGCGGCCGCGCCCGACGCTTCCCCCGCCGCCGCCGGACGCGGCCGCCGCGCCAGCCGGCGCGCGACCACGTAGAAGACCGGCGTGAAGATCAGGCCGAAGGCCGTCACCCCCAGCATGCCCGCGAAGACCGCCGTGCCGAGGCTCTGCCGCATCTCGGCACCCGCCCCCGTCGCCACCGCCAGCGGCAGCACGCCGAGCACGAAGGCCAGCGACGTCATCAGGATCGGCCGCAACCGCGTCCGCGCCGCCGCCTCCGCCGCCTGCCAGCGGGTCATGCCCTCCGCCTCGGCCTGGCGGGCGAATTCCACGATCAGGATCGCGTTCTTCGCCGCCAGCCCGACCAGCACCAGCAGCCCCACCTGCACGAGGACGTTGTTGTCGAGCCCGCGCCACACCACGCCGGTCAGCGCGGCCAGCACGGACATCGGCGCGATCAGCACCACCGCCAGCGGCAGCAGCCAGGATTCGTACATCGCCGCGAGGGTGAGGAGGACGAACACCACCGCGAGGCCGAAGGCGAAGGGCGCGGTGTTGCCCTGCGTCGTCTCCTGCAGCGCCAGCTCGGTCCATTCATAGCCGAAGCCGTCCGGCAGGCGCTCGGCGAGCAGCCGCTGCATCGCCGCGATCGCCTGGCCGGTGGACACGCCGGGCTTCGCCGCCCCCTGGATCTCGGCCGCGGGGTAGAGGTTGTGGCGCGGCACGCGGTAGGGAAGCGTGTCGTCGCGGAACGCGGCGAGCGCGCCGAGCGGCACCATCTCGCCGGTCTCGTTGCGGGTCCGCAGCAGCGCCACGTCGCGCGCCGTCAGCCGCTGATCCTCCTCGGCCTGCGCCGTGACGCGGTAGGTCCGGCCGAGGATGTTGAAGTCGTTGACGAAGGCGGAGCCGAGATAGACCGAGAGCGCCTCCGACACGCGCGCCAGCGGTACACCCAGCATCTCCGCCTTGGTGCGATCCACCTCCAGCCGAAGCGAGGGTGTCGCGGTGTTGAACAGGGTGAAGGCCATGGCGATCTCGGGCAGGCCGTTGGCCGCCGCCATGATGTCGCCGGTCACCGCCTCGAGCGCGCGGGCGCCGCGTCCGGCGCGGTCCTGGATGTAGAGCTTGAAGCCGCCGCCCGTGCCGATGCCTGGGACCGGCGGCGGCGGGATGACCAGGGCCTGTGCCTCCCGGTCGTTCGAGACGGCCGCCTGCACGCCGGCATAGAGTTCGCCGAAGGCCACCCCCTCGGCCTGGCGCTCGGCGAAGGGCTCGAGGCCGACGAAGATGACGCCGGTGTTCGGCGCGTTGGTGAAGGTCGCGCCGTCGAAGCCGACGAAGGCGACGGCGTCGCGGACGCCCGGCACCTTGAGCACCGCCTCGGAGGCCGTGCGGATCACCGCATCGGTGCGTGCGAGCGCCGCGCCCGGGGGAAGCTGGAAGGCGGCGATCAGGTAGCCGCGGTCGAGCGGCGGGACCAGGCCGGTCGGCGTGGTCCATACCGCCCGCCCGGTCAGCGCCAGCATGCCGCCGAACAGCAGCAGGATGATCACCGGCAGGCGCACCAGCCGCCGGGTCAGGCCGCCATAGCCGAGCGAGAGGACATCGAAGGCGCGGTTGAAGCCGCGGAAGAAGAGGCGCAGCGGCGCGCCCGCCCGGCGGCGCCAGCCCGTGACCTCCCCATGTCCGTGCGGCCGCAGCAGGAGCACCGCGAGCGCCGGCGAGAGGGTCAGCGAGACCAGCGCCGAGAGCAGCGTGGCGACCGCGATCGTGATCGCGAACTGGGTGTAGAAGGCGCCGGCGATGCCGGTGATGAAGGCGGTCGGCACGAAGACCGCGCAGAGCACCAGGGCGATGGCGATCAGCGCCGAGCCGACCTCGTCCATGGTCCGGCGCGCCGCGTCCACCGCGCTCATGCCCTCGGCCAGGTGCCGCTCGACATTCTCCACCACCACGATGGCGTCGTCGACGACGATGCCGATCGCCAGGATCAGGCCGAACATCGACAGGGTGTTGAGCGACAGGCCGAGCGCCGACATCGCCGCGAAGGTGCCGATGATCGAGACCGGGATCGCCAGCAGCGGGATCACCGCCGCGCGCCAGGATTGCAGGAACAGGATCACCACCAGCACCACCAGCAGCACCGCCTCGACGAAGGTGTGCAGCACCGCCTCCATCGATTCCTCGATGAAGCGGGTGGTGTCGTAGACGATCGCGTAGTCGAGGCCGGGCGGGAAGGCGCGCCGCAGCTGCTCCATGGTGGCGCGCACCTCCTCCGCCGTCGCCAGGGCGTTGGAGCCGGGGCGCTGGTAGATCGGAATGGCGGTGGCGGTCTGGTTGTTGAGCAGCGCGTTGACCGTGTAGTCCTGGCTGCCGAGCTCGACCCGGGCGACGTCGCGCAGCCGCACCGGCGCGCCCCTGTCGCCGGTCGCGACGACGATGTCGCCGAACTGCTCGGGCGTCGTCAGCCGCCCGAGCGCCTGCAGGTTGATCTGGAAGCCGAGGCCGGTGCCGGCGCCGGTCGGCGGCTGGTTCAGCCCGCCCGCCGCCACCTGCAGGTTGGCGCGCTGCAGCGCCTGCACCACCTCTCCCGGGGTCAGGCCGCGCGCGGCGATCCGGGCGGGATCGAGCCAGACGCGCATCGCGTAGTCGCGCGCGCCGAAGACCTGCACGTCGCCGACGCCATCGAGCCGCGCCAGCCGGTCCCGCACGTTGATCGTGGCGTAGTTGGAGACGTATTGCTGGTCGCGCGAGCCGTCGGGCGAGAGCATGTGCACGACCATCATCAGGTCGGGCGAGGCCTTGCGGACGGTGATGCCGAGGCGGCGCACCTCCTCCGGCAGGCGCGGCTCGGCCACGCCGATGCGGTTCTGTACCAGCACCTGCGCGGCGTCGACATCCGTGCCCTGGCGGAACACGACGTTGATCGAGAGGCGGCCGTCGCCGGTCGCCTGGGAGGTCATGTAGAGCATCCGCTCGACGCCGTTGATCTCCTGCTCGAGCGGCGTCGCCACGGTCTCCGCCACCACCTGCGCCGAGGCGCCGGGATAGGTCGCGGAGACGGTGACGGTCGGCGGCGCGATCTCCGGGAACTCGCTGATCGGCAGGCGGAAGGCCGCGATGGCGCCGACCAGGGTGATGGCGATCGAGATGACGGCGGCGAAGACCGGCCGCGCGATGAAGAAATGGGCGAGGCGCATGGGAATCTCCCCTTCGGCGGGCGCGGATCAGCGCGCCTCGACCACCTGCGTGTCGGCGGGGGCGATGCGGCCCGGCTCGGCGGTGACGCGGCTGCCGGGGCGGGCGCGGTGCAGGCCGGCGATGATCACGCGGTCCTCGGGCGCGAGGCCGCCGCGGATGACGCGGAGGCCGTCGACCACGGGGCCGAGCTCGACCGGCTTCGGCACCACCTCGCCATGGGCGCCGACCGTCAGCACCATGCGGCTCGCCTGGTCGGCGGCGATGGCGGTGTCCGGCACCAGCAGCGCCACCGCCTCGCCGGTCCAGAGGCGAAGCCGGGCGAAGGTGCCGGGGGTGAGGAAGAGATCGGGATTGGCGATCAGCGCGCGGGCGCGGACGGTGCCGGAGCGCGGCTCCAGCGCCGCATCGACGAAATCCATCCGGCCGCGCCAGGGCCAGTCGCGCTCATCGGCCAGGCGCAGCTGCACGGCGTTGCCGCCGTCGCGGTCCGAGGGCCGCTCGCCGCTGCGCACCCGGCGGGAGAGCCGGAGCCAGTCGGCCTCGCTCATGTCGAAGCTCGCATAGACCGGATCGAGCGTGCGGATGGTGGTGAGCAGCGTCGCGCCCTGCTGGACCAGATTGCCGGGATCGACCCGGCGGTCCGAGACGCGGCCGCCGATCGGCGCGCGCACCTCGGTCCATTCCAGCTCGAGCTCGGCGTTGCGGAGCGCGGCGCGGGCGCCGTCCAGCCCGGCCAGGGCGTCGCGCTGGGCGGCGCGGCGCTGGTCGAGCTGGGCCTGCGGCGCGAAGCGGTCGCGGATCAGCGGCATGGTGCGATCCACCTCCTGCTCCGCGAGCAGCAGCCTGGCCTCGGCGCGGGTCACCTCGGCGCGGGCGGATTGCACCGCGATCTCGAAGGGCCGGCGATCGATGGTGAAGAGCAGGTCGCCCGGCCGGACGATCTGCCCGTCGCGGAAATGCAGGCTCTCGACCTGGCCGGAGACGCGCGCGCGCAGCTCCACGAGGGCCGAGGGCTCCAGCCGGGCGATGTGCTCGTCCCACTCGGTGATCTGGCGCTGCAGGGGACGGGCGACGGTGACGGCGGGGGCGGCGGGCTGGGCGCGCGCCGGCGGGACCGATGCGGCCAGGGGGAAGGAGGCGAGGATGGCAACGAAAATGCCGGACAGGGCCTTGCGGACGTCGGGCGGCATGACCTATCTCCGTGGCCGGATGATACCGACCGGTTCGTCCCCATGATACGAACCGGTCTGTCGCATTGCAAGGACCGGGCTTGCCACGGCTCGACCCGGTCCAAGGAGGGCGTCGTGAAGGAGGCAGCGGAAACAGCGCGCGATCCCCGGCCCGCGGCCCAGCGCGTGCTGGAGGCGGCCAAGGAGCTGTTCTATCGCCAGGGCATCCGCGCCACCGGCGTGGAGGAGGTGTGCCGGGTCGCCGGCGCCACGAAGATGAGCCTCTACCGCACCTACCCGTCGAAGGATGCGCTGGTGGCGGCGATCCTCCGGCAGGATTGCGAGGAGTACTGGCGGCTCCACGGCCCGGTGAGGGAGGCGCCGCCGGAGCAGCGGCCGCGCGCCTTCATCGCCGCCGCCGCCGCCCTGCTTCGGGAACCCGGCTTCCGCGGCTGCCCGATGGGCCTGGCGATCGCCGAATTCCCCGATGCCGACCACCCGGCGCGCAAGATCGCGGATGCCCACAAGCAGGCGCATCGCGCGGAGCTGCGGCGCCTTTGCGCCGAGGCGGGTGCCCGGTCGCCGGAGATCCTGGGCGACGCGCTGATGCTCTGCCTGGAGGGCGCCTATTCGGTCGCGCCATCGATCGGCGCGGCGGCGGCGGCGGATGCGCTGGAGCGCACGGCCGAGGCGCTGTTCGCCGCGGCGCTGGACCGGCCGGGGGGGTAGGCGCCGCGCCTTGCCCCCGAGGACAAGGGCGCAGGCGGTCGCCCCCCGGGATCCGGGCCGGCGGGCATCCCTTCACATGTTCTCAGCGGCCCGGCGCGTCCTTCACCACGCGGACGAAGGAGGCGATGATGCGCGGCATCTCCTCCGCGCTGGCGGGAAGCCGGGCGGCCTCCATGGTCAGGCTGTCGAGGAAGCGTCCACGCTCGGTGTAGAGCGCCAGCTCCAGATCCTCGCCGATGATCTCGGCGCGGCACACCACATCCTCGCTGCCGGCCTCCTGCCGGCCCATGGCGACGAAATCCTCGATCTCCGTGATGCCGGACGCATGCCCTTCGGCTTCCTCCAGGAAGTCGGCGATCTCGGCGCCGACCTCCGAGGGCGGGACCACGGCGAGGGGGACGCAGCTTCCCGTCGTCTCGAAGACCGCGGCGCGCCACTGGTCGAACAGGGCCGCGCGTCGTGAGGCTTCCGGCCCTTCCTCCTCGTCCTCGGAGGCATCCTCGGGCAGGCCGCCGAGGGCGGCGATCTGGTCCCAGATCGGGATGGCCCAGTCGATCCGCAGGCCGAGGAGCACCCCGAAGCCACGCTGCCGCAGCTCGTCGGTATCGCCGGGCGGCAGGTCGCGGGGCTCGGCACCGGCCACCAGGTCGAGCAGGACCCGGCGGAGCGCCAGGGGCGTCAGCTCCGCGAGCGCGTCCGGCGAACGCCAGCCCGGCAGGAAGCGGATCT
>CAZMCV010000210.1:0-6313 GCA_964564645.1 uncultured Acetobacteraceae bacterium
GGGCGGCGTCTTCACCCGCCTGATCGACCGCAACACCACGATCCCGACCAAGAAGTCCCAGGTGTTCTCCACGGCGGACGACAACCAGACCGCGGTGACCATCAAGGTCTTCCAGGGCGAGCGCGAGATGGCGGCCGACAACAAGCTGCTCGGCCAGTTCGACCTGATGGGCATCCCGCCCGCGCCGCGCGGCGTGCCGCAGGTGGAGGTGACCTTCGACATCGACGCCAACGGCATCGTCAGCGTCAGCGCGAAGGACAAGGCCACCAACAAGGAGCAGCAGATCCGCATCCAGGCCAAGTCCGGCCTCTCCGACGCCGATATCGAGCGGATGGTCAAGGAGGCGGAGGCGAACTCCGAGGCCGACAAGAAGCGGCGCGAGGCGGTCGAGGCGCGCAACCAGCTCGACGCGCTGGTGCACAACGCCGAAAAGACGCTGAAGGAGAACGAGGAGAAGATCCCCCCCGCCGAGAAGTCGGAGGTGGAGGCCGCGATCGCCACCGCCCGTTCCGCGATGGAGGGCCAGGACGCCGAGGCCATCCGCCAGGCGTCCGAGAAGCTCTCCCAGGTCAGCATGAAGATGGGCGAGGCGCTGTACCGCGCCCAGCAGGCCGCGGGCGCGGACCAGGCCGCCGGGGCGGGGGCCGCGACGGGCGACCGGCCGGGTGGGGACAAGGTCGTCGACGCCGATTTCGAAGAGGTCGACCCCAGCAAGAAGAAGCCGGGCTGACCGCCTGAAGGTTGTGCTACCGTTGGCCGCCGCCGCGAGGGCGGCGGCCGCAGGCGGGGCTGACCGATGCGGCGCCTGGTTCCCGATCGGGGGCCGGGCGTCCGTGCGTTCCGGGTTCGGCTGAACGGATCGACCCGTGAGGGGGACAGGCTCGGCGATGGCCAAGCGAGACTATTACGACGTGCTCGGCGTCCAGCGCGACGCGACGGAAGAGGACCTGAAGAAGGCCTACCGGCGCCTCGCGATGAAGTACCACCCCGATCGCAACCAGGGGGACAACGACGCCGAGGGCCGCTTCAAGGAGCTGAACGAGGCCTATGACGTCCTGAAGGACGGCGAGAAGCGCGCGGCCTATGACCGCTTCGGTCATGCCGCCTTCGAGCAGGGCGGTGGCGGCGGCGGCCCCTTCGGCGGCGCGGGCGGACCCTTCGCGGGGGCCGGCGGCTTCGAGGACATCTTCGAGGAGATGTTCGGCCAGTTCGCCCGCGGCGGCGCGGCCGGCGGGCGACGCCGGCGCGAGGCCTCCGGGCGCGGCGCCGATCTGCGCACCCATGTCGAGGTCACGCTCGAGGAGGCCTTCGCGGGGGTCAAGAAGACGGTCCGTGTCCCGACGAGCGTGGCCTGCGAGGCCTGTAGCGGGACGGGGGCCGAGGGCGGCTCCTCCGCCGCGCAGACCTGCTCCACCTGCCAGGGCGCGGGCAAGGTCCGCGCCCAGCAGGGCTTCTTCCTGATCGAGCGGACCTGCCCGACCTGCGGCGGCCAGGGCCGCGTGATCAAGAACCCCTGCAAGGTCTGCCAGGGCGCCGGACGGGTGCAGCGCGACCGCACCCTTTCCGTCGCCATTCCCGCCGGCGTCGAGGACGGCACGCGGATCCGCCTGGCCGGGGAGGGCGAGGCCGGGCTGCGCGGCGCGCCGCCGGGCGATCTCTATGTCGATGTCGGCATCAAGCCGCACGCCATCTTCCAGCGCGACGGCGCCAACATCTTCGTCCGCGTCCCCCTGCGCATGACCCAGGCCGCGCTCGGCGGCAATGTCGAGGTGCCGACCGTCGATGGTGGGCGCGCGCGGGTGACGATCCCGGCCGGCACGCAGGCGGGGGACCAGTTCCGGCTGCGCGCCAAGGGCTTCTCCGTCCTGCGCAGCGCCGCGCGCGGCGACATGTATGTCCAGGTCTCGGTCGAGACCCCGCAGAACCTGACCAAGCGGCAGCGCGAGCTCCTCGACGAGTTCGAAGCCGAGGCGGTCAGGGAGGGGAGGACGAGCCCGGAGGCTGAAGGTTTTTTCGCCAAGGTGAAGGAGTTCTGGGACGGTCTGGGCCGGTAGGCGCGGACGCCGCGGCGGCGCCCGGGCGGGATCCCCCCCGCGAGGATCCCGGGGAGGACGGCCCGCGCCGCGATTCCCCCGGCGAGGAGGAGCGGGCGAAGCGCCGCGAGGACCGTCGCCGGGCCCGGCAGGAGGAGCGGCAGCGCGCGCGGTGGTGGCGTCGCCGGTGAGCCAGGTCCGTTGCCCGCGAGCAACGGGGGCCATCGGAATCGGGCTTCGTGGCACGGCCGCTTCGCCGCCCCCGGGTTCGTGAACACCCCGGGGGAACCGGGCGCGGGGGGCGACGTTCGATCTGCGACCGCCGCACTCCCCCCCAGCGGCGGTTTGGCAGGCGGCGGCGCGGAAGCGGTCCCACCCGCGTCGCCGCCCGCCCCCCCCCCCGCATCCCCATCCCGCACGGCATGCTTGACCGCCGGTGCCGGCCCGCCCGAGGCTGGCGGGCCGCACGCATCGGGGAGCATCGGCGCGCATGTCGCTTCGGATCGGGATCGCCGGCATCGCCGGACGCATGGGCCGGCTCCTGGTCGAGGAGACGGTCGCGGCGGGCGCGACGCTTGCCGGTGGCACCCTGCGGCCCGGCGGCGTCACGCGTGGCGTGCCCGGCCCGGTGCATGCGGACATCGCCGGCCTCGCCGCGGCGG
This sequence comes from uncultured Acetobacteraceae bacterium, assembly GCA_964564645.1. Lineage (GTDB taxonomy): Bacteria > Pseudomonadota > Alphaproteobacteria > Acetobacterales > Acetobacteraceae > CAZMCV01. The sequence goes on from CAZMCV010000210.1 coordinate 2,696, forward strand.
CCGATGTGGTGATCGACTTCACCCATGCCTCGGCGGCGGCGATGCATGCGGCCGCGGTGGCGCGCGCCGGGAAGCCCCTGGTCCTCGGCACCTCCGGCCTGTCGGCCGAGGACGAGGCGGCGATCGTCGCGGCGGCCGAGCGGGTGCCGGTGGTCTACGCCGCCAATTTCGCCCCGGGCGTGAACCTGTTCCTGGCGATGGCGGAGCGCATGGCCGCCGCCCTGCCGGCCGAGCAGTACGACGCCGAGATCCTGGAGATGCACCATCGCCAGAAGGTCGATGCCCCCTCCGGCACCGCGGTCGCCCTGGGCCGGGCCGTCGCACGCGGGCGAGGGACGACGCTGGAGGCCGCCGGGACCGAGAGCGGGCGGGACGGGCATTACGGCGCGCGGAAGACCGGCACGATCGGCTTCGCGGCGCTGCGTGGCGGGCAGGTGGTGGGGGAGCACACGCTGCTTTTCGCCGCCGGGTCCGAGCACATCTCGCTGACCCACCGAAGCTTCGACCGGCGGGTCTATGCAACCGGGGCGGTGCGGGCTGCGCTCTGGCTGCGGGGTCGGCCGCCGGGCCTCTATGACATGAAGCATGTGCTCGGGATGGCCTGAACCGGATCGCAACGATCCCGCGGCCGGCCGCTTGACCCCCCGCCCCCCGCCTGCGATACGCGCGCCGCCCAGGCCGGGTGACACACCCGTGTCACGCGCCCGCCGGTGCGCCTGAGCCGACACCACAAGCCTTCCGGGGCGCCGCCGGAAAGCCAGCCGCGACAAGAGGACGAACCGACGCCATGCGCGACAAGGGCGAGTATCTGTTCACCTCCGAGAGCGTCTCCGAGGGCCATCCGGACAAGGTGGCGGACCGCATCTCCGACACCGTGCTCGACACCTTCCTCGAGGCCGATCCCTATTCGCGCGTCGCCTGCGAGACCCTGGTGACCACCAACCGGATCGTGCTGGCCGGCGAGGTGCGCGGCCCCGCGAACGTGACGCCCGACCTGCTGATCCATCGCGCGCGGATGGCGGTGCATGACATCGGCTATGAGCAGGAGGGCTTCCACTGGAAGCATGCCGCGGTGGAATGCCACCTGCACGCCCAGTCGGCCGACATCGCCCAGGGGGTGGACGCCGCCGGCAACAAGGATGAGGGCGCGGGCGACCAGGGCATCATGTTCGGCTATGCCTGCACCGAGACGCCGGAGCTGATGCCGGCGCCGCTGTACTACGCGCACACCATCCTGCGCCGGATCAGCGAGATGCGCCGCGTGCACGACCCGATGGTCAAGGGCCTGCTGCCCGACGCGAAGAGCCAGGTGACCTTGCGCTACGTGGACGGCAAGCCGGTGCAGGCCACCTCCGTCGTCGTCTCCACCCAGCACGAGGAAGGGCTGGACCAGGCCGAGATCAAGCGCCTGCTGCGCCCGATCGTCGAGAGCACGCTGCCGAAGGGCTGGATGTGCCCGGACCAGGAGTTCTACGTGAACCCGACCGGCAAATTCGTGATCGGCGGCCCCGATGGCGATGCCGGCCTGACCGGGCGGAAGATCATCGTGGACACCTATGGCGGCGCCGCCCCGCATGGCGGCGGCGCCTTCAGCGGCAAGGACCCGACGAAGGTGGACCGCAGCGCCGCCTACGCGGCCCGCTACGTGGCGAAGAACGTCGTCGCCGCGGGGCTGGCCGATCGCTGCACCATCCAGGTGAGCTACGCGATCGGCGTCGCCCGCCCGCTTTCCGTCTATTTCGACCTGCACGGCACCGGGCGCGACGTCGATGAGGAGAAGCTCGCGCGGGTGGTGAACGAGCTGGTGAACCTCTCGCCGCGCGGTATCCGCGAGCATCTGCACCTGAACCGCGCGATCTACGTCCCGACCAGCGCCTATGGGCATTTTGGCCGCACGCCCGACGAGGAGAAGGGCACCTTCACCTGGGAGCGGACGGATTTGGCGGCAGAGCTGAAGCGCGCCTTCGGGCGCTGAGGGCTCGCGAAGGAACGCCCGTCGGCCCCGGTCCTGGGGGACGTTCCCCCGTGACTTGAACGGGCGTTCCCGCGCGAGTTCGATGTCCTCACAGGCTCTGTCCCGCCACCCGGTCCCGCGCCGGGCGGGCGGGGAATTGCCGCATCCCCCGGGCGCTCGAGTTCATGCCGCAGACCGACGCCCCCGCCGCCACCCCTGCCGGCATCCCGGACCGCCTCTATGGCCGCCGCCGCGGCCACCCGCTGCGTCCCCGCCAGCAGCGGCTGCTTGAGGTCACCCTGCCGCGGCTGCGCCTTGCGGCCGGGGCCGCGGCGGAACCCGGGGCCGGCTTCGCGGCCCCCGGCCAGGCCCTCTGGCTCGAGGTCGGCTTCGGCGGCGGCGAGCATGCGCTGGCGCAGATCGCCGCCCGCCCGGACGTCGCCTACATCGCCTCCGAGGTGTTCGAGAACGGGCTCTGCGCCCTCCTCTCGCGCCTGGTGCCGGAAGGCGGCGAGGCCGACGCGCCGCTGCCGCCCCATCTGCGGATCTGGCCCGAGGATGCGCGCCGGCTGCTGGCGCTGCTGCCGGAGGGGGCGCTCGAGCGGCTGTTCCTGATGTTTCCCGACCCATGGCCGAAGGCGCGCCACGCCAAGCGGCGCTTCGTCCACCCGGCCATGCTGCCCGTGGTCGCGCGGATCCTGCGCCCGGGCGGCACCTGGCGCATCGCCACCGACGACCCGACCTACCAGGCCTGGGTCACCGAGGTGTTCGCGGGCACCGACCTGTTCGACCTGCCGCCGCCCGCCACGGCCCGCCCGGAGGGATGGCCGCCCACCCGCTACGAGGCGAAGGCGCTGCGTGAGGGCCGCAGGCCGCTCTACTGGGAGGCGCGGAGGCGCTGAGCGCGGCCTTGCTTCCGCGCCGCCTCGCGCCTATCTTCCCAATGAAATCACCATCCGACGCACGGGGGGTGGCCTTCACGGGCCGCCTTTTTTGTTTTTGGGCACCACCATCGAACGTCCGCATCACGAAGGGCTGGAGGCGCGCATCGCCGACCTGATCGCGCCGACGATCGAGCACATGGGCTATGAACTCGTTCGCGTGCAGGTCAGCGGCAAGGAACGGCCGGTCGTGCAGATCATGGCCGACCGCGCCGACGAGGCCACTTTCACCGTCGAGGATTGCGAAGCGATCAGCCACGCCGTGGGCGCGGTGCTCGATGTCGAGGATCCGATCCGCGGCGAGTGGACGCTCGAGGTGTCCTCGGCGGGCATCGACCGGCCGCTGACGCGGACCAAGGACTGGAACCGCTTCGCCGGCCATCTGGCGCAGCTCGAGCTCGCCATCCCGCTCGAGGGACGCAAGCGGTTCAAGGGCATCGCCCTCGGCGCCGATGCGGAGAGCGCGCGGCTGAAGCTCGAGGACGGGACCGAGATGCGCTTCCCGCGGAGCAACATCCGCCGCGCGAAGCTGGTGTTGACGGATGCGCTGATCGCCGCCACCGCCCCGCAGGACGGGGACGCGGCGGCGGATCCCGGAACGAGGAACTGAGAGAGCCATGGCCATCGACATCGCCATCGCCCGTCCCGAATTGCTGCAGGTCGCCGACGCCGTCGCGCGCGAGAAGATGATCGAGCGCGAGGAGGTGCTCGAGGCGATGGAGC
>CAZMCV010000211.1:0-6303 GCA_964564645.1 uncultured Acetobacteraceae bacterium
CGCGCCCCCGCCGCCGCGCGCGCCGCGGCCCCCCCCCCCCCCCCCCCCGCCCGGCCACGGGCCCGCGCGCGCCGCGCGCCCCCCCCCGCGCCGGGGGGGGCCGCGGCGGCGCGCCGGGCCGCGGCACCGCGGCGGGACTCTGGCTGCACGGCCTGCACCCGGTCGCGGCCGCCCTCGCCAACCCGGCGCGGCGCCTCCGCCGCCTGCTGCTGACCGAGGAGGCGGAGGCCGCGCTCCGCGCCCAGCTGCCGCCCCCCTGGCGCATCGCGCCGGAACGCGCCGAGCGCGCCCGCTTCGCCAGCTTCCTGGCCGAGGATGCCGTTCACCAGGGGGCGGCGCTGCTGGCCGATCCCCTCTCCTCGCCGCCGCTCGACCGCGCGCTGGCCGAGGGGACCGGTCCGATCCTGGTGCTCGACCAGGTCACCGATCCGCGCAATGTCGGCGCGATCCTGCGCTCGGCCGCCGCCTTCGGCGCGGCGGCGCTGGTCCTGCAGGACCGCCACGCCCCGCCGGAGACCGGCACCCTCGCGCGCGCCGCCTCCGGCGCGCTCGAGCTCGTGCCCGTGGTGCGCGTGGTGAACCTCGCCCGGGCGATCGAGGAGGCGAAGCGTCAGGATTACTGGGTGATCGGCCTCGACGCAGCGGCGCCGGTCACGCTCGCCCAGGTGCATGCCGGGCTGGCCGGACGGCGCGCGGCCCTCGTGCTCGGCGCGGAAGGCGAGGGCCTGCGCCGGCTGACCCGCGATTCCTGCGACGAGCTGGCCCGCCTGCCGATCGCCCCGGCGATGGAGAGCCTGAACGTCTCGGCCGCCGCGGCGGTCGCGCTGTATGAGCTGGCGCGGGGCTGAGCGCTCGGGTCCCGATGGCGAGCGGGGCTTGGCGAGCCGGGGAGGATACCGTCATGGACGACGCGGCCGATATCATCCTGCGGGCGCGGCAGGCGCGCCCGCGCCGCATGCTCGATCCGCTCGGGCCCGGCCTGGCCCCGGCGGATGCGGCGGCGGGCTACGCGCTGCAGAGGCGGGTGGCCGAGCGCCTGGGCGCCGTGCCGCCGGCCGGCTTCAAGATCGGCGCGACGACCCGGCGCATGCAGGACTATCTCGGCCTCGCCGGGCCGGCCGTGGGCTTCGTGCCGGCTTCCAGCCTGCGGCCGGCCGGGGCCACGGTGCGGTTCGACGATTTCCTCAACCCCGGGGTGGAGTGCGAGATCGGGGTGCGGCTCGGCCGCGACCTGCCGCCCGGCCCCTGCCCCGAGGCGGTGGCCGAGGCGGCGGTGGCCGAGATCTTCCCCGCCATCGAGATCGTCGAGCGGCGCTACGACGATCTGGCGCTCCTCGGCACGCCGACCCTGATCGCGGATCAGGTCTACCACGCGGCCGGCATCCCCGGGACGCCGGTGGGGGCGGGGTGGCGGGACATCGATCTCGGCGCGGTCGAGGGCACGATCCGCGTCGACGGGAACGTCATGGGCAGCGGCTTCGGGCGCGAGCTGCTCGGGCATCCGATGCGGGCGCTGGCCTGGCTCGCGGAATCGGAGGGGGCGGCGGCGTTCGGCGGGCTGCGCGCCGGGCAGCGGGTCTGGCTCGGCTCGGTCACCCCGCCGATCTGGCTGGAGCGGCCCTGCGAGGTGGAGGTCGCGTTCGCGGGGCTCGGCTCGGTCGGGATGCGGTTCGCCTAGGCAGCGTCGCGAGGGGCGAGGCGGCAACGCTCCGTTCACCGGCCTCGCGGCATGATGCCTTCGGTCCCGAGTGGGACTCTTCGAACATCGTCTCGCCAGAAGGGCGCTCGGGATGGGAAAACCATGTCGTCGTCCCTTAGCTGGGAGTTGCTCTCGGACGAGCTCCAGCTCGCCGTCACCCAGGAAGCGATGCGCCGCGCCGCAGAGACGCTGGCCGGCCACGCGGAGTTGCTTGCCGAGGAGTTCGACCAGGGTCGGCTGAACGATCGTGGCGGCGCCGAGGCGCTGCGCCTGTTCGCGGCCGTGGTCCGCGCGACCCAGCAGGACGCCTTCGGCCCGGTCGGCCATGCCTGACGACGCCAAGGGACGTTGAGCACGACGGCCGCAGAGGCTATCGCTGGCATCGCGCGGCCGGGTTAGCACAGCGGTAGTGCAGCGGTTTTGTAAACCGAAGGTCGGGGGTTCGAATCCCTCACCCGGCACCGGCCCCTGGGGACGGCCTCTGGGGGCGGCCCCTTTCAGGGCCGCAGCGCCAGGTGCTCCGGCCAGCCGCGCTCCAGCCGCTTGCATAGCCGCTCATAGCTCACGCCCGATGCCTCGGCCGCCGCCCGCAGGGTCAGCGTGCGCCCGCGATAGGCGACGAAGCGCCGCGGCACGCCGCGCCGCGGCACGCCCTTCCGCCACACGCAGTTTCCGGGACCGAAGACGCGCGACGCGTCGCGCCGGACCAGCCGATAGCCGGGCCCCGGGCGCGAGCCCATGTCGTCGAGGAAATTGGCGAAGCCCCGCCCGCCCCCGGCGCGCCAGCGCCGGCACACCCGTGCCTCGGGGTCGCGATGCAGCAGCGCCTGCCAGACCTGGTACTCCGGCACCGCCTGCCCGCCGGCGCGCCCGCCATGGCGCAGCTGGCGCTCGCGCGCCGATTCCGCGACCAGGCAGCCACAACTGCGCGTCGTGCCCGCCTTCAGCCGATCGTCGCGGACTTCCGTCTCCTGGCCGCAATCGCACACGCAGGCCCAACGCCGTCGTGCGATCCGACCGCGCCACACATAGGGCTCCCCTTCGCCAACAACCTCCAGCTGGCCGAAACGGGAACCGACCCTCACCTCTCCCATGCAGAGGCCTCCGACTCGACGATGCTTGCCATGTGTCAAGCATATGAAGGTCGCAGGATCGTAAACAAGCGGTAAGCCGATGCCGCGCACGCAGTCCTGACCGCCCCTGCGGGAGGGTCCGTAACGACATGCGGGGGAGGGTCCCGGCGACCCTCCCCCGCAGCCGCGGCGTGGCGGCGATCCCTGTCCGGCGGCCGGCCCGGGAGGCCGTCGGCCTCCCTTCCGTACCGGCATCCTTCGGGACGGCGATGCCGACAGCGACATCGCCGCCGCGCGGCACGGCAGGCGGTCAGCCGGCGGCCTTGCCCGCCGGCTCGGTGCCGCCCTGCAGCGGGATGGCGACGAAGGCACGCTCGCCCCGGCGCTCCACCTGCAGCGCGATGGCCGCGCGCTTCTCCTGTCGCGCCGCGCGCACCGCCTTCACCACATCCTCCGGACCGTCGACCGACTTGCCGCCGGCGCGCAGGATCACGTCGCCGGTGCGCAGGCCGCGCTCGCCCGCGACGCTGTCCGGCGCGATCTCGGCCACCACCGCGCCCGGCCCGCGCCCATTCTTCGCCAGCTTCACGCCGAGGCCCGGACCGCCGGACTCCTCCGCGCCGCCCCGCTCCTCGGCGGCGGCCGCGCGGACACCGGGCGGGCGGCCGGTCGACACCGACCGCTCGATCCGCTCGCCGTCGCGCAGCACGGTCAGCTTCGCCTCGGTGCCCGGCCTGGCGGACGCGACCGCCTCGGCCAGGTCCCGCGGCGCCTCGATCGCGCGGCCATCGAAGCCGAGGATCACGTCGCCGGGCTGCAGCCCCGCCGTCTCGGCCGGCGAGCCGGCCTGCACGCCGGCGACCAGCGCGCCCTTGCGGTCCGGCGCCTTGACCGCCGCCGCCATCTCGCCGTCCAGGCGCTGCATGGAGACGCCGAGCCAGCCGCGCTCCACGCGCCCGGTCGCCTTCAGCTGGTCGACGACCCGCTTGGCCAGCGCCGAGGGCACCGCGAAGCCGATGCCGGCATTGGCGCCGGAGGGCGAGTAGATCGCGGTGTTGATGCCGATCACCTGGCCGGCGGCGTCGAACAGCGGGCCACCCGAATTCCCCGGGTTGATCGGCGCGTCGGTCTGGATGAAGTCGTCATAGGGCCCCGCACCGATCTGCCGGCCACGCGCCGAGACGATGCCCGCCGTCGCGCTGCCGCCGAGGCCGAAGGGGTTGCCCATGGCCAGCACCCACTCGCCGACGCGCAGCCGGTCGCTGTCGCCCCAGCCCAGCGCCGGCAGCTTCTCGCCGGCCTCGACCTTCAGCAGGGCGAGGTCGGTCATCGGGTCCGTGCCCACCACCTTCGCCGTCAGCTCGCGCCCATCGGCCAGCTCGACGCGGACCTTGTCGGCCTCGCCGATCACATGGTTGTTGGTGACGACATAGCCATCGGCATCGATGATGAAGCCGGAGCCCTGGCCGGTCGGGCGCGGCGCGCGCTGCTGCGGCGGGGTCATCTGCTGCTGGCGGAAGAAGCGCTCGAAGGGCGTGCCGCGCAGCTCGGGCGGCAGCTCCATCCGGCCGGCGCCGGCCTCGGCCCGGCCGCTGACGGTCACCCGCACGACGGAGGGGGCGACGCGCGCCACCTGGTCGGCGAAATCGGAGGTGCCCATGCGCGGCAGCGCCACGGCGGTGCCGGCGGCGGTGGACTGGGCCTCGGCGATGCGCGGGGACCAGGGGGTCAGCGCGGTGGTGGCCAGTGCCAGGGCCAGCGCCCCGGCGGCGGCGGCGATGATCCTCGGGCGCGGCTTGGCGGGTCCGGACATGCGGCGGGTTCTCCTTCAGGCCCGCCCCCATCGCGGGAGCGGCACCGCATGAAAGAGCCATGCCGGCCCTGCGGGCGCCCTGACCGCCGCCATACGGATCGGTATGGAAGCGGCCGGGGCCGGCCGCGCGAAGGCGGAGTCCTGCCCCGGCATGGCGATCCCCGGCCGACGTCGGGGCGAAGGGGTCAGACCTCGTCGGGGTGCTTCCAGGTCAGGAACCAGCCGACATCGCCCGGCACGCCGCCGGGGAAGTCGAGGATCTGCGCCTTCAGCTGGAAGCCGCGCGGCGCCAGCTCCTGCTCGAAGAACGCATAGGCGCGCGCCGGGAAGCCCTCGAGCCGGCGATGCCATCCGGGATCATGGTTGGTCACCGCGCGGCCCTGGTCGGGCAGCCATTCGGAAGGGAAGCGCAGCACCAGCGCCTCCTTCTCGCCCCGCTCCACGGCGCGGCGGACCACCGCCGCGATGCGGTCCATCGCATCGGGCTGCAATTCACGCGAATCGAAGGACTCCCGCAGCTTCTCGAGCTCGGCGCGGTGCGCGGCCTCGGCCGCCTGGCGCGCCGCCTCCTCCGCCCGCTTCGTCGCGGCAAGATGGTCCCAGATGGCCTGGGCGCTGAGATTCTGGCCGGTGACGCTCATGGCTCGCCTCCCCCCTCGTCCTGGTCCGGCGCCGCGTCGCGCGCGGCGCACGCCCTCCATGTCCCCATCCCGGTCCGGCAGCCTTGATGCAGATCATGCCGAGGCTTGCCCGCCCCGGGACCGCTCGCCAAGCTGCGCCCCCGCATGGAGACGCGCGCAGCATGACACGAACCGAGGCCGCCGCGGTGCCGGAGGGCTTCGAGCCCGCGACGCATGGCGGCCCCTATGCCCAGGAGCTCGGCCCCTTCTGGTCGAGGAAGGAGCCGGCGCGGGTCACGCTCGGCCTGCGGCTGCAGCACCGGCACTGCAACACCGCCGGCGCGGCGCATGGCGGATTCGTGGCGACCCTGGCCGATCTCGGCCTGATCCATGCCGTCGCGGTGATGCGCGACCGCGCCGGCCTGCCGCGCCATCACCTGACGACCGTGTCGCTGACCGTCGACTACATCGCCCCGGCGCGGCAGGGCTGCTGGCTGGAGGTGCAGGCGGAGGTCACGCGGCTCGGCCGCGCCCTCTGCTTCACCGAGGGCGTGGTGCTGGCGGATGGCGAGCGGGCGGCGCGCGTCAGCGCGGTGATGGCCGTGCTCGGGCCGCGCGACTGAAACACCTTCCTCGACGCGATCCGTGCCGCGGCCGCGCCCCTCACCGCGCGCGGCGCGCCTGCCGGCAGGCCGCGTCGAGGAAGACGTCGATCAGCGTCCCCTCGGCCACCATGCGCTCGCCGAGGCCGCGCGGCGGCTCGCGCAGCGCCTCCCCGCCCGAGGCGTCGCGGCCCTTGAACCAGATCGTGCCCAGCGGCTCCCAGGCATGGCGGTCGCAGCGGTAATCGGCGACGAAGGCGGCGCTGGCGGCATGGCCGCCGGTCTCCGGGATCGGGATCGGCTCGCGCAGCGTGGCGACGATCCAGTCGCGCCGTCCGCCATCCGCGGCGAGGACGGTCTCCGAGGCGATCCAGGCGGCGGCGATGTTGCCGCGCGTGTCGATCGGGATCCGCCGCCAGGCCCGGCGCGGGGCGAGGCGCAGCGGCGGCATCGCCTCGGCCGCCGCGGCGACCGGGCGCGGCGCCGGTGCCGGGGC
>CAZMCV010000212.1:0-6287 GCA_964564645.1 uncultured Acetobacteraceae bacterium
GCCTGCCCTGGGAGATGGGCCTCAGCGAGACGCACCAGGTGCTGCTGCTGAACCGGCTGCGCCACCGGGTGAAGCTGCGCACCGATGGCGGCATCAAGACCGGGCGCGACGTGGTGATCGCCGCGATGCTGGGTGCGGAGGAGTTCGGCATCGGCACGGCGAGCCTCGTCGCCATGGGCTGCATCATGGTCCGCCAGTGCCACTCCAACACCTGCCCCGTCGGCGTCTGCACCCAGGACGAGGCGCTGCGCGCCAAGTTCGGCGGCAGCCCGGAGAAGGTGATCAACCTGTTCAGCTTCGTCGCCGAGGAGGTGCGCGAGATCCTGGCCGCGCTCGGCTTCCGGCGGCTGACGGATGTGATCGGGCGGACCGACCTGCTGATGCAGGTCAGCCGCGGCTCGGAGGATCTGGACGACCTCGACCTGAACCCGCTGCTGGTGCAGGCCGATGCCGGGCCGCACGCCGCCTACTGCACCCTCGAGGGCCGCAACGAGGTGCCGGAGACGCTGGACGCGGACATGATCCGCGACGCCCGCGCGCTGTTCGAGCAGGGCGAGAAGATGCAGCTCCAGTACAACATCCGGAACACCCACCGCGCGATCGGCACCAAGATCAGCAGCCGCATCGTGCGCAGCTTCGGCCCGGCGGGGCTGCAGCCGGGGCATCTCACCGTGCGCCTGCGCGGCAGCGCGGGCCAGTCCCTCGGCGCCTTCGGTGCGCATGGCCTCAAGCTCGAGGTGCTGGGCGATGCCAACGACTATGTCGGCAAGGGCCTCTCGGGCGCGACCATCGTCGTCCGCCCCTCCCCCTCCTCCAACCTGGTGTGGTCGGAGAACACCATCATCGGCAACACCGTGCTCTACGGCGCGACCAGCGGCACGCTCTTCGCCGCCGGCCAGGCCGGGGAACGCTTTGCCGTCCGCAACAGCGGCGCCGATGCGGTGGTCGAGGGCACGGGGGCCAATGCCTGCGAGTACATGACCGGCGGCACCGTCGTGATCCTCGGCCCCGTCGGCGACAATTTCGGCGCCGGCTTCACCGGCGGCCAGGCCTTCGTCTACGACCCCGACGGCACCTTCGAGCGGCGGGTGAACCCCGACACGCTGCTCTGGTCGCGCCTCGGATCGCTGCACTGGGAGAAGGCGCTGCGCGACCTCGTCTTCCGCCACGCGCAGGAGACCGGGTCGCCGCTCGCCGCGCGCCTGCTGAACGACTGGGCGCAGGAGCGCGGGCGGTTCTGGCACGTCGTGCCGAAGGAGTACGCGAAGTACCTCCCCGTGCCGATGCAGGACGCGCCGGCGATCGCGGCGGAGTAGCGCCGCTCAGGCCGCGCCGGACATCCCCTCGGCGCGGCTGGCCATCGCGCGGGCGAGCAGGCTGTCGGGCTTGGCCCGCAGCCGCTCCTCCGCCAGCGCCGCGGCCATGGCGCGGTCGCCCGCGCGCAGCGCCGCCTCGGCCCGGGTGAAGGCGATGACGTCGCGCTGCGCGTGCGAGCCGCCGAAGCGGTGCGCGATCGCCGGCAGCGGCCCGAGCAGCCGCGCCGCCTCGGCGAAGCGGCCATCGGCGAAGGCGACCAGGCCGCGCGCCATCGGCAGCCCCACCTCGCGCGTCATCATGGCGTTCGTGCCCGCGCCCGTCGCCGCGACCTCCATCGCCGCGATCACCCGCCGCGCCTCCTCCACCCGCCTGGCGCCGAGATGCGCCATCACCGCATGCGCGTCGTTGAAGGCGTAGTAGCCCGGCACCTGCTCGGCCCAGACGTCCGACGCCTCCGCCCAGCGCTCGCCGGGCTCCATCCCGCACAGCATGAAGCGCCACAGCATGGCGGAGACATCGACCAGCTCGATCGCCGGCGCGGTGGCCAGGCGGCGCACGCCGCGGTCGAACACCGCCAGCGCCCTGGCATGCTCGCCGCGGTCGAGGTGGAACAGCGCGAGATGCCACCATTGGTGCACGGCCAGCAGGCTGCTCCCCTCCCAGTCCGCGACGCGCCGGCCGAGCCAGTCGGCGCCCTCCGCGGCGCGGCCCTGCATCTCCAGGACATGCGCGACGGCATGGATCGCCCAGGCGTCGCGCGGCTCGGCGGCGACGGCGCGGCGGCCGGCCGCCTCGGCCTCGGCATAGGCGCCGCATTCCTCGAGGCCGAAGGCGAGCATGCCCTCGACCACGCCACGGCCCGCCTCGGTCATGTTCCAGGCGGGCAGCGCCGCCAGCGGCCGGTCGCGCAGCCCCTCGCGCTGGCCGAGGAAGAAGTCGCAGGCATGCGCCACCTGCAGCGCCAGCAGGTCGCGCGGCCATTGCGCCGCGATCGCGCCGTAGCGGCGCGCGCCCTCGGCGAAATCGCCCTCCATCCACGCGCTGGCCGCGGCGACATGCGCCCATTCGCGCTCGGTCCCGTCGGCCGCCCGCGCCTGCGCGCCCTCGACCGTCCGCCGCAGCTCCGCCAGCGACCCGCACTCCGGCGCCATCACGAACAGGCCGGCGCGGAAGGCATGCCCCATCAGGAAGTCCGGCGCATCGGCCAGGACGGCGTCGATGGCCGCGAGCGGGTCGCCCCGATAGAGGTTGAGCTGCGCCAGCGCGGCCGCATAGCCGTCGCGCGCCGCCGCGCTCGCACGCGTGACCGGCAGGCCATGATGGTCGATGGTGAGGGTTCGGCTCGGCATCGTTGGGCTCCCTGCGTCCTGGGCGAGGCCGGGGGGGCTTCCTTCGACCGTCGCACCGCCTTCCCTAGACCCCCGATGTTGCACCCTTGTGCCGCCGCCGGCGCAAAACTGTTTCCGTTGTTGCGCCCGCCCCGACGCCCCGCCGGCCGCACCGCTTGCGGCGTCGCGTCGCCCCGGTAGGCTGGTCGCCGCGGGACCGACGAGGAAGCAAGCCGGCATGCAGCGCCTGGACGCCACCACCCTGCCCGAGGACTGGCCCGCAGGGGCCTTCGCGTCCCGGATCATGACGCCGGAGGGTCCCTCGGCGGTCGCGCTGCTCGACGGCGCGGCCTTCGACATGACCCCGGCCTTCGGCACCGTCGCGGCCTGGCTGAACGCTGAGGATCCGGTCGGCGCCATCCGCCGCGCCGGCACCCCCATCGCGCTCGACCTGGCCGCCGTGCTGGCCAACACCGCGCAGGACGCGCGCGACCCGGCGCTGCCCTTCCTCCTCGCGCCCGTCGACCTCCAGGCGGTCAAGGCCTGCGGCGTGACCTATGTGCGCTCGATGCTCGAGCGCGTGATCGAGGAGCGCTGCCGCGGCGACGCCGCGCGGGCCGAGGCGGTGCGCGCCGAGGTGCGCGCGATCCTCGGCAACGACCTGGCGGACATCCGCCCCGGCAGCGCGGAGGCGATGCGGCTGAAGGCGACCCTGGTCGAGCGCGGCTGGTGGAGCCAGTACCTCGAGGTCGGCATCGGGCCCGATGTCGAGATCTTCACCAAATGCCCGGCGATGGCCGCCATCGGCACGGGGGGCCGCGTCGGCATCCATCCGGTCAGCGCCTGGTCGAACCCGGAGCCCGAGGTGGCGCTGGCGATCAATGCGCGCGGGACGGTCGTCGGCGCCACGCTCGGCAACGACGTGAACCTGCGCGACGTCGAGGGCCGCAGCGCCCTCCTGCTCGGGCGCGCCAAGGACAACAACGCCTCCGCCGCCCTCGGCCCGATGATCCGGCTGTTCCAGGACGGCAGCTTCGCGCTGGAGGATGTCCGCCGGGCCGAGCTGCGCCTGACGATCGAGGGGCGCGACGGCTTCCGCCTCGAGGAGACGGGCGCGGTCGGCGCGATCAGCCGCTCCCCGATGGACATCGTCGACCAGCTCATCGGCCCGCACCACCAGTATCCGGACGGGGTGGTGATCTATCTCGGCACCCCCTTCTCCCCCGCGAAGGACCGCGCGGGCCCGGGCCTCGGCTTCACCCACCATCCGGGCGACGTCGTGCGCATCGCCTCGCCCCGGCTCGGCGCGCTGGTGAACCAGGTCGAGCGGACCGACGAGTGCCCGCCCTGGACCTTCGGGATCGGCGCGCTGATGCAGAACCTGGCGCGGCGCGGGCTGCCGCGGCTGTGAGCGCGGAGGAGAGCGGGCGCCTCGAGCGCGGCGGCGGGGTGGCGCTGGCCTGGCGGCGCCTGCGCGGGCGCGGCCCGGGGGTGGTGTTCCTCGGCGGCTTCAACAGCGACATGACGGGGACCAAGGCCGAGGCGCTGGCCGGCTTCTGCGCGGCGCGCGGCCGGGCCTATCTGCGCTTCGACTATGCCGGCCATGGCGCCAGCGGCGGGCGCTTCGTGGACGGCACCATCGGCGGCTGGGCCGACGACGCCACCGCCGTGCTCGACGCGCTGACCGAGGGGCCGCAGATCCTCGTCGGATCCTCCATGGGCGGATGGCTGGCGCTGCTGCTGGCGCTGCGCCGGCCGGCGCGCGTCGCGGCGCTCATCGGCATCGCCGCCGCCCCCGACTTCACCGCGCGCATCGCCGAGGCGCTGCCGCCCGACGCCAGCGCGGCGATCGCGCGCGACGGCGTCTGGCACCGGCCGAGCGCCTATGGCGACCCCTACCCCATCACCCGCGCGCTGATCGAGGAGGGCGCCCGCCACCTGCTGCTGCCGAAGCCACCCATCGCGCTGTCCATCCCGGTGCGGCTGCTGCATGGCCAGCAGGACCCGGACGTGCCGTGGGAGCTGTCGCTGCGGGTCGCGGCGGCGCTGTCGGGCGGGGATGTGCAGGTGGTGCTGGTCAAGGATGGCGACCACCGCCTGTCGCGCCCGCAGGATCTGGCGCTGCTAGCCCAGGTCCTCGCCCCGCTCCTCGGCGAGGATGGCGCGTAGCCCCTCGCGGTAGCCCGGGTGGCTCCAGGCGATGCCGAGCGCCGCCTTGGTCGCGGCGTTGCCGACCCGGCGGTTCTCCGACCAGAAGCTGCGCGCCATCGGCGACATGGCGGCGAAGGCCTCCGCGAAGGGCAGCGCCGGCGGCGGGACGAGGCCGAGCAGCGCGGCCGCCTCCTCGATGACCGCGGCGCTTTCCGCCGGATCGTCATCGACCAGGTGCAGGATGCGCGCCTGCCCGGGGGCGGGCGGGCGGCGCATCGCCGCCAGCACCGCGCGCGCGATGTCGTCGCGGTGGATGCGGCTGAAGGCGTGGCCCGGCCGGATCACGCGCCGCGCCGTGCCCGCCCGCAGATCGTCGAAGGCGCTGCGCCCCGGCCCGTAGATGCCGCCCGTGCGGAACAGGTCGACCGCGACCCCGCGCGCCGCGTCGGCCAGCGCCTCCCAGGCCCGCTCCGCCTCCCGCCGCCGCAGGGTGCGGGGCTGGCTCGGCGCCGGCTCGGACGCCTCGTCGACCATCGCCCCGCCGCGGTCGCCATAGACGCCCGTCGTCGAGAGATAGCCGATCCAGCGCAGCCGGGGCGCCGCGCGCAGGGCGGGCGCATGCGCGGCCAGCACGGGATCGCCCGCCTCGCCCGGCGCCGCGGTGACGAGGAGATGGGTGGCGCCCTCGGCCAGCGCCGCGCCGAGCGCGTCGAAGCCGATGCGGGCGACGCCCGGCGGCGGCGGGGCGGCGGCCGCGGGGTTCCGCGCGGTGCCCGCCACCCGCCAGCCCTCGGCCGCGGCCAGGCGGGCGATGGCCGCGCCGCTGTAGCCGAGGCCGGCGACGAGCAGCGATCCCGTCACGGGGTCAGGGCTTGATCAGCGTGCCGGCGCCGCCATCCGTGAACAGCTCGCGCAGCACCGCATGCGGCACGCGGCCATCCAGGATCACCGCCGCCTTCACGCCCTGCTCGATCGCGTAGATGCAGGTCTCGACCTTCGGGATCATGCCGGCCGAGATCCAGCCCGCCTCGATGCCCGCATGCACCTCGGCGACCGTCATCTCGGGGATGAAGGCGCCGTCCGGGCCCTTCACGCCGGCGACGTCGGTCAGCATCAGCAGCCGCTCCGCGCCGAGCGCGCCGGCGATGGCGCCGGCGACCGTGTCGGCGTTGATGTTGTAGGTCTGCCCGTCCGCGCCGACGCCGACCGGCGCCACCACGGGCACGATGTCCGCGCCGATCAGCAGCTTGAGGACGCGGGTATCGACCACCTCCGGCTCGCCGACGAAGCCGAGGTCGAGCACCTGCTCGAGATGCGAGCCGGGATCGCGGACGGTGCGAAGCAGCTTGCGTGCGCGGATCAGCCCGCCATCCTTGCCGGAGATGCCGACCGCGATCGCGCCCGCCCGCGTGATCGCCTCGGCGACCTGCTTGTTGACCGGGCCGGCGAGGACCATCTCGACGACGTCGAGCATCGCCTCGTCGGTGACGC
>CAZMCV010000213.1:0-6233 GCA_964564645.1 uncultured Acetobacteraceae bacterium
ATTCAGACTTCAGGCGGGACGGGAATCCCGACGACCTTCAAGCGATTGCCCTGACGGGGTCCCGGGGCGGCTTGCGCGACCCGCCAGGGGTCGCGACCATGCGGCGACGCAAGGGGACGGGAAACGTACCATGAATGTTCTCGCCACGCCGCCGCAGGGCCTGACGCGCGCCGAGCACGCCGCGGGCATGAGCGCCTATCACGAGGCGGGCCTGCGCCGCTCCGCGGAGATCGGCAATCGCGGCCCCCTGCGCCTGACCGAGGACGGCGCGCTGCATCCCGACATCCAGGCCGCCTATTGGCAGCATGGCTACTACATCTTCGAGAACGTCATCGACGCCGGGGAAATCGCGGCGCTGCGCCGCGACGCGCAGGAGATGCTGGCGCGCGCCCCGGTCGGGCCGGAGGCGAAGGTCGATGCGCAGGGGCGCCCTGCGCTTGGCCTCGACCATGCGCGCTTCCCCTATCGCTTCACCCGGCCGCTGGCCGATCCCTGGGGCGGCACGACGCTGCTCGGCGGGCGGCACCCGGCGCAGATGAGCCAGCCCCGGCCCGATGCCGACGCGCCGGAATGGGTGGTGTTCCTGATGTACGGCATGTGCCAGGACATGCCCTCGGGCCTGCGCCTGTATGGGCATCCCGGGCTGCTGGCCGCGGCGCAGTCGATCAACGGCGAGGATTTCGTTCCGTTCAACGACGCGATCTTCGTCAAGCAGCCGGGCCTCGGCGGCTCCGTCGCCTGGCACCAGGACGGGGTGACGCATTGGGACAACCCCGACTGGGATGAGGGCATCCACGGCTTCAACTACCAGGTGCAGCTCTACCCGACGACGCCGGCGAACGGGCTGTGGGTGCTGCCGGGCTCGCACAAGGGCGGCAAGGCCGACATCAAGGCGATGGTCGCGGCCAATGGCGGCAGCGAGCAGTTGCCCGGCGCGGTGCCGCTGGTCTGCAACGCGGGCGACGTGACCATCGTGAACCGGCAATGCGTGCACGGCTCCTTCGCCAACAGCTCGCCCGACATCCGCATCTCCATCACCTTCGGCTTCCATCGCCGCAAGTCGGTGCTTGGCCAGAAGGCGGCGCTCTCGGTCGAGGACGGCGTCACCGTGCATGACGAGCAGCGCATCTTCGAGCGCTCCGCCGTGATCCAGGTGGCGATCGATGCGCGGCACCAGGCGCGCCCGGAGGAGCCCGTGTTCCGCTACCGGCCCTTCGACGGGCTGGAGGACGCGTACCGCTTCACGCCCGAGAATGTCGAGCGCGTGATCCGCGACTACAACACCAGGGACCTGGCGATCTGAGATGCCGACCGATCGCTACGGGCTGGCGCTGTCCACCCGCTCCGAGGCCGCGCGCGACGCCTATGTCGAGGGCTGCGACCTGCTCTTCTCCGGCAATCCGGACCCGGTCGCCGCCTTCGCGCGGGCGATCGCGGCGGATCCGGGCTTTGCGCTCGGGCACTACGGCAAGGCGCGCGCGCACCAGCTGCGCGGCGAGATGCCGGCGGCGAAGGCGGCGCACGCCGCCGCGCAGGCGCTCACCGCCGGCCTGCCGGCGCGGGAGGCAAGCCATGCGCGCTTCTACGATCTGGTGCTGACCGGGCAGGGCGCCGCCGCGGTCGCCGCCGCGAAGGAGCACCTGGCGCAATGGCCGCGCGACGCGATGGTGCTGAGCCCCTGCACCTCGGTCTTCGGCCTGATCGGCTTCTCCGGCCGCGCGGGGCGGGAGCGGGAGCAGGTGGCGCTGCTGGATGGCCTCGCCACCCATTACGGCGAGGATTGGTGGTTCAACTGCCAGCACGCCTTCGCCCTGCTCGAGATCGGCGAGCGCGAGGCGGCGCGCCCGAAGATCGAGGGCGCGATGGCCACGCATCCGCGCAACGCCCATGGCGCGCATATCCGCGCGCATCTCTGGTACGAGGACGGGGCGCAGGAGGCCGCGCGCGCCTATCTGCGCGACTGGCTGCCGGACTACCCGCGCGAGGGCCAGCTGCATTGCCACATCTCCTGGCACCTGGCGCTGTGCGAGCTGGAGCATGGCAATGCCGAGGAGGCCTTTCGAATCTATGCCGGGCACTTCGCGCCGGGCGCGATCTGGGGGCCGGCGCTGAACGTGCTGACGGATGCCGTCGCCTTCCTCTGGCGCGCCGAGCTCGCCGGCCATCCGCGCGATCCGGAGCGCTGGCGCGTGCTGCACGAATTCGCGCACCGCATGTTCCCCCAGCCCGGCATCGCCTTCGCCGATGTCCACGTTGCGCTGGCCGATGCGGTCGCCGGCGACGAGGCGGCGCTCGCCGGGCGGGTGGAGCGGATGGAGGCGATGGCGCGCGAGGGACGCCTGCCCTCCGGCCCGGTGGTGCCGGCCCTGGCACGCGGCTTCGCCGCCTTCCTGCGCCGCGACTGGGACGGGACCATCGCGGCGATCGAGCCGGTGCTCGCCGAGCATGAGCGCATCGGCGGCAGCCGCGCGCAGCGGGACCTGGTGGAGTTCACGCTGCTGAAGGCCTATGCGCTGGCCGGACGCATGCCGGAGGCGCAGCGGATGCTGCAATCGCGGCTGCGCGCCAGCCAGGCGGTCCCCGTTGCAGGCCTCGCCTAGACGAAGCGGTGCTGCGCCGCCGGGTGCGGCGGCTGCAGCCGCGCATGGCCGTAGAGCTTCTCGCGCAGCGTGCCTGGGCGGTAGGCGCGCTTGTAGCGCCCGCGCCGCTGCAGCTCCGGCACCAGGTGGGTGGCGATCGCCTCGAAGGTCTCGGGCATGACGGCATAGGCGAGGTTCAGCCCATCCACCCCCGTCTCCTCCATCCAGGCCTCGACGGCATCCGCGGCGTGCCTCGCATCGCCGATGATCACCGGCCCGATGCCGCCGATGGCGCAGCGCTCCGCGATGTCCTTCACGGTCCAGACGCGGTCGGGCTCGGCCCGGGTGATGTTCTCGAGCGCGGTGCGGTAGCCGTCGCGCTCGATATGGCGGATCTCCTGGTCCAGCGCGTAGTCCGACAGGTCGAGGCCGGTCCAGCCGGCCATCAGCGCCAGCGCGCCGTCCGGGCTCGCATGGCGCAGGTAGTCGGCGTGGCGGTCCTCGGCCTCGGCCTGCGTCCCGGCCACCACCACCGTCAGCAGGCTGAACACCTTGAGGTCGGCGGGATCCCGGCCCTCGGCCGCCATCGCCTCGCGCAGCGCCGTGGTGCGGCGCCGGATCACGCCGGCGGAGGGGCCGGAGACGAAGACGCATTCCGCGTGCCTACCCGCGAAGCCGCGCCCGGCATCCGAGGTGCCGGCCTGGTAGAGCAGCGGCGTGCGCTGCGGCGAGGGTTCGCAGGGATGGATGCCCTCGACGCGGTAGTGCTTCCCCTCATGCCGGATCGGGCGCACGCGCGCGGGATCGGTGAAGGTGCCGCTGGCGCGGTCGCGCACCGCCGCGTCGTCGGCCCAGCTGCCCTCCCACAGCTTGTAGCAGACCTCCATGTACTCATGCGCCTGGGCGTAGCGCTCGTCATGCGGGATCATGTGCGCCAGGCCATGCGCGCGTGCCGCGCTGTCGAGGTAGCCCGTCACGATGTTCCAGCCGATCCGCCCCTCGGTCAGGTGGTCGAGCGTCGAGAAGGCGCGCGCCAGCAGGAAGGGCGAGGTCCAGGTCAGGTTCGCGGTGATGCCGAAGCCCAGATGCTCCGTCACATGCGCCATGGCGGAGACCAGCATCAGCGGGTCGTTGATCGGGAATTGCGTGGCGTGGCGCAGCGCCGCCTCCGGCCCGTTGCCGTAGACGTCGTAGATGCCGATGACGTCGGCGATGAACAGCCCGTCGAACAGCCCGCGCTCCAGGATCTGCGCCATGTCCGTCCAGGTGCGCAGCCGGTTGTAGTCGCCGCTGCGGTCGCGCGGATGGCGCCACTGGCCGGGCGAGAGATGCCCGACCGTGTTCATGGCGAAGGCGTTGAACAGGATCTCGCGCGCCATGGCCGTACCCTCCGGTTGACGGGAAGGCTAGCCCAGCACCCAGTCGCGGAACAGCGCCAGGTCGATGTTCCCGCCGCACAGGATCACCGCCACGCGCTTGCCCGCCATCCGCTCGCGCTCGGCCAGCAGCGCGGCGAGCGGGGCGGCGCCGGCGCCCTCGGCCAGGTTGTGCGTGTCCTGCCAGTAGGCGCGGATGGCCTCGGCCACCTGTGCGTCCGTGACGGTGGCGATGCGGGAGGCGCCGCGGCGGATGATCTCGAAGGCCGCCGGGTCCGGCACGCGCGTCGCCATGCCGTCGGCGCGGGTGTTGGCGCTGTTCAGCGCGACCGGCTTCCCGGCCTCGAGCGACCGGGCATAGGAGGGCGCCTCGGTGCTCTGCACGCCGATGATCTCGGTCGGAAGGCCGAGCAGGTCGCGCGCCAGGATGCAGCCGCAGATCCCGCTGCCGAGGCCGATCGGCACGTAGAGCGCATCGAGCGGCGGGGCGGCGCGGAACAGCTCCCACGCATAGGTCGCGACCCCCCGCACCAAGTCCGGCGCGAAGGAGGGCGCGAATTCCAGCCCCTCTGCCGCCGCCAGCGCCGCGGCATGCTCGCGCGCCACGTCGAAGTCGGGCCCGTGCTCGACCAGCGTCGCGCCCTGGGCCCGCATGGCCGCATTCTTCTCCACGCTGTTGCCGTGCGGCACGACGATCGTCACGGGCACGCCATGGCGCGCGCCGGCATAGGCCAGGCTCTGCCCGTGGTTGCCGCGCGTGGCGGAGACGACGCCCTTCACCCTGTCCCGACGCTCCCGCGCCAGTCGGTCCATGTAGACCAGGCCGCCGCGCACCTTGAAGGCGCCGGTCGGGGTGTGGTTCTCGTGCTTCACCCAGACCTCGCAGCCGGCGCGCTCGGCCAGCAGCGGCCAGGCATATTGCGGGGTGGGCGGGAAGACGCCGTGGATCAGGCGGGCCGCCTCCTCCAGCGCCGGCAGGTCGAACATCGCGATCCCCTTTTCCACGGAACGGCCCGCGCGCGCGGGCGTTGGCTCCCTCCGAGAGTAGCGGAGGACCGCGCCATGGCCATCGAGGTGAACAGTGCCGCCTGGACCGGGACGGATGAGACCCGGCCGCCCGCCCCCCAGGTCTGCGGCGAATTCCACGATCACGAGCGGATGAACGACGCCATCATGCGCCTGACGGGCGGCTTCTTCGACCGCTCCCAGGTCTCGGTCCGCGTGCCAGGGCGGGAAGAGGAGAGCAGCTACGCCACCAGCGAGAATCCGGTCGGCGAGGACGATGCCCGCAACCTGCGCACCCTGGCGACCAGCGCGACGACGGCCGGCGCCGCCATGGCGGCGGCCGGGGTGGTGATCGCGACGGGCGGGGCGGCGCTGCCTGCGGTCGCGGCGGCGGCGGCGGCCGGCGGGACGACCCTCGCGGTGGGCGAGATCGCCGGGTCGGGCGCGACCAGCGACGGCAAGACGGAGCAGGAGCAGGCGGCGGATGCGGGCGGCGCGGTCCTGATGGTCAGCGCCGATACGCCGGAGCGCGAGGCGAAGGCGGAGGAGATCCTGCGTGAGGCCGGGGCCAGCCGGGTCTGGCGCCAGCGCAGCGCCAAGGCCGCCTGATCGTCGGAAAGGGCCGGCCGCGAGGACCGGCCCGCGCCGCCCTCAGAGCGGCTTGAGGTTCGCGGCGGCGGCCTTGCCGCGCTCGGTGACCACCTCGTAGCTGACCTTCTGGTTCTCATCGAGGCCGGCGAGGCCGGCCTTCTGCACGGCGGTGATGTGGACGAAGACGTCCTTGCCGCCATCCTGCGGGACGATGAAGCCGAAGCCCTTGGTCGCGTTGAACCACTTCACGGTGCCGATCGCCATGCGACGCACCCTCCTGGACAGGGCACGGGCGCCGATCGCCCGCGCGGAAACCACCGGGTTGGTTCGGCTTGAGGGCGTCCCCTTCCGCGAGGTCGGGGCAGGCACGGCAAGGCGGGCAACGATCGGTTGGCGCTGCCAGAGGCGCAGAACGCCCGGAAGGTGTCAACGAAAAGGGGTTCGCATTGGCGTGTACCGCAGATGCGAAAAGGGGCGGCCCTCGCGGGCCGCCCCCTTCCCGGCTTCCGATCCGTTCGGGATCAGAAATCCATGTCGCCCATGCCGCCGCCCATGCCGCCACCGGCCGGGGCCGCCTTCTTCTCGGGCTTCTCGGCGACCATCGCCTCGGTGGTGATCAGCAGCGCGGCGACCGAGGCCGCGTCCTGCAGCGCCGTGCGCACGACCTTGGTCGGGTCGATGA
>CAZMCV010000214.1:0-6200 GCA_964564645.1 uncultured Acetobacteraceae bacterium
GCCGCCGGGCTCGAAGGTCGGCGCCGGCAGCGCCGCCGCGGCCGCCGCCTGGTCCCCCGCCCGCAGCGCCCGCGCCGCGACCAGCAGCGCCTGCGTCACCACCGCCGGCGCCGCCGCCGGGGCGATGCCGAGCAGCTCGCGCAGCTCCTGCCGCGCCAGCGCCAGCTCCCTCGAGACGCCTTCCGCGATCCGGCCATAGCGCGGGTCGCGCGGCAGGTCGGAGGCCAGGAATTCGAGCTGCGCCGCAGCCTGGGCCGTCTCGGCGGGCCTGCCCGCCAGCCCGGCGCCGCGATCGGCGAAGGCCGCCGCGACCGCCTGCGCCACGGCCCGCACGGGGGCGGGGTCGAGCGCCGCGGCGCCGAGAAGCAGCCCGGCCGGCGGGGCGGGGGGCGGCGGCTGGCGCAGCTCGGCGCAGGCCGCGGCGCCGAGCGCGACCGCGCCGAGGAGGGCGAGGAACGGCCGGCGCACGGGCGTCAGAGCGACCGGCCCGGGGAGGGATCCTGGTTCTGGATCGTCTGCAGCGCCTGGGTCGCCGCGACATTGGTCTGCGGCAGGCGCGGCAGGTCGGCCAGCCGTGCGATGGTCACCCCGCCGCCCGCCGTGAAGATCTCGGGCGGCAGGGCCCGGGCGGCCGCCAGGCTGTCGCCGGCATCGAGCGCCCGCGCCGCGGCGTAGAGGGCGTTGATGATGGGCTGGGCCGGCGCGTCCGGCGCGATGCCGAGGGCCGAGCGCCACTCCTGCCGCGCGGTGGCGAATTGGGCGCCGACCGTCGGGTTCTGCCGGTTGAGCTGCGGGCTGTTCGGCAGCTCGATGGCCAGGAACTCCATCTGCGCGATGCAGCGCGCCGCCTCGGCGGGGCGTCCTTCCAGCCGGCGGGGCGAGGCGAAGGCGGTGGAGACGGCGGCGGCGGCGCTGCGCATCGGGTCCCCGGCCCCGACGACGGCGTCATTGGGCAGGAAGGCGCTGGGCGCGGGCGGCCGCTGCTGCCCCGCCTGGGTGCAGGCGCCGGTGGCGGCCAGCGCGGCGAGCAGGGTCAGGCAAGCCGTTCGGCGGGATGCCGTCATCTGGGATTCCTCGGTTTCGGTGGGGCGGCGTCCGTGGCGATCGCGCGCAGCCTAGCTCTTCCCGCCATCGCCGCCGGTGTTCTCGCCGCCATCCAGCCGATCCATGCGCTCCAGCTCGAACTGTGCGAGCACGGTCGCGACCTGGGCGCGCGGCAGGGGGGGGAGCTTCGCCAGGGTGAGCAGGGTCTCCCGGCCGCCGCCGCGGAACATCGGGGCCCCGAGGGCGCGCTCGGCCGCGGTCGGATCGCCGGCCCGCCAGGCGCGCGCGGTGGCGTACAGCGCCTCGACCACCGCCTGCGGCGGCGCGTCGGGCGCGATGCCGAGGGCGGCCCGCATCTCCGCCCGCGCCGCGATCAGCTCGAGCCCGACCTGCGGGCCGAACTCCACCCAGCGCGGCCCTTCCGGGATCTCCGCGGCCAGGTGCTCGACATTCGCCGCGGCGACGGCGCCGAGGTCGGGCCGTCCGGCGATCGTCGCGGGCGCGCCGAAGACATAGGCGCTGCTGAGGATGGCCGCGCGGGTCGGGTCCCCGATGCCCTCGATCGCGTCATTGGGCAGCCTTGTGCCCTGCGATGCCCGCAGCGTGGCGTCGCCGCCACAGGCGACGAGGAGCGGCAGCGCGAGGATCGTCAGGCAAGCGAACCGAAGCATGGATTCCTCCTTCGGCCCGATAGATGCGGTTGGCTGCCGCGGCACGCAACCTGCCGATCGCGAAGCGGCGTCGCGAGGCCCGTCGTTGCGGAGGCGGGCGCCCCACCCGCCCCCGGTCAGTAGCAGCCGGCGAGCCGCGCGCGGGTGCGCAGCAGCGCGAGGACCGTCCGGCAGGTGGGCGCCGGCACCTCGACCATCCCGGCGAGCTCGACGACCGAGCCCAGCAGAGCGTCGACCTCCATCGGCCGCCCGCGCTCGAGGTCCTGCAGCATCGAGGTCTTGTGCGCGCCGACCTCCGCCCCGCCGGCGATGCGCTTGTCGACGTCGATGGCGAAGCGCACGCCGAGCTTCTCGGCGACCGCCTGGCCTTCCAGCATCATCTCCCGGCAGACGGCGCGCAGCTCGGGCTCGCCGGTGATGACGTCGAGCGTCGCGGAGGTCAGCGCCGAGAGCGGGTTGAAGGCCATGTTGCCCCAGAGCTTGACCCAGAGCTCGTCGCGGATCCTGGGGCGCACCGGCGCCTTGAAGCCGGCGGCGACGAGGGCCGCGGCGAGCGCGTTGGCCCGCTCGCTGCGGCTGCCATCGGGCTCGCCCAGGGTGAAGCGGTCGCCATAGGTGTGCTCGACCACGCCGGGCTCGGGCACCTCGGCGGCGGGGTAGACGATGCAGCCGATGGCGCGCTCGGGCGGCAGCAACGCGCTGACCGCGCCGCCCGGATCGACGCTCTCGACGCGCCGCCCCTCGAAGGGGCCGGCGAGCTTGTGGAAGTACCACCAGGGGATGCCGTTCACCGCGGAGACGATGGCCGTCTCCGGGCCGAGCAGCGGCTGCATCTGCTTCCCCGCCCCGGCCAGGGAGTGCGCCTTCAGGGTGACCAGCACGTAGTCCTGCGGCCCGGCCTCCTCGGCCGAGGCGACGGCGCGGACGGGCACCACCGTCCGTTCGCCTTCGCTGACCAGGGTCAGGCCGTTTGCCTGCATGGCGGCCAGATGCGGGCCGCGGGCGATGACGGTGACCTCCGCCTCCCCCTTCGCCGCGAGCTTCGCCGCCATCAGCCCGCCGATCGCGCCGGCGCCGAAGATGCAGATCCTCATCGGTGGGTGACCCGCCTCACGCGGTGATGCCGAGCTTCTGGGCGAGGCCGATGCGCATCAGCTTGCCCGTGGCGCCCTTCGGGATCTCGGCCAGGAAGACGATCTTCCGCGGCACCTTGAAGTCGGCGAGGTGGATGGCGGCGAAGTCGCGCAGCTCCCGCTCCGTGCAGGCCATGCCCTCGCGCAGCACCACCGCCGCGCCGACCTCCTCGCCCAGCATCGGGTGCGGGATGGAGAAGGTCAGCGCCTGCGCCACCGCCGGGTGCTCGGACAGGATGCCGTCGACCTCGAGCGGGCTGACCTGCTCGCCGCCGCGCTTGATCAGCTCCTTGAGCCGGCCGGTCAGCAGCAGGTAGCCATCCTCGTCGAACATCCCCTGGTCGCCGGTGCGGAACCAGCCATTCGTGAAGGCCTTGGCGTTGGCCTCGGGGTTCGCCTCGTAGCCCTTCGTCACGTTGGGGCCGCGGATCACCACCTCGCCGATCGCGCCCTGGGGCAGGATGGTGCCGTCCTCGTCCATGATGGCGACCTCGGGCCCCGCCGGCAGCCCGACCAGGCCCGGCTTCTGCGCGCGGGGCGGCAGCGGGTTCGAGCACATCTGGTGGCTGGCCTCGGTCATGCCGTAGGCCTCGATCACCGGCGCGCCGAACATCGCGGAGAGGTCCTTCATGACCTGCGCCGGCAGCGAGGCCGAGGAGGAGCGCAGGAAGCGGAGCGGCGCGCGGGCGATGATCTCCCGGTTGCGCTCGGCGCGCGCCAGGATCGCCTGGTGCATGGTCGGCACGGCCGTGTACCAGCTCGGCCGCTCCGCATCGAGCCAGTGGAAGAAGCGCAGCGCGTTGAAGCCCGGCGTGCAGACCACCGCGCCGCCGGCCGAGAGCGAGGCCAGCGTCGCCGCGATCAGCCCGTGGATGTGGAACAGCGGCATCACGTTCAGGCAGGCATCGCCGGGCGTCAGCGCCAGGGTCGCGGCGATGCTGCGGGCGGAGGCGGTGACGTTGGTGTGGGTCAGCGGCACGATCTTCGGCCGCGCCGTGGTGCCCGAGGTGTGCAGCACCAGCGCGACGTCCTCGGCCCCGGCCGGGCCGGGCCGCGCCGCGGCGCCCGGCACGCCGCCCGAGAGCGTGAAGGCCCCGGCCGCCTCGCCGGGGAGAAGTTCCAGCACCGGCACGCCGAGGCGGGCGGCCACCGCGCGCGCGGGGGTCTCCATCCCGTGCTGGACCACCAGCGCCCTGGCCTGCAGGTCGGTCAGGTAGAACTCGAACTCCTCGTCCTTGTAGGCGGGGTTCAGCGGGGCGGTGGTGGCGCCGGCGGCGATGGCAACGAAGGCCGCGGCCATCTCGGGCCCGTTGTGCAGCACGATCGCCACCCGGTCGCCGCGGCCGATGCCGATGCCGTTCAGGCTGGCGATGGTCGCCTCGCACAGCGCGCGCAGTGCCGGATAGGTCAGCGGCGGGCGTCCCTCGATGGCCCGGATCGCGGGGCGGTCGGCGGGGCCCGGCGCGAGCAGGGCGGGAATGGTGCTGGCGGCAGCGTCCAGGGCGACGTTCATGCGCGGCGGTCCTTGTCGTCTGCGCCTGGGTCGGCGGCGGGCGGATCGGGCGGCGTTCCTGTGACGCAGGCATCGCGCCGGGGCAAGCGGCTTGGCGCGCCCGCACCCCGGCGATGCCGGCCCCGGCCCCAGACTTTACACGGTTTTCGTTGCTTTACCGGGATTTCGCCCGCATCCGCCGCGCTCCCGGCATGCCGCCATGCCGCGGCGCGGCCGGGATCCTGACCCGCCGCCCGACCGAGTGGAGTTGCCCCCCATGAAGCCTCGCCTCCACCGCCGCAGCGCCATGCTCGCCCTGCCGGCCCTGGCGATCGCGGGCCTGTCCCGCGGCACCGCCGCGCTGGCCGCCGATTGGGAGCCGCAGCGTCCGGTCCAGTTCATCGTCCCCGCCGGCACCGGCGGCGGCGCCGACCAGATGGCGCGGGTGATCCAGGGCATCGTCACCAAGCACGAGCTGATGCGCCAGCCCATCGTGGTGGTGAACAAGGCCGGCGGCGCCGGCGCCGAGGGCTTCCTCGAGGCGAAGTCGGCGCGCGGCAACCCGCACATGCTGATCATCACCCTCTCGAACCTCTTCACCACTCCGCTGGCGACTGGGGTCCCGTTCAACTGGCGCGACCTGACGCCGGTGTCGATGCTCGCCCTCGACGAGTTCGTGCTCTGGGTCAATGCCGACAGCCCCTGGAAGAGCGTCGCCGACTTCATCGCCGCGGCGAAGAAGGAGAAGCTGAAGGTCGGCGGCACCGGCTCGAAGCAGGAGGACCAGATCATCTTCGCCGCGATCGCCAAGGCGACGGGGGCGGAGATGACCTACGTGCCCTTCCGCGGCGGCGGGGCGGTGGCGGTGCAGCTCGTCGGCAACCACATCAGCGCCACGGTCAACAACCCGATCGAGGCGGTCACGCACTGGCGCTCCGGCGCGCTGCGCCCGCTCTGCGTCTTCGACGAGCATCCCCTGCCCTACAGGGAGAAGATGACCGCGACGATGACCTGGTCGGACATCCCGACCTGCAGGTCGCAGGGCCTCGACGTCGACTACCTGATGCTGCGCGGTGTCTTCATGCCGCCCGGCGTGAAGCCCGAGCAGGTCGCCTTCTACAACTCCCTCCTCGCCCGCGTGCGGAAGACGCCGGAATGGGAGGAGCTGATGCAGCAGGGCGCCTTCAACACCTCGAGCCTGAGCGGCGAGGCCTTCACCCGCTGGCTGGAGCGCGAGGAGACCCGCCACAAGACCCTGATGCAGGAAGCCGGCTTCCTGGCCGCCGCACGCTGACCCAGGGACGGCGGACATGCAGGAGACCGAGGCACCGGCCGCCGCGCGCGGCCCGGGCATGGCGACGGTGGAGATCGCCACCTCGCTGCTGATCGTGGCGGTCGGCGCCGCCGCGATCTGGGACAGCCGCCGCATCGGCGCGGCCTGGGACGCGGACGGGCCGCAATCGGGTTATTTCCCGTTCTGGATCGGGATGATCATGGTGCTGGCCAGCCTGGGCAACCTCGTCCAGGTGGCCCGCGCCCGGGCCCGCGCCGAGGCGGCGGGCGAGGCGCGGCCGCGCTTCGCCACCTGGGCGCAGCTGCGCAGCGTCGCCACGGTGCTGCTGCCGACGGTGGCCTATGTCGCGGCCATTCCCTTCGCGGGCATCTACCTCGCCTCGGCGGCGCTCGTCGCCTGGTTCATGACGCGGCTCGGCGGCTTCGCCTGGCCGCGCGGCGCGGCGGCCGGCATCGCCACGGCCGTGATCGCCTTCGTCGTCTTCGAGATCTGGTTCCTCGTCGCCCTCCCCAAGGGCCCGGTCGAGACCTGGCTCGGCTTCTGAAACGCCCCCGCGGAGTCGCGTG
>CAZMCV010000215.1:0-6156 GCA_964564645.1 uncultured Acetobacteraceae bacterium
CATCGCCGCCACCATGGTGATCAGGAAGGAGGCCATGGGCGCGGCCTGGATCGTGTCGAAGCGCGGCAGCCAGGGCTCGGGCAGCGCCAGCCAGGGCTGCGCCGCGAGCACCGCGGCCGCGTCCGGCCGCCCCTGCCCGGCGGTGAGGGCGATGAGACTGCCGAGCACCGCCCCGATCAGCACCGCGAAGGGCGCGGCCCGGGTCCGGCTGAGCGCCGTGGCCACCATGGCGAGGAGGCTGGCGCCGGCGACCGCGAGGGTTTCCGTCGCGGGCAGCTCCGCGCCCTGCAGGCCGACCACGCGGGTGCCGAGGATGACGAGGGCGACGCCGATCAGGATGACCACCACGCCCGCGACCTCGTTCGGCAGGAACAGCCGCGGGCGGTGCATGAGGAAGCCGGCCAGGAAGCAGACCATGCCGGAGACCACGACCATCCCCGCCATGGTCGGGAAGTCCGTGCCGAGGGCGCCGGCGAGCGCCACGCTGCCGAGCATCGCCGGCGTGCTGGTCGCCGGCAGGGGGTAGCCGGAGCCGATCGGCCCGCGCGCGACCAGCTGCAGCGCCTGCCAGATCGCCCAGCCGAGGATGGAGAGGCTTACGAAGCGGGTGATCTCGGCCGGGTCCTGCGTCAGGCTCATCGCCATCGCCGTCGGCAGCACGATGTAGACCGACTGGATCGCCAGGTGCTGCAGCGCGAGGCCGAAGGCGGCGAGCGGCGGCGGACGGTCCTCGATCCAGTAGACGAGGCCGGACGGGCGCGTGGCGCGGCGGTCCGACCGCCGACGGTCGTCGGTCGCCCATTCGATCAGTCCCGGCATGGCCCTCGCGCTCGCCGTCCCCCTAAGCCGGCGACGTTAGGACGCTCGCGGTGACGTGAACAAGGCTGGCGCGTTTCAACCGGGCTGTGCGCATGGCCGGCGCGGTGGAAACCGGACGGGGAAGGAAGGCCGGGGCCAACGCAGCCGGCCTGGGGCGGGTGCCGCGGCGCGGCACAAAGCGCGCGGCGGCCTAGGGGGCGGCGCCGGCGCGGACCACCCCCGCCTCGGTGGCGATGGCGGGCAGGGCCACGTCCTCGGGCCCGGCCGGCACCTCCGGCACCTCCTGGGCGGCATAGGCGCAGCCCAGCACGCCCTCGGGCGCGAGCGCGGCGAGGGTGCGGTCGTAATAGCCTCCGCCATAGCCCAGGCGCCGCCCGGCCCGGTCGAAGGCCAGCAGCGGCACCAGCAGCCAGTCGGGGGTCACGGTCGCGGCCTCGGGGCCGGGCTGGCGCGTCCCCAGCGGCCCGGCGACCAGCGGATCGCCCCAGCGCCACCGCCGGAAGGACAGCGGCAGGCCGCGCTTCGGCGTCACCGGCAAAGCGAGGTCATGCCCACGCGCGGCCAGCGCCTGCAGCAGCGGACGGATGTCGATCTCCCGCCCCATCGGCCAGAAGCCGGCGACGAGCGCGCCGGCGGGCGGCGGCGCCTCCTCCAGCGCGCGCTCGGCGAGGCGGGCGCCGAGGGCCGGATCGAGGCGCTCGCGGCGTTCCAGCGCGTGCCGGCGCGCCTCGGCCTTCATCTCCCGCAGGAGGGTGTCGCAGAAGGGGGAGAGGGAGGAGTGCGGAGCCACCATGGCCGTTGGCGTTCTCATCCTCCCAAGGCCTGCTTTCGCAGGTGGGCGCCAGATACCCGGACCACGATCCGGACAGTGCCAGCTCCCGGAGGATGCTCATTGGCCCCGGGGATGAAGAGCCTGACGCACCGGGCAGCCCCGCCCGGAGGATATAGGGGCTGGGCGGGGGGGGTGCCAGGGCGGGGCGGCCGATCAGGGCCGGTCGATGGTCTTCGCCAGCCCCTCGATCCGCTCGGCGATCCGGGTCAGCCGCTCGGCGAGGGCAGGGTCCGCCGAGGTGCCGGCGGAGGCCATGGCGGGCGCCGCGCCGCCGCGCAGGCGCGCCAGATCGGCGCGGAGGTCGCCCGCCTCATCGGCCAGCAGCAGGGACACATGCAGCAGCATCCGCGCCTCGGAGAGCTGCCCGCCCATGGCGCGGATCACCCGCACCTTGTCCTCGATCTGCTGGACCAGGTCGAGCACGTGCTGCTCCTCCCCATCCTTGCAGCCGATGGTGTGGGCGTAGCCGTTGACCCGGACCGTGACCTGCCCCACGCGCGATGTCTCCCCTTCGATCCGCGCCCATCCCGGGTGCGCCGCGGCCGCGCCCGTCCGGCCTTCCGCCCGCCCCGGACCCGTCAGCCATCGTCGGCCCCGTCCTGATCGCGCCGCGTTTCCTCGGCGATCGCGGCGCGCAGGCGTGCGATGGTGGCATCGAGCCGGTCCGCGATGGCCGTGACCTCGGCGCGCGGCACCAGATCCTCCAGATCCTGCGGCGCGAAGCCACGCGCCAGGGCACGGGCCAGGGCTTCGACCGCATCCTCGAGCCGCGCTGCCGCCTGCCCCACCGGATCGCCCGCGCTCTCGCCCATGCTTCTCCTGTCGTCCGGCGCACGGGCGCTTGGAGGCCGTGCCGACTGGACGCGGCTGCGTCCCGATGCTGCAAGCCTTGGCATGCGCACCCCCACGGGTCAACGGCGAGGACCGAAGCGGTGCGGACGGCGCCTTTCCCCGGCCGCGCGATGTTGATCGCCCCGCCGGCCGCCGCCGCGCCTGCGGTGGTGGTGCATGACGCCGCCGGCGCGGAGCGGGCCCTGACCCTGGCCGGGGAAGGCGGGGTGATCCTGCTCTCGGCGCCCGGGGCCGCCGGCAGCCTCGGCGCGGCCTGGTTCCTCGCCCTCGTCCGCGGCGCGGCGGAGCGGGCGCCGCGCCGCGCCGCGCATCGCGCCGCGCTCGATTGCGGCGACGCCCCGGGCCACGCCCTGGCGGCGCTCCGCGCCGGGGCACGCCTGCTCATCCTCGATCCCGCCATCCCGGCCTTCGCCGCGGTCGAATCCGCCGCGGCCGAGGTGGGGGCGGAGCTCTGGACCGCCCGCCCGCCGGCGCTCGACCTGGCCGGGCTCGACCTGCGGCGGGCGCGGGACCGGGACCGGCTCGTTGCGTGGTTGGGCGGGGCGTGGCTGGGCGGGGCGTGGCCGGACGGGACGGGGCCGGGCGGGGGCGCGAAGTGACAGGTGCGGGACCCTCGGCTACACCGCCGGCCCACCGCACCCCATATACGCCCCAGATGAGACCCGACAGAGGAGGCCCCCCAGGATGCAGCTCACGCCGAAGGTGAAGGAGATCCTCTCCTGGTACGAGAGCGACAACCCCGGGACGAAGGGCAACCTCGCCCACATCTTGATGGAGGGCAAGCTCGGCGGCACCGGCCGCATGGTGATCCTGCCGGTCGACCAGGGCTTCGAGCACGGCCCGGCCCGCAGCTTCGCGCCCAACCCGGCCGCCTATGACCCGCGCTACCATTTCGAGCTGGCGATCGAGGCGGGGCTGAACGCCTATGCCGCGCCGCTCGGCATGATCGAGGCCGGCGCGAGCACCTATGCCGGCGCCATCCCGACCATCCTGAAGGTCAACAGCTCGAACAGCCTGTCGACCACCAAGGACCAGGCGGTGACGGGCAGCGTCTCCGACGCGCTCCGCCTCGGCTGCGCGGCGATCGGCTTCACCATCTACCCCTCCTCCGAATACCAGTTCGAGATGATGGAGGAGCTGCGCGAGCTGACCGAGGAGGCGAAGGCGGCCGGCCTCGCGGTGGTGGTGTGGAGCTACCCGCGCGGCCCGATGCTCGACAAGACCGGCGAGACCGCGCTCGACATCTGCGCCTATGCCGCGCACATGGCGGCGCTCATCGGCGCGCACATCATCAAGGTGAAGCCGCCGACCAGCGCCATCTCGCTGGATGCCGCGAAGAAGACCTATGAGAAGCACCCGGTCGAGGTGAACGACCCGGCGAAGCGCATCGCCCATGTGGTGCAGGCCTGCTTCGGCGGGCGGCGCCTGGTGGTGTTCTCGGGCGGCGAGGCGAAGGATGAGGGCGGCCTGTTCGAGGAGGTGCGCGCCATCCACCAGGGCGGCGGCAATGGCTCGATCATCGGCCGCAACACCTTCCAGCGGCCGCGCGACAAGGCGCTGAAGCTGCTGAGCGACATCATCGCGATCTACCGGGACTGAGACCGGCGATCGCGGCGGGTTCGGGGGGGCGGGTGCCGCGAGGCCCGCCCCCCTTTTCGTGCTGGCCGGCGATCCGCCGCCCCGCATCCGCCGCGCCGCGCCGCGCGTAACCCCCGCATGCTCCCCGCCGCCCTCCGCCTTGCCGCCCTCGTCCCCCTGCTGGCCGGCGCCGCCGGCGCCCTGACCGGCGCCGGCTTCCTCGGCGAGCCCGCCGGACCGGCGACGCAGAGCCACCTCCGCTACCTCTCCGGCCTGCTGCTCGGGCTCGGGCTGCTGGCGCTCTGGTGCGCATCCGACCTGGCGCGGCGGGGCCAGGTCTTCCAGGCGCTCTGCGCCGTGGTGACGCTCGGCGGGCTGGCGCGGCTGCTGGGCGTCGGGCTGGACGGTCCGCCGCCCTGGCCGCACCTCCTGGCGCTGGGGATGGAGCTCGGCGTCGTGCCGCTGCTCTGGCTGTGGTGGCGGCGCACCCGGCCTGACCGCACCGCCCCGCCGGTGTAGGCTCGGCGCCATGCCCGATGCCGAAGACCGCTGCCGCCTCTACCTCATCACGCCGCCCGCCCTGCCCGACCCGGCCGCCTGGGCGGCCGATGCGCTGGCCCGCGCCCTCGATGCCGGCGATGTCGGTGCGCTGCAGATCCGCCTCAAGGACCTCGACGACGACGCGATCCGCCGCGCCACCGACGCGATCCGCCCGGTCGCGCAATCCCGCGGCGTCGCCGTGCTGATGAACGACCGCGCCGACCTCGCCGTCGAGACCGGCTGCGACGGCGCGCATCTGGGGCAGGAGGACGGCAACCACGCCGAGGGCCGGCGCATCCTCGGCCCGGAGCGCACCCTCGGCATCACCTGCCATGCCTCCCGCCATCTGGCGATGGAGGCGGGGGAGATCGGCGCCGACTACGTCGCCTTCGGCGCCTTCTTCCCGACCACGACGAAGGACGCGAAGCACCAGGCCGATCCCGGGATCCTGGAATGGTGGTCGGCGATGTTCGAGCTGCCCTCGGTCGCCATCGGCGGCATCACCGCGGACAATTGCGCGCCGCTCGTCCGCGCCGGGGCGGATTTCCTCGCCGTCATCGGCGCGGTGTGGAACCACGCGGACGGTCCGGCGGCCGGCGTGCGGGCGCTCAACGCCGCGATTGCGGCGGCGCAGCCCTGACCGCGTCGGCGACGGCGCGACGGCCATTCCCGCGGCAGGACGCCGATGGCAACCTGCGGCGCCCTGGCGGGGAGAGCACGACCGTGGAGTGCGTCCTGTGAGCATGCTCGAATTCGAGACCTGCGACGTCTTCACCGGCACCCGCTTCGGCGGCAACCCGCTCGCCGTGGTCTACGACGCGGATGCGCTCGACACCGCGGCGATGCAGCGCCTGGCGCGGGAGTTCAACCTCTCCGAGACGGTCTTCGTCTGCGCCCCGCGGCGGGAGGGCACGGACGCGTTCATCCGGATCTTCACCCCCGCCGTGGAGATGGCCTTCGCCGGCCATCCCAATGTCGGCTGCGCGGCGCTGCTGGCGCGCCGGCGCGGCCTGGCCGGCGCGCGCATCGTGCTGGACCAGGGGGCGGGACCGGTCGAGGCGACGCTGGCGCGCGATGCGGCCGGTGCGGTCGCGGCGGCCACCATCACCGCGCCGAAGCCCTATGCGGCGGGCGGCGCGCTCGACCCGGCGATCATCGCCGCCTGCGTCGGCCTGCCGCCGGGGGCGGTGCGCTCGGCCGGCCTGCATTCCTGCGGCACGCCCTTCGCGATCGCCCGCCTGGCCGACCCGGCCACGCTGGCCGCCGCCGCCCCGGTGACCGAGGCTTTCCGCGCGCATCTGCCCGTGGACCGCGCCATCGGCGTGCTGCTGCACGCCCCGCTCGGGCCCGGGCGCCATCGGGTGCGCATGTTCGGCCCCCTCGCCGGCGTCGTGGAGGATCCCGCCACCGGCAGCGCCAATGTCGCCTTCGGCGGCATGCTGCTGGCCGAGGCGGCCGGCGGCGGGGCATCCTCGGTCTCGGCCCTGGTCGAGCAGGGCATCGAGATGGGGCGGCCGAGCCTGCTGTCCGTCGAG
>CAZMCV010000216.1:0-6144 GCA_964564645.1 uncultured Acetobacteraceae bacterium
CGCCGCGGCCGCGTCGCACGCGCTGCGCCGGTCGCCGCTCGCCATGCCCGCCGCGCTCGCGCTGCACCTGGTCGCGGCGATCGGCGGGGCGCTCGGGCGGACGCTCGTCTGGGCGGGGCGGCGCTACGCGCTCGACGCGCGGGGCGATGTCCGCGCCATCACGCCGGCACCAGCAGCGCCACCGGCAGCCGCGCCAGCGCCGCGGCGACGCTGATGCCGTCATGGTCCGCGACGTGGCGCGCGCCGGTCAGCACGTCGTGCCAGCCGCCCTCCGGCACCGGCAGGGCCGTCCCCTCCCAGACCTCGGGCGGCACCAGCGGGCGCTCCGCCGCCACGCCCATCAGCGCCGCCGGCAGCCGCGTCGCGAGCGCGACCACCGTCTCGCCGCGCAGTCGCCGGGCGAAGGCCAGGGCATGCGGCGCCGCCGGGCCGGTGGCCGCCAGGGGCTGGACGTCGCCCTCGGCGAAGATCGCCGGCCGCTCCGCCCGCAGCGCCAGCGCGCGCGCCAGCACGGCCTGCTTCACCCGTCCGTCGCGCCAGTCGGCGATCAGCGCATCGGGCGCGCCGCGCGCCGCCAGCGCCCGCGCCCGCGCCTCCCAGTCCACCGGGCGCCGGTTGTCGGGGTCGACCAGGCTGAGATCCCAGAACTCGCAGCCCTGGTAGAGATCCGGCACGCCGGGCGCGGCGCAGCGCAGCAGCAGCTGCGACAGCCCGTTCACCGCCCCCGGCGCATCCAGCCGCGCGGCCATCGCCGCCACCTCCTCGCGCAGCCGGCTCGCCCGGTCGGGCGCCATCGCGGCGAACAGGAAGTCGCGGCAGGCCGCCTCGTAGTCGGGGTTCGGCACCGCCCATTCGGTGCGGCGCTTGGCCTCGCGCAGCGCCTTCTCCTGCCAGGCGGCGACGCGCTCGAGGAAGGCGGCGACACCCGCCTCGTCGGCCGCGTCGAGGCCGAGCGGCCAGGCGCCGACCAGCGTCTGGTAGAGCATGAGCTGCGCGCTCATCCCCGGCGCGGCGCCGTCCGGCAGGTCCTTGCGCAGCGGCGCGTTCAGCCGCGTCCAGCGCCGCAGCGCC
The DNA here is from genome assembly GCA_964564645.1 of uncultured Acetobacteraceae bacterium. Taxonomy (GTDB): domain Bacteria; phylum Pseudomonadota; class Alphaproteobacteria; order Acetobacterales; family Acetobacteraceae; genus CAZMCV01. Next base: position 1,072 of record CAZMCV010000216.1, read on the forward strand.
GCCGCCCATTCCTCCGGGATCTCCGACAGCACGGCAAGCCGCGCGCGCACATCCTCGCCGCGCTTGTGGTCATGCGTCGCCGTCGCCAGCAGCGCGTTCGGGAACAGCCTCGCCCGGTTCCGCGCGGCCGCGAGGAAGGCCGCCGGCGTCACCGCGAAGCGTGCCGGATCGGAGCCGACCTCGTTGCGCGAGATCAGCCGCCCGTAGCGGTAGAACGCCGTGTCCTCCACGCTTTTCGCCGCGACGGGGGCGGAGAGCTGCTGGAAGCGCACCGAAGCGGCCAGGCGCTCCCGCCGCCGGGATGGCGGCAGCGTCCGCGGCGCCTCCCCGCCCAGCCAGGGATCGAGCAGGTCGAGCAGCGGGCGCTCGGTGGCGCGCACCGTCCGCCGCGCGCCGGCCAGCGCCCAGTCGAGGATGCGCTGGTCCTCCGTCCCGCGCCCGCCCGTCGTAACATAGAGCCGGTAGACCGGGAAATGCACCAGCACCTCCGCCAGCGCCCGGCGCAGCGCCGTCAGCGTGAAGTCGCGCGTCGCCAGGTCGCGGTTCGCCACGCGCTTCAGCGCCGCCGCGGTGCCGTTCAGCTCGCTGGCGAGGTTGTCGCGGAGGATCTGGCGCCGCGCCTCGCGCGCCTCGTCCTCGAAGCCCGGGGCGCGGCCGGTGGCCTCGGTCCAGACGGCGGTCAGCGGCGCCTCGCCCGCCGGGTCGTGCAGCACGCCCGAGGCCTCGTCCATGAAGTCGTAGCCGGTGGTGCCCTGCACCATCCAGTCGGTCCGCAGCGTCTCGAAGGGGGCGAGGATCTTCTCCACCCAGACCAGCGGCGCACGATCGGGCCGCGCCGCCTCCATGCGCCGGGCGAGCTTGCGGCAATAGCCGCGCGGATCGGCGAGGCCATCGACATGGTCGATGCGGAACCCGTCCACCAGCCCCTCGGCATAGAGGCGCAGCACCAGGTCGTGCGTCGCGTCGAACACCGCCGGCTCCTCGGCGCGCAGCCCGGCCAGCGAGGTGATGTCGAAGAAGCGGCGCCAGTTGATCTCGTCCGCCGCGGCGCGCCACCAGGCGAGGCGGTAGTGCTGGCGCTCCAGCAGCCGGTGCAGGCGGTCCCGCCCCTCCTCCGTCGCCGCATCATGCGCGGCGAGCGCGGCCTCGAGGCTGCGGGCGCCCTCCGGCGTCGCCGCGACCTCCCGCAGCGAAGCCTCCGCCCGCGCGGCGATCCCGCGCGCGGCGGCGCGGTCGCGCGCATGCAGCCCGACGCGGCCGAACTCCCGCGCCAGCGGGTCGAGCCGGCCATCGCCCGCGGCGGCCAGGATGTGATGCACCAGCGGCGGCGCGACGGGGAAGCGGTGTTCCCAGTAGGCGACGAAGAACTTGCCGGTCCCGGCCTCGAAGTTCAGCCTGAGGTCGCCGGAGGCCAGGACCTCGCCATAGGGCGCGCCGAGGAAGGGCGCCAGCAGCCGGTTGTGCAGGGTGCGGTCGGGCGGCTCCCAGTCGATGTCGAAGAAGCCGGCGAAGGGGCTCTGCCGGCCCCATTCCAGCACGTCGAGCCACCAGGCATTGTCGGCGCCGCCCACGCCCATGTGGTTCGGCACCAGGTCGAGGATCAGCCCCATCCCCGCGGCGTGCAGCGCCGCGACGAGGCGCCGCAGCGCCGGCTCCCCGCCGAGCTCGGGGTTGATCTGCCCGTGGTCGACGATGTCGTAGCCATGCGTCGAGCCGGGCCGCGCCTTCAGGATCGGCGAGGCGTAGAGATGGCTGATGCCGAGCCGCGCCAGGTAGGGCACCTGCGCCACGGCGTCGTCGAGGGTGAAGCCCTGGTGGAACTGCAGCCGCGCCGTCGCTCGTGGGTTTCCGGCGGGCGCAGCCATGCGGGGATCACTCCATCGGTGGGCGTCGCCGGGCCAGCGCCAGCGCTTCCAGCCGATGCGCAACGGCGGGATCGTCGAGGAGTTGCGCGGCCTCGCCGGGCATCCGGCGGCGCCAGTTCGGATGGCCCTCCACCGTGCCCGGCAGGTTGGGCTGCTCGGCCTCGCCCAGCGCGTCCTCGATCGGCAGGATCGCCAGCGCGCAGGACGCCGCGCCGAGATGCGCGGGCACCGCCGCCAGCACCGGCGCCGGATCCCCGGCCGGCGGCTCGTCGCCGCTGGCCGCGCCGCTTTCGAGCATCGCGCCCCAGAGCGCGGCGCGGTCCCGCGCGCGCCGCGCCTGCTCCTCCGCCGCCGTGTCGGCCGAGGGGAACAGCCCGAGCCTTTCGCGCCAGCCGATGTCGAGGCCGCGCCACCAGCCGACCACCGTCGGCAGGTCATGGGTGCTGCTGAGCGCGATCGCGCTGCGCGACCAGCTGCCGGGCGCGCGGAAGCGGCCCTCGGACTCCTGCTCGAACCACAGCACGCGCATCCCGAGGATGCCGGCCGCCTCCATGCGGTCGTGGAAGCCCTCGGGCAGCGTGCCGAGATCCTCGCCGACCACGATCGCGCGGTGGCGGTGCGATTCCAGCGCGACCAGCCGCACGAGGTCCTCGACCGGGTAGCGCAGATAGGCGCCCTCCGCGGGTCCCATGCCCTGCGGCACGACCCAGAGCCGCCGCAGCCCCATCGCATGGTCGATGCGCACGCCGCCGGCATGGCGGAAGGCCGCGCGCAGCAGCTCGAGGAAGGCGGCGAAGCCGCCCTCCCGCATCTCGGCCGGCGAGAAGGCGGTCAGCCCCCAATCCTGGCCGAGCGGGGAGAAGATGTCGGGCGGCGCGCCGACGCTCACCCCGGGCAGGATGGCGCGCTGGTGCGACCAGGCATGGCTGCCGCCGCCATCGGTGCCGACGGCGAGGTCGGCGATCAGCCCGATCGGCATCCCCGCCTCCCGCGCCGCGCGCTGCGCCGCCCCGCGGGAGGCGTCGGCGAGCCATTGCCCGAAGGCGTGGAACGCGACCTCGTTTGGGTTGTCGCGGGCGAATTGCGCGACGCCGGGCGCGTCGGGGCGGCGCAGCGATTCCGGCCAGGAACGCCAGTGCCACAGCGCGGGGTCACGGCCGAACAGATGCGCGTGCAGCGCCTCGAATCGCGCATGATCCTCGAGCGTCGGGCCGGCCTCGCTGCGGAAGGCGACGAAGTCGGGATGGTCGGCGGCGGCGGTCGCGAACAGGCGGCGCAGCCGGTCGAGCTTGCGGCGCGCGGCGGCGGGAAAGTCGATCAGCGGCGGGTCGTCGCCCCCGCCGGGCGCGTCGGGCAGCCGGCCCAGCGCGGCCTCCGGATCGGCCAGCAGCAGGTTGAGATGCAGGCGGGTCGACGGCGCGTAGGGCCCGTACTTGTCCACATCGGCGCTGAACAGCGCATGCGCCGGGCTGACCGCCAGCGCCGCCGCGCCGCGCCGCGCCGCCGCCCGCGCGAAGGCCGCGACCGAGCCGAAATCGCCGATGCCGAGATCGCCCCGCCGCCGCAGGGAGGGGATCTGCACGGCGAGGCCCCAGGGGGCGGCGCCAAGGTGCCGCTCGGCCCCGAGATCGGCGAGCGTCGCGCAGCGCGGCGGCGCCGCGGCGACCATGGTGTGGCCGCCATCGAGCGCCAGGCGGTGATAGCCCGGCACGTCCAGCGCCGGCAGCCGCGCCTCCCCGCCCCAGCCGGCTTCCAGCCGCCCGTCCCGGTGGCCGCCACCCTCGAGGTCGAGGCGATAGAGATGCCCGGGCTTCGCCCCCGGCACCGCGGCGCCGTCGGGACCGCAGGTCAGGGTAAGCAGCGGCGGCAGGCGTTCCGCGCGCTGCGCCAGCGCCTCGCGGGCCTCCGCGATCGGCCCGGGCAGCCCGATCGCGGCGAGGACCGCGCGCAGCGTCTCCGGCGCGACATGTCGGTCCTGCCCGCGCACGTCGCGCCACTCGGTCTGGATGCCGGCTTCCTCCGCGAGGGAGCGCAGCGCATCGTCCTCGGCCGTCATCCCGGTCCTTTCAGCATCGGCCCGTCCGCGCGGCCGGTGGCGTCGGGCACGGTGGCCTCGATCAGCGCGACGGCGCAACGGGGTGGCATTGTGCCGGCGGCGAGCGATGCCGCGGCCCCGGCGGTACCCTCGAACAGCACCTCGCCGGCGGCGGCGCAGGCGGCGGGGCGGGGCCCGAGGTTGCAGGCGATGGCGAGCACGGCGCCGTCGCCGAGCCGCCAGCGGGCCAGCACCGCCGCCTCCCCCACCGCCCGGGCGCCGAGGGCGCGGGTGCCGGGCAGGCGCGGGATGATCTGGGCGTGGCGCAGGGCAAGCAGCTGGCGGTGCCGGGCCAGGACCGAAGCATGCGGCGCGCGCTCGGCCTCGGCCGGATCGGGGATGGAGGCGTCGAAGGTCGCCTGGTCGTTCGGGTCGGGAATGCGCTCGCGCCGCTCGGGATCCTGGAAGGCGGCGAATTTCGCGAATTCGCGCCGCCGGCCGTCGCGCACCAGCGGCGCGAGCTCGGCATTGTGGTCGGTGAAGAACAGGAAGGGCGCGCTCGCGCCCCATTCCTCGCCCATGAACAGCAGCGGGATCTGCGGCGAGAGCAGCAGCAGCGCGGAGGCCGCCGCGAGCGCGTCCGGGTGCGCGAGGCGGTCGAGGCGCTCGCCGAAGGCGCGGTTTCCGACCTGGTCGTGGTTCTGCAGGAACAGCACGAAGGCGGTCGGCGGCAGGTGCGCGGAGGGCTCGCCGCGCGGGCCGCCGCGATGCGGCGAGTGCTGGCCCTGGAACAGGAAGCCCTGCGCGAGCACGGTCGCCAGCCCGGCCGCGCCCTCCTCGTGGAAATCCTCGTAGTAGCCCTCGGTCTCGCCGGTCAGCAGCGGGTGCAGCACGTTGTGGCCGTCATCGTTCCACTGCGCATCGAACCCGCCGGACGGCTTCAGGTGGCGGGCCGCGTTGTGCTCGTTCTCGAGCACCAGATGCACGTGCCGGTCCGGGATCTCCCGCCGGATGCGCGCCGCCAGCGCATCGAGCCAGGCCGCCTCGGCGATGGCATGCACCGCATCGAGGCGCAGCCCGTCGAAGCGGTACTCGTTCAGCCAGTAGAGCGCGTTCTCCTCGAAGTAGCTGCGCACCTCCCGGCGGCGGAAGTCGATCGCCGCGCCCCAGGGG
>CAZMCV010000217.1:0-6070 GCA_964564645.1 uncultured Acetobacteraceae bacterium
GGCAGTCGGCGAGCTTGCCGGGCAGGGTCGAGATGTCGAGCGCGTTCTTCCGCCCGACCTTCTCGCGCGCCAGCTGCGCGGCCTTGCGCGCCGCGGCGGCGAGGACGACCTGCTCGAGGACGTTCTTCGCCTCTTTCGGGTGGGTCTCGAACCAGTGGGTCAGCGCGTCGGCGACGGCCATCTGCACCACCGGCTGGACCTCGCTGCTGACCAGCTTGTCCTTGGTCTGGGAGCTGAATTTCGGATCCGGCACCTTCACCGAGAGGACGGCGGTCAGCCCCTCCCGCATGTCGTCGCCGATCAGCTCGACCTTCTCCTTCTTCGCCAGCTCCTCGGCGTATTTCATCACGATCCGGGTCAGCGCCTGGCGGAAGCCGGCCTGGTGGGTGCCGCCGTCGCGTTGCGGAATGTTGTTGGTGAAGCAGAGCGCGACCTCGCGCGGGGAGTTGTTCCACCACATCGCCAGTTCGACGCGGATGCCGATGTCGGTGTCCTTGCTGACCAGCGAGATCGGCGGGCGGAACAGCGGCTCCTTGCCCTGGTCGAGCCATTCGACGAAGGCGACGAGCCCGCCGCGGAACTGGAAGAAGACCTCCTGCGCCGGGACGTGGCGGTCGTCCTTGAGGCTGATGGCGAGGCCGGAATTCAGGAAGGCCAGCTCGCGCAGGCGCCGTTCCAGCACCGCGAAATCGTACTCGGTCTTCGTGAAGGTGCCCGAGGAGGGCTTGAAGGTGACCTCGGTGCCGGCGCGCTCCTCGGACGGGCCCACCACCTTCAGGGGCTGCACCGTCTCGCCATGCTCGAAGCGGATGAAGTGCTCGACGCCGCCGCGCCAGATCTTCACGTCCATCCATTCCGACAGCGCGTTGACCACGGCGGCGCCGACGCCGTGCAGGCCGCCCGAGACCTTGTAGGAGTTCTGGTTGAACTTGCCGCCGGCATGCAGGCGGGTCAGCACGACCTCGGCGGCGGAGATCCCCTCCTCCTCGTGGATGTCGACGGGGATGCCGCGGCCGTCGTCGCGCACGGTGACGGAGCCGTCGCCGTTCAGCGTGACCTCGACCCGCGTGGCGAAGCCCGCCTGGGCCTCGTCCACGGCGTTGTCGATGATCTCGAAGGCCATGTGATGCAGGCCGGAGCCGTCATCGGTGTCGCCGATGTACATGCCCGGTCGCTTGCGGACCGCCTCGAGCCCGCGGAGGACGGTGATGGAGGCGCTGTTGTAGTCGTCCCCGCCCTGGCCATTGCCGTTCGGCGGGGTGGGTTCGGCGCGCGCGGCGGCGTCACTCATGCCGGCGGCATACTCCTCGGATTCAGCTTCGGATGCGGTTCTGGGCAGGCCCCCATATATAGGGAATACCGGGGCTTAGGGCCAGGGGAGGCCGGCATCGGGGACCAGCGCCCCGGGCGCCGCGCGGAAGCCCTCGGCGCGGCCGCGCAGCGGGGCGAAGATCCCGGCATCCGTGCCGGTCAGGAAGGCCTGGCCCGGCAGCGCCGCCAGCGCGTCGAACAGCGCCTCCCGCCGCGGCGCGTCGAGATGGGCGGCGACCTCGTCCAGCAGCAGCAACGGCGCGAAGCCCCGCGCGGTGGCGATCAGCGCGGCGTGGCCGAGCACCACGGCGACCAGCAGCGCCTTCTGCTCGCCGGTCGAGCAGAGCGCGGCGGGAAGGCCCTTCGGGAGGTGCAGGAAGCCCAGATCGGCCCGATGCGGCCCCTCGATGGTCGCACCGGCCGCCGCGTCGCGCCGCCGCGCCGCCGCCCAGCCGGCACGCAACCCCTCCTCCACCGCCAGGGCCGGCGCCGCGTCCAGCGCCGCGGCGACCCCGCAGGCCAGCGCCAGGCGGGCGGCCGGGAAGCGGCCCGTGATGCCCCCCGCCAGCGCGCCGTTCAGCCGCGCGACCATGCCGCGCCGCGCGGCGGTGGCGGCGACGCCGTGGCGCGCCATTGCGTCCTCCAGCGCCGCCAGCCAGGCGGGATCGGCCGGCCTGCCCTCCCGCCGCTCGGCGAGCAGGAGGCGGTTGCGCTGCGCCATGGCGTTGTCGTAGGCGGCGACCTCGCGGGCGTGATGCGGCTCGAGCGCCCAGACCAGCCGGTCGAGGAAGCGGCGGCGCTCGCCGGCGGTGTCCTGGAACAGCCGGTCCATCTGCGGGGTGAGCCAGACGGCGGCGACCCGCTCGGCCAGCTCCGCCTGGGATTTCAGGGTGACCCCGTCGAGGCGGATCGTCCGCCGGTCGAGCGGCCCGCCCTCGGGCGTCCCGGTGCCGATGTCGAAGCCGCCCCAGGGCCCCTCGAACCGGCCCGAGGCCGCCCAGGGCCGCGGCGCGTCCTCCGGCCCCGGCCGGCGGGCGAGGTCGGCGGGCCGCGCCCCGCGCAGGCCGCGGCCGGGGGAGAGCAGGCTGATCGCCTCCAGCAGGTTGGTCTTGCCCGCCCCGTTCTCGCCGGTGACCACCACGATGGCGCCCCGGAAGGGGACGGTCAGCGCCTGCCAGCTGCGCATGTCCCGCAGCATCAGGCGGGTCAGCAGCAGGCCGCCAGCCGCGACCTCAACCTCCACCCGCGGGGCGGGATCGGCCGGCGGCGGGGGCGCGGCGATCGCCTGCCTCATGCCGGCACCCGGGCCGGTCGGCACCGGCGCATCCCCGGCGGCGCCCTGCCCCGCGCGCAGGAGGTTGGGCGGGGGTCAGCGCCGGCGACGGAATCGGATCTGCGAGGGAACGCCCGCCGGCATCGTCGGAGAAGATCCTCCAGGGTCGGGGCTGACGGGCAGGCCTTCACAAACTCTCAGGTCTCCTCGTCGCGGTCGCCCTCGACCTCGATCTCCTCGGTGATCGCCTCGGACTCGTCCTCGAGCTCCTCCGCGTCCTCGACGGTCTCCACGTCCTCGACATCCTCGAGCTCGACATCCTCGCCCTCCAGCTCCGGGGCGGCGACGACGACGCGGCGCTTGAGCTTCTCCTCGGCGGCGGCGGCGCTGCCGCCTCCGCCCGGGCGGCGGAAACGCGGCTGCTCCGCCGGCTGCTCGGTGCCGCATTTCGGGCAGATGATCGGGGTGCGGGTCAGGTCGTAGAAGCGCGTGCCGCAGGCGACGCAGGTGCGCTTCATGCCCAGCTCGGGCTTGGCCATGGGTTACCTCGTTCGGCCCCGTGGCCAGGGGCACGCGGGGGCCACTGGCACGCGGGGCATCGGGCCTGCCCGGAGGGCAGGCCAGGAAAGGTCGGCGCGATTGCCACGCGGACCGCCGCATGTCAAACGCCGATGCGCCATGCCCCATCCCGCCCCCGAGGCGATCGTCGCGCCGGCCGGCGCGACGCCCCTCCGCGCCCACCGGCCCCCGGGGCCGCTTTCCGGCCGCCTGGCGGTCCCGGGCGACAAATCCATCAGCCACCGTTCGCTCATGTTCGGTGCCCTGGCCGTCGGCACCACCGAGATTTCCGGGCTGCTGGAGGGCGAGGACGTGCTGCGCACCGCCGCGGCCATGCGCGCCCTGGGCGCGGAGGTGGAGCGGCTGGACGCCGCCGCCGGGCGCTGGCGCGTCTCCGGGCGCGGCATCGGCGGGCTGGTCGAGCCCGCGGACGTGCTGGACATGGGCAATTCGGGCACCGCGGCGCGGCTGCTCTGCGGCCTGCTGGCGGGGCATCCCATCTTCTCGGTCATGACCGGCGACGCCTCGCTCCGGCGTCGCCCGATGAAGCGGGTGACCGAGCCGCTCTCGGCCACGGGTGCGCGGTTCTGGACCCGGGAGGGCGGGCGCCTGCCGCTGGCGGTCCAGGGCGCGGTCGATCCGCTGCCGCTCGACTACCGGCTTCCGGTCGCCTCGGCCCAGGTGAAGAGCGCCTGCCTGCTCGCCGGCCTCTGCGCCCCCGGCACGACGCGGGTGGTCGAGCCCGAGCCGACCCGCGACCACACGGAGAACATGCTGCGCCATTTCGGCGCGACCGTACGCGTGGCCGAGGAGGGCGCGGGCCGCGTGATCGAGCTGGAGGGGCAGCCCGAGCTCGTCGCCGCGCCGATCCTGGTCCCCGGCGACCCCTCCTCCGCCGCCTTCCTGCTGGTCGCGGCGCTGCTGGTCCCGGGCTCGCGCCTGACCATCGCCAATGTCGGGCTCAACCCGCTGCGCACCGGGCTCTTCGCCACGCTGCGCGAGATGGGCGCGGAGCTGACGATCGAGAACGCCCGGACCGAGGGCGGCGAGCCGGTCGGCGACCTGGTGGCGGCGCATTCCGACCTGCGGGGGGTGGAGGTGCCGCCCGGGCGGGCGCCCTCGATGATCGACGAATACCCGATCCTCGCCGTCGCCGCTTCGGGCGCGCGGGGGATGACGCGCATGCGCGGCCTGAAGGAGCTGCGGGTGAAGGAGAGCGACCGCCTGGCCGCCACCGCCGGCCTGCTGGCCAGCGCCGGGGTGCGGGCGGAGATCGACGGGGACGACCTGATCGTCCATGGCACCGGCGGCGCGATCCCGGGCGGCGGCACGGTCGAGACCCATATGGATCACCGTATCGCGATGAGCGCGCTGGTGATGGGGCTGGCCGCGCGGGCGCCGGTGGCGGTGGACGACGCGGCCTTCATCGAGACGAGCTTCCCGGGCTTCGCCACGCTGGTGAACCGCGCGGCCGGGGACGAGGCGATCCGCGCGCCGTGACCCCGCTGGTGATCGCCGTGGACGGCCCGGCCGCTTCCGGCAAGGGGACCTTGGCGCGGCGGCTGGCGGCCGAGCTCGGCCTGCCGCATCTCGACACCGGGATGCTCTACCGCGCGGTCGCGCGCCGCGTGCTGGATCGCGGGGCCGATCCGGCGGACCCGGTCGCGGCCGAGGCGGAGGCGCGCGCCCTGACCCCGGCCGATCTCGACCGGCCCGACCTGCGCGGGCCGGCCGCCGACCGGGCCTCCTCGATCGTCGCCGCCCTGCCCGGCGTGCGCGCCGCCCTGCTCGACTTCCAGCGCCGCTTCGGGCGCGGCCGGGGCGCGGTGCTGGACGGGCGCGACATCGGGACCGTCGTCTTCCCCGATGCGAGCGTGAAGCTGTTCGTCACGGCGAGCGTCGCCGAGCGGGCGCGGCGGCGGACGCTGGAATTGCGGCAGCGCGGCGCCGAGGCCGATCCGGCGCGGGTGGAGGCCGAGCTGCTCGCGCGCGACGCGCGGGATGCCGGCCGCCCGGTGGCGCCCATGGCCGCGGCGCCGGATGCGCTGATGCTCGACACCACGGAGATGGATGCGGAGGCCGCCTTCGCGGCGGCGCTCCGACTGGTGCGCCGCGCGCTCGAAGCGTGAGCGGCGGTTCCGTCGGGCGACATTTCGCTTGACGGTCGGCCGATCCTGTCTCTAGTTGGCGCGCGGGGAGCGCGGCCTTCGGGGCCGCGCATCCTGCGCTTGGCGGGTTCAGCCACCGGTCGTCCAGCGATTGGAACCCGGGGCCGGCCCCCCCACCGCCCTTTCCATCAGGGCTGCCGCGCGCGCCGCCAGGGCCGCCGGCGCCACGTCGTGTCCGGGCCCGTCCCGGGGGCGCAGACCGCATCGTTCCGCGCGCCGCGGGACGGACCGTCAGGAACACGCAACCGCATGGCATCCGCCACCACCCTCGACCATGCCTCGGGCGTCGAGGATTTCGCAGCCCTTCTCGACGCCACCCTCGGCCCCGACACCGGCTTCGCCGGTTCCGTGGTCAGCGGCCGGATCATCCGGCTGGAAGCCGATTTCGCCGTCGTCGATGTCGGGCTGAAGAGCGAGGGGCGCGTTCCCCTCAAGGAATTCGCCCCGCCGGGGCAGAAGCCGGAGATCAAGCCCGGCGACGTCATCGAGCTCTTCGTCGAGCGCTACGAGGACCGCGACGGCTCCATCGTGCTGTCGCGCGAGAAGGCGCGGCGCGAGGAGGCCTGGACCAACCTCGAGAAGGCGTTCCAGGCGAACCAGCGCGTCAACGGCGTGATCTTCGGCCGCGTCAAGGGCGGCTTCACCGTGGACCTCGGCGGCGCGGTCGCGTTCCTGCCGGGCAGCCAGGTGGATATCCGCCCCGTCCGCGACGTGCAGCCGCTGATGGGCAGCCCGCAGCCCTTCCAGATCCTCAAGATGG
>CAZMCV010000218.1:0-6053 GCA_964564645.1 uncultured Acetobacteraceae bacterium
TCGGCGAAGGGCCGCGCGCCATAGCCGACGCCGACGCCATCGGTCAGCAGGAAGGTCTTGCCTTCATGGTCGCCGCGCAGCGCCAGCACGACATAGGCGGAATGCGCCGCCGGCGCCTCGCCGCCGCGCGCGACCGCCACCAGCCCGTGGAAGGCCGCGAGCAGGCGCATCATGGTGATGCCGCGCAGCCCGAGCGGCGCCGGCGCGCGCGGCCAGAGCAGCGAGCCCTCGCGCAGCCGCACCTCATCGAGGGCGCGCGGCCCGCCGGCGTTCAGCACCTGGCCCGGCTCGCCCTGGAGGAAATAGAGGCCGAGCGCCATCCCCGGGACATCGGGGTGCATCAGCAGGTTCACCGGGCCTGGCGCCTGGTCGTCCGTCTCCGTCGCGTCGAGCAGGAAGCGGTCCTCCGGCGTGCGGGTCAGCGCCAGGCGCAGGCGGAAGGGGCCGTTGCCCTGGCCGTCGCTGTCGATCGCGTCGGTGAAGCGCGTGGTGCCGACGGGGAAGGTCGCGCGCAGCTTGGCGCGCACCGTCTCCCGCGTGCGGTCGAGAAGCTGGCGCAGCGCGTCGGCCAGCACCGCCGGGCCGAAGCGGCCGGCGATCTCGGCCAGCCGCGCCTCGCCGAGGCGCACGGAGGCCATCAGCGCGCGCGTGTCGCCCTGGGATTGCACGGGGAAGCGGCTGTTGCGCCAGAAGGCCCGCAGCAGGTCCTCGTTCGTCGCGCCGTCGCGCATCAGGCGGACCGGCGGGATGATGATGCCTTCCTGGAAATGGTCGGTGGCGTCGGGGCTCAGCGAGCCGGGCCTGAGTCCGCCGATGTCGGAGAAATGCGCCCAGCCCATGACGAAGCCGACCCGCGCGCCGCCCTGGAAGACCGGCGCCAGGAAGACCTGGTCGTTGGAGTGGGAGACGGCGCCGCGGCTGCCGTAGCAGTCATTGTACCAGTAGAGATCGCCCTCCCGCATCGTCTCGAGCGGGTAGTGCTGCCTGACGGGCCCGACGATGTCGCCGAAGATCGGCAGGTCGGACCCGACCGCCATCGCGCCGTCGGCATCGAAGATCGCGGTGTAGAAATCCTTCTTCTCGCGGATGAAGGCCGACATGGCGGTGCGTTCGAGCAGCGCCTCCATCTCGCCCTGGGCGGCGCGCAGCGCGCCGCGGATGATCTCGAGGCTGACGGGATCGCAGATCATGCCGAAGCCTCGGCCGCGACGGGCGTTTCCGCAAGCGCCGTCTCGCGCCAGCGATGGCAGGCGACGCCATGGCCGGGCGCGGCCTGCTCCGTCGCCGGCGCCTCCGCCGCGCAGCGCGCGACGGCGAGGACGCAGCGCGGATGGAAGCGGCAGCCGCCGGGGATGGCACGCAGCGAGGGCGGGTCGCCCGGCAGCGCGGGCCCCGCCGGCGCGCCATCCAGCCGCGGCGCGGCGGCCAGCAGCGCGCGCGTATAGGGGTGGCGCGGCGCCTCGAAGAGCTGGCGCGCCGTGCCCTGCTCCACCACCTGGCCGAGATACATCACCGCCACCCGGTCGCAGACGCGGCGCACCACCGAGAGGTCGTGCGAGATGAACAGGTAGGTCAGCCCGAACCGCCCGCGCAGGTCGCGCAGCAGCCGCAGCACGGCGGCCTGCACCGAGAGGTCGAGGCCGGCGGTCGGTTCGTCCAGGATCACGACCTTCGGTCGCAGCAGCAGGATGCGCGCGAGCCCGATGCGCCGCTGCTGCCCGCCCGAGAGCTCATGCGGGTAGCGCTCGGCGAAGGCGGGGTCGAGGCCGACGGCGGCGAGCATCTCGGCGATGCGCGCGGCGCGCTCCGCCATGTCGGCGACGCCATGGATCTTCAACCCCTCGGCGAGCGTCGCGCCCACCCGCCACCAGGGATCGAGCGCCGCGCCCGGATCCTGGTGCACATACTGCACCGCCGCGCGCGCGCGCCGCGCCGCCGCGCGGTCCTGGTCGGAGACGTCCTGCCCCTCCAGCCGGATCGTGCCGGCGGATTCGCGCTGCAGGCCGAGCAGGGTGCGCGCCAGGGTCGTCTTGCCGCAGCCGCTCTCGCCGACCACGCCGAAGGTCTCGCCCGCGGCGATCGAGAGGTCGACGCCATCGACCGCGCGCACCCCGGCCTCGTGCCGCAGCAGCCCGCGGCGCGCGCCGAGCGTCACCACCAGGCCGGAGGCGCCGAGGATCTCAGGCAAGCGCCATCTCCTCCGCATGGAAGGGGCATGCGACGGCGCGGCCGGCGCCGAGCGGGACCATGGGCGGCGGCGCGGCGGCGCAGCCTGCGCGCGCGATCGGGCAGCGCGGATGGAAGCGGCAGCCCTCGGGCTGCGCGGTCGCCGCCGGCACCGTGCCGGGGATGCCGAGCAGCGCCTCCGACCGGTCCGGATGGCAGGCCAGCAGCATGCGCGTGTAGGGATGGCGCGGGTCGTCCAGCACCGCGCGCGTCGGCCCGGCCTCGGCGACGCGCCCGGCATAGAGCACCACCACCTGGTCACAGAGCGCGGCGAGCACGCCGAAATCATGCGTGACGAACAGCAGCGACAGGCCGCGCGCCTCCGTCAGCCGGCGCAACACCGCCAGGATCTCGCGCTGCGTGGTCACGTCGAGCGCCGTCGTGGGCTCGTCCGCCACCACCAGCGCCGGATCGCAGGCGAGCGCCGCCGCGATCAGCAGGCGCTGGCGCTGGCCGCCGCTGAACTGGTGCGGGTATTTCGCCAGCGCCGCCTCGGGCTCCGGCAGCTGCACGGCGCGGAACAGCTCGATCAGCTTGGCGATGTGGTCGCGCCGCGTGCCCGGGGCGTGGTGGCGCATGATCTCGAGGATCTGGTCGCCGGCGCGGAACACGGGGTTGAGCGACAGGTAGGGATCCTGCGGCACGAAGCCGATGCGGCCGCGCGCGGATTCCGCGCGGTCCGTCAGGATGTCCTCGCCCTGGAACAGGATCGCGCCGCGCGGCACCGTGGCGCCGCGGGGCAGGATGCCGAGGATGGCGCGCAGCAGGGTCGACTTGCCGCAGCCGCTCTCCCCCACCACGCCGACCGTCGCGCCGCGCGGCACGGTCAGCGCGACGTCGTCGAGGATGCGCGCCATGCCATGGTCGCCGCGGATATGGACGGCGAGCCCCTCGACGGAGAGCGCGGGGGTCATCGGCGGCTCCGGCGCAGGCGCGGATCGGCGGCGTCGCGCAAGCCGTCGCCGACCAGGTTGAAGCCGAGCACGAGGAACAGGATGGCGAGGCCGGGGAAGGTCGGGAACCACCAGGCCTCCGGCAGGTGCTGCCGCGCCTCGGCGACCGCCAGGCCCCAATCGGGCGAGGGCGGCGCGGCGCCGACACCGAGGAAGCCGAGGATGGCCGCGGTCAGGATGGTGAAGCCCATCCCGATCGTCGCGCGCACCAGGATCGCCGGCGCGGCGTTGGGCAGCACATGCAGCAGCAGAATCCGCGCCGGGTGCGCGCCGATGCCGGCCAGCGCGTCGACGAAGAGGCTGGTGCGCAGCCGGCGCGTCTCGGCGAAGACCGTGCGGGCGAAGAAGGGCCAATAGGTCAGGGCCAGCGCCACCATCGCCGTGGTCAGGCCGGGCGCCATGAGCTGGCCGAGCGCCAGGGCGAGGATCAGCTGCGGCACGGCGAGGAACACGTCGGTGACGCGCATCAGCACATCGGACAGCCAGCCATCGCGCCAGCCCGCCACCAGCCCCAGCGGCACGCCGATCAGCATGGAGGCGAAGACCACCGCGACCGCCACCGCGAAGGCGCTGCGCGCGCCGAGGATGACGCGGGAGAGGATGTCGCGGCCGAGATTGTCGGTGCCGAAGGGGAACTCGGCCGAGGGCGCGCGCAGCCGCTGCAGCAGATGGCTCTCGAAGGCATCGTCCGGGTAGGGCGCGAGCCAGGGGGCGAAGATCGCCACCAGCCCGGCGAAGACCACGATGGCCAGCCCGAAGGTCGCCACCGGATCGCGCAGCAGCTTGAGCAGGCCGCTCACCGCCCGGTCTCCGCCACGCGCGGATCGATCAGCGCCTGCGCGACATCGACCAGCACGTTGACCACCGCATAGACCACGCCGACGACGAGCGTCACCGCCAGCAGCGCCTTGTAGTCGGCGGCCAGGATGCCCTGTACCGCATAGGTGCCGAGGCCGGGCCAGTCGAAGATCGCCTCCACCGCCACGGCGCCCGAGATCAGCGCGCCGAACAGCAGCCCGATCTGGGTGACGGTGACCGTGACGGCGTTGCGCAGCACGTAGATCGTCGCCAGCCGGAAGCGCGAATAGCCGGCCGCCCGCGCATAGAGCACGAAATCCTTCTGCAGCGTCTCCAGCACGCCCGAGCGCGTGAAGCGCGCGATGGTCGCCAGCCCCGGCAGGCTGAGCGTGACGGCGGGCAGCACCAGGTGCCGGGCCGCGTCCACGAACAGGTCCCACCGTCCGGCCAGCAGGCTGTCGATCAGGAAGAAGCCCGTGACCTGCGGCGGCGCGCCGAGCGCGACATCGATGCGCCCGCGCAGCGGCAGCAGGTCGAGATCCATCGCGAAGACCAGCTGCAGCATGATCGCCAGCCAGAAGGAGGCAATGGCAAGCCCGCCCACCGACAGCAGCCGCACCAGGTGGTCCACCGGCCCGTTGTGGTTCAGCGCCGCCAGCAGCCCGAGCGGGATGCCGAGCCCCGTCGCCAGCAGCAGCGCGACGAAGGTCAGCTCGAGCGTCGCGGGCAGGCGGAAGGCGATCTCCTCCAGCACCGGTCGGCCGGAGAAGATCGAATTGCCGAGATCCCCGGTCAGCACCTGGCGCACATGGATGAAGGCCTGTTCCCAGAGCGGCCGGTCGAGCCCGTACTGCGCGCGGATCTGCGCGAGCATCGCCGGCGTCGCGGAATCGCCCGCGAGCGTCGCCGCGGGATCCGCCGGGATCACCCGCGTGAGCACGAAGGTCAGCAGGATCAGCCCGAACAGCGCCGGGATCGCCAGCAGCACCCGGCGCAGGACGTAGCGGCCCATCCCCGCTGGCCTAGTTCTCCAGCCACATGGTCCTGAGCTCCCCGCCCGATCCCACGGGCGAGAAGGCGTAGCCCTGCACGCGGCGGGTCAGGCCGCGCAGGTTCACCGTGTTGTAGACCCAGATGTCGGGGCTGTCGGCGACGACCAGCGAGGTCGCCTCGGCATAGAGCGCCTGCCGCTGCGCCTGGTCGACCGTGGTGCGCGCCTTGGTCAGCAGCTCGTCCACCTTCGGGTTGCGGTACCAGGCGGAGGCCTTCCAGGTGCCGTGGAAGCGGCTGTCATAGGTCTGGCCGATCCAGTTCTCGGGATCGATGAAGTAGGCGCTGATCCAGTGGATCCACATGTCGGGCGTGGTCGCCACCTGCCCGACCGAGCCGGTGATGACCGGCCAGGTGCTGGGCACGATCTTCAGGTTCACGCCGAGCTTGCGCAGGTCGGCCTGGAACATCTGCGCCGCCTGCACGGTCTGGTCGAGCTCGGACTGGATGTGGATCTCGATCTCGCGCCCGATCGGGGCACCGGCGGCGCGCGCCTTGTCGCAATGCTCCTTCGCCTTTGCCGGGTCATAGGCATAGGGCTGGAGGCTCGGCGGGTTGCCCCACAGGTTGTTCGGGTTGGGGCCGGCGTTGCGCACGACCAGCCCCTTCAGGATCACCTCGTTGAAGCCCTGGTAGTTGAAGGCATGCGCGAAGCAGAGCCGGGCGTCGCGGTTGTCGAAGGGCGGCTTCTGGTTGTTCATACGGATGATGAAGATCCGCATGCTCTCGTCCTTGGCGACGCGGGTGCGGGCGTTGCGGTCCACGCGCTCCACCTGGTCGGTCGGCAGGTAGCTGTCGGTCGCGTCGATCTCGCCACGCATCAGCGCCAGGACGCGCGTGCTGGTCTCCATCACCGGGCGGACGCGCACCTGGTCGATCGGGCGCTGGTTGTGGCCCCAGCCCATGAAATGGCCGGGGAAGCGCTCGAGGTCGAGGGCGTTGCGCTGGCGGTAGGTGGCGGGGTCGATGCGGTAGGCCCCCGAGCCGGCGCCATTGGCGGCGAGCCAGGCGCCGCCCCAATCCTCG
>CAZMCV010000219.1:0-6011 GCA_964564645.1 uncultured Acetobacteraceae bacterium
CCGAGGCGGCGAGGCCGGCGAGTTCCAGCCTGGTCGCCAGCATCAGCGGCCCGCGGTGCAGCGCGGGCTGCGTCGCCGGCGCGTCCGGGATCAGCGTGCAGATCCGCAGCCGGCCGATCTCCGGCCGTTCGATCAGGCGCGCATGCATCCGCGCCAGCAGCTCCGTCCCGTCGGCGCGGATCAGGCGGAGCGGCAGGTCGAAGGGACGCGGGTCGCGGTCCTGCGCGGTCTGCTGCGCGCGCAGCCGGGCCGCGTCCGCCGGGTGAAGGATCTCCGTCAGCTCGATCCCGTTCAGCGCGCCGTTCGGATGCCCGAGCATCTCCGTCATCTGCGGATTGACGAAGGCGAGCCGCCCGTCCGGCGTGCAGACCAGCAGCGCCACCCCGGCGGAGGCGAGGGCGGAGAAGAGCAGCAGGCGGGTCCGTGCCTCGGCCGCCGCCTGGCGGCGGTGCTCCGTCACGTCGCGGCCGAGCAGGATGATCTGCGGGGCACCGCCTTCCGCGGCGCAAACCGGAACGAGGCGGACACCGAGCGTGCGCGGCAGCCCCTCCGCCCGGCGGATCGTCAGGTCCCGGCCCTGCGCAGTCCCGGCGAAGGCCTTTGCCAGGCAGGACGCGTCCTGGTCGGCGAGTTCCCCGAGCAGGGCGGTGACGGCGCGATCGGGATCGGCCATGGCGTCGAAGCCGAGCAGCTGCTGGAGCGACGCGTTCGCCCAGAGCAGCCGCGGGGCACCACCGCCGCCTGCCGCGTCCGCGACGAGCAGCGCGGCGACCGTGCCGGCCTCGTCCAGGGCCCGCGTGACGATCTCGGCGACCGTCCCGGGCGAAGGTTGCGCGCGCTCCGGCGTGGCCGGCGACTCGGTCGAGAGAATATCGAGGAGTTCCGGTGACCCGGCGTTCATGTCCGTGGCGCCCCCCGGCCATCATCGGGTAGCGGGAACAGGCAATCCGCGATGAAGCGATCGGCGAGTGTGGCACCGACGCAGGCGGCCAGCATGCGCCGCGTCCGCTCGTTCCGCCGCTGCCCATCGACGTAGCGCGCAGCGGCGGCGCGCATCGCCCCCGGCTCGGCAGGCGCAGCGGCGCCGAGGCGGAGCATCCGCGCGAGCGTGGCCGCGCCGAGCGCAAGCCCCGCCCCGACCTCGTCGGGGTCGCGTGGCCGCACCGCCACGGCATGGGGCGAGAAGATGGCGGACGCCCAATCGGGCAGCGGCCGCGCCTCTCCCAGGTCGGCACGCAGCGGCGCAAGGTCGCGCACCCAGCCTTCGGTCACCGGCATCGCCGCCGGCACCGTCGGCGAGAGGTCGAGAAAGCAGCCCGTCGCGCGCGCCTGCCCCGCGACGATGTCGAAGCCGAGGATCGGCAGGGCCAGCCCGGGATCGGGGAAGGCGCAGACATGGATCACGCCGATCTCGCCGGGGATCTCGAAGTACTCGACATGCAGGCGGCGCCAGAGCGGCGTGCGCAGCAGCGTGTTCCGCCAGGCGATCGGGCGCCGCAGCGTGCCCGCGCGCCTGGCCTCGGCCAGCCAGTCGGGCATCATGACCGCGACCGCCCCCTCGGCCGTCGCCGCCTGGTCGGCCAGTTGCCTTGCCGTGCCGTCCAGCGTCTCGATCAGGCCGCGAGGCGCATCCCAGGGCATCAGGCGTCGCCCGCTGCCGCCACCCAGGCATCGAGGGTGGCGAAGGCGTGCCGTGCGGCGTCGATCACCGCCTCGGCGTCGAGTGGTTGCAGCACCGCTGTCTCGTCGAGCAGCTGGCGGAACCGGCGCCAGAGCATGCCGGTCTCCTCGCCATGCGGGACCATGCCGGCCGCGCCGGTCGTGGAGCCGAGGCCGAGCCGCGCCGCGAGGTGCCGCGCAATGACCTGCCCGCCAAGCGCCGATCCTTCCAGCACATAGAGCGTGCCCCAGGCCGCCTCCGCCGTGGCGATGGCATAGGTTCCGGGCAGGCAGCAGGGCAGCGCCGCGATCGCATGGACCGACAGGCCGAGGGCACGCAGATCGCCGGCAAGCAGTGTCGCGCGTCGCAGCCGCCGTGGGAGGTCGAGTGCGACGGGCAGCATCGGTGCGGCTCCCGCCAGCGCCGCCTCCGCCGGGCCATGATGGCCATAGAGGCGTTCGACGAGGCCACGATATTCCGCCAGCGTGAGTTCGGGACTCATCAGCCGGCCGAAGCGTGAGTTCTGCTCGATCCGCCCATGCAAATCCGCCGTGCCATGGCGCAGACGCTGGCTGAGCGGCGTGGCGAGCGGCGCGCCGGCGGGCGGGGCGGCGGCCGCGTGCGGTGCGGGCATCATGCCGCGACCGCCGGCGTGGCGATCCGCGTTCCGACGACCGCGTCGATCAGTCCGCTATCCTCGGACCGCGCGACACCCCCGGCGGAGACCGTGAGCGTGTCGAGTGAGGAGGTGAGCTGCGTATAGGCCGCCCCGGTTTCGCCGATGGCCGCCTGCATCCGTCCCATCGCTTCGTTGACGGATGCCATCATGGCCACCGCCTGCGCCGCCTGCTGGCGCTCGTCGGACAGGGTGACGGCGACGGTGCCTTGCCGGGCGACCAGCTCGGCCAGCTTCGCCACCGCGCCGTTCACCGCCGCCACGATCGCCTGGAAGTCCGACTGGGTGCTGCGGGTCGCGGCGATCAGCTCGGCCAGCCGCGCCTCGATCTCGGCGCTGAGGCTGCCGGTCTCCCCGGCCAGCGCCTTCACCTCCTGCGCGATCACGGCGAAGCCCGCGCCATGCGCGCCGGCGCGCGCCGCCTCGATCCGAGCGTTGAGCGAGAGCAGGTTGGTCTGGCCGGCGATCTTCTTGATGCTGCCGAGGAACCCGCCGATGGTGCCGAAGGTCTGCACCAGGTTCTCGACCGACTTCACGCCGTCCTGCGCCCGGCTCTGCGCCTGCTCCGCTTCGCCGCGCGCCGTATCGGCGAGGCTGGCCATTTCCCGTGTCGCGCCCAGCACCACCTCGCCCGCCGCCTGGGAGCGCTCGAGCAGGTCGGAGGTCTCGGTCGCGCTGACGGAGAGCTGGCAGGCCTCCATCATCACGACCTCGAGCGCGTTCGAGAGCGTCTGCCCGGAGCTCCGGATCAGCGCGCATTCGTCGATGACGCGGCCTGCGAGTTCGGCGAGCCGAGCGGCACCGCCTTCATCCTGGGCCTGGCGGCGCCCGCGGCGGTCGATGCCGTCCCAGCCCGCGCCGCCCCTCGATCCATCCATCGCCAATCCCCCGTCCATGACCAGGCCGGCCAAGAGGCCCCGCGCCGATGACCGGCGCCTCCACGATCACTGGATCGGGATGACCTTCCCGAGATTCGCCTTGTGCATCAGCGCCAGCACGGTCGGGTTGGCATTGCAGATGCCAAGCGACTTGCTGCGCGCCTTCGCGGTGTGGCTCAGCATCATCAGCATGCCGGCGCTCGCCGCTTCCATCGACTGGACGCCGCTGAAGTCGAGGCGGATCTGGCTGATCGCGCCGTTTGCGAGGACCGGTTCGAGCTGCTGCTTCAGGCTCGCCTGGCTGATGCTGTCCAGCGCGCCGCGGAGCATTACCGAGGCCTGAGGCCCATTGGCCTGGACCGAAATGTTGATCGACATCGTTGGTCCCCTCAGCCCGCCGCGTTCCAACGCCCGCCGAACGCTGCCGCGCCGGACGGGTTGGCGAAGGCGGCGGCGGCGCCCATGTCCGGTGGAAGCAGTGCATCGGCGGAGCCGGCGGGCTTCGCGTGGTGGTGCATGATCGATCCGGCGGTCGGCGCCACGGCCGGCACACGCTGGAATTGCTGCCAGATCTCGCCGACCGAGGCCGCGAACTGTGCCGCGAGCGCGACCTCCGATTCGTGCCAGGGGCGGGAGGCCCCGTCGAGCGGGGCGCGATAGGCCGCGAAATCGTCGCGCGACCTGAACATCATCGCGCTCTGCAGCTCGGCCGCGCTCGGCCGGCGGCCGGCCCAGACCGCGTCCACGATGCGCTCCCGCCGGAACCAGAGGATCATGTCCCCGCGATGACCGATCGGCGCGGCGCACAATCCGCTCGCCACCGCGCGCTGTTCGGCCGAAAGCGGGGCGTGGTCGCCGAGCGCATCGGTCGCGAAGACGCGCAGGCCGCCATCGTCGAAGCCGGGCAGCCGGCCGCCGAACATGGCCGCCAGGCCGCGGACCATCAGCGGATCGGGTGTCTGGCCGATCAGGTGCACATGGCCGCCGGGGCCGGAGCGGACCACCGCCACGCCATCCGCATCCATCAGGCGCAGCAGGTCCGCGGCGAAGCGTTCCTCGGGCCGGCCCGGATCGGCGACCTCGACGCCGGTGGCCGACAGATAGGTCGGCGCCAGTGCCGCGACGTGGCGCGAGACCGCCTGCATCGCATGCAGCCGCACGGAGGCCCCGACCTCGCCGCGCGCGGCGCCGTTCTGGCTCAGCATGCCCTGCGCCGTCTCGACCGCGCCGACCATCCGCTGGGCGATCGCCTGGCGCTCCGCGATGCGGGACTCGATGGCCTCCAGCTCGACCAGGCGGCTGGCGAACATCATCGTCATCTGCTCGATCACGACGCGGCTGTCGTAGTTGAGGAACCTTTCCTCCTTGTTGTGCACCACGAACAGGCCCCAAAGCCCGTTGTCGATGCAGACCGGGAAGATGATGTTGCTGCCGACGCCGAGGTTGCGGTTGTAGCCGTTGTCGCAGGGATGGATCCCGCGCAGCCAGCAATCGGTCATGTCGACAACGTCGCCGCTCTCGACTGGGTCCGATCCAGGGCCGCGCGTCAGCAGCGGGACGGAGCCGCGCTGGGTCGGCTTCTGGCGCGTCTTGCCGGTCAGCAGGATCTCCTTCGCCGATTCCGGGATGTCGGAGGCGGAGAAGTGGTAGCCGAGGAAGGCGTGCGGCAGCCGGCTGCCGGGCGCGTGGTGCTCGCCCACCACGACGCCATGGCCGTGCGATACGAATTTGTAGAGCTTCACCCGGTCGTACTGCGTGACGAAGTGCATCAGCCGAGCCGCCGTCTCGTACAGGCCGGCCACCGTGGTCTGGCGCGACAGGCCATCGAGCGCCGCGTTGACCATGGTCTGGTAGTCGTGGTCGGCGTCGACATAGGGCTCGATCTCGATGAAGAGCCGGCCGCCCCGGACGTGGCAGATCGCCTCCAAACGTCTTCCGTCATTGCCGAGCAGCGGTGTCGGGTTCTCGAAGAACCGTCGGCCGGGGCGGAGGATATCGGCGATGCGGTGCGCCGATTCGGGGTCCCGGAAGCAGGCCAACGGCTGCTGGCCGAGCACGGACCGCGCCGGCACGCCGAGGATCTCCTCGACATTCGCGCTGACGTGCTCGACGGTGCCGGTCTCCGGGACCACCACCATCATCACGCCATGGGGCTGGACCGTACCGATGCGCGCGATGGGCAGGCTGTCGTGCTCGCAGGGCGCGGGGCGGCCGTTCCAGATCCGGTCCCGGATACTTGGCATGCGTTGCCTTCCTTCTCGCCGTCTTCGATCGGGCCAGGGCGCGCCGACCGGCCGAGCAGGCGGCCCATGGTCACCATGCCGGCGGGGCTACCCTCGGTCAGGCGAGTATTTCCGGGTTCGATGAAAAACGCATAAAGAACGTCCGGCGGCCGCGCAGGAAAACGACGAAGGCCGCGCCGACGGAGGGGGCGCGTCGCGCCACCGGCCGGCCGCGACGGCCGGCCGGGTCACCTCAGAGCGTGTGAAGAAATCGAACCTGCGAAAAACCAGCCCTTGAAATCATTGGAGAATTTCCTCCAAGGTCGGCGCTGGCGGGCATTCTTCCACAAACTCTCAGCGCGGCAGCTCCTGCTCCACCAGCGCGGCGAAGAAGCTGGCGCCGACCGGCAAGGCGTCGTCGTTGAAATCATACTCCGGGTGATGCAGCGGCACGCCGCCCCGGTCGGCGGTCCGCTGGCCGAGGTTGATCATCGCCCCCGGCCGCGCCTCGAGCATGTAGGCGAAATCCTCGGCGCCCATCGACGGCGGCTTGCTGCGGCGGATGCGCGGCTCCC
>CAZMCV010000220.1:0-6010 GCA_964564645.1 uncultured Acetobacteraceae bacterium
GCGCGACGTCGCCACCGCCACCGGCCGGGGCGGCGTCGCGGCGGGATCCGCCGCGCCGGCAGCGGCAGCCGCAACGGCCAGCGGCGCAGGCGCCGTGCGGTCCAACGGGGCCGCCTCCAGCGCCTCGTCCACGCCCCAGTCGAGCTGGAGCCGGAGCGCCGCGTGCAGCGCCGCCACCGCGGCCGGGTCCGCCCCCATGCTGGCGCCATCCTCCGCCATCCCGGCCGCTGCCACCCTCCCCCCGCGACGATGCCGCGCCATATCCGCCCGCGGCGACGGCGCGCGCAACACCCGCGGCGCGGCCGCCGGCGGGGTTCCGCGCCATTTCCCCCTCGGCTAGAGGGGCCAGGAACGAGGAGGAGCAGGCATGGCCGAGGACGACGCCGCGGAACAGCGCGAGAGCATGGAGTTCGACGTGCTGGTCGTGGGCGGCGGGCCCGCGGGCCTGGCCGCGGCGATCCGCCTCAAGCAGCTGGCGCCCGACGCCTCGGTCTGCCTGGTCGAGAAGGGCAGCGAGATCGGCGCGCACATCCTCTCGGGCGCGGTGCTCGAGCCGCGCGCACTGGATGAGCTGATCCCAGATTGGCGCGACGACCCGCCGGCGCTGGCGACGCCGGCCAGGGACGACCGCTTCATGTTCCTGACGGCGACGCGCGCCTTCAAGATGCCGACGCCGCCGCAGATGGACAATCACGGCAACTACATCGTCTCGCTCGGCAATGTCTGCCGCTGGCTCGGCGCGAAGGCCGAGGCGCTGGGCGTCGAGATCTATCCGGGCTTCGCCGCCTCCGAGACGATCATCGAGGACGGCCAGGTCCGCGGCGTCGTCGCCGGCGTGATGGGCATCGAGCGGAACGGGCAGAAGGGCCCGAACTACCAGCCGGGGATGGAGCTGCGCGCCACCTACACGCTGTTCGCCGAAGGCTGCCGCGGCAGCCTCTCCAAGCGGCTGATGGAGCGCTACGGCCTGCGCGAGGGCGCGGCGCCGCAGACCTATGCCATCGGCATGAAGGAGCTGTGGGAGATCCCGAAGGAGAAGCACCAGCCCGGGCTGGTCTGGCATTCCACCGGCTGGCCGCTGAAATCCGACACCTATGGCGGGTCGTGGCTCTACATGCTGGGGGAGAACCTGGTCTCCATCGGCTTCGTCATCGGCCTGGACTACCCGAACCCCTGGCTGTCGCCCTTCGACGAGTTCCAGCGCTTCAAGACGCATCCGGAGGTGCGGAAGATGCTGGAGGGCGGCAAGCGCATCGCCTATGGCGCGCGCGCGCTGAACGAGGGCGGCATCCAGGCGATCCCAAAGCTGGTCTTCCCCGGCGGCGCGCTGATCGGCGATTGCGCCGGCTTCCTGAACGTCCCCAAGATCAAAGGCACGCACACCTCGATGAAGTCGGGGATGGTGGCGGCCGAGGCGGTGGCCGAGGCGCTGGCCGCCGGGGCGCGGCCGCCGGTGCTCGAGCGCTACCCGGCGGCGCTGAAGGAAAGCTGGGTCTGGAGCGAGCTTTCCGCCGTGCGCAACATCCGCCCCGGCTTCGCCAAGTACGGGCTGTGGGGCGGGCTGGTGAACGCCGCGCTCGACACCTACGTCCTGCGCGGCAAGGCGCCCTGGACCTGGACCCACCACCAGGACCACGAGACGCTGAAGGACGCCTCCGTCGCGCCGCGGATCGACTACCCGAAGCCCGATGGCGTGCTGACCTTCGACCGGCTCTCCTCGGTGTTCGTGTCGAACACCAACCACGAGGAGGACCAGCCCTCGCACCTGGTGCTGAAGGATCCCGGCCGCTGGAAGGGCGTGAACTGGGACAGGTACCGCAGCCCGGAGAGCCGCTACTGCCCGGCCGGCGTCTACGAGGCCGTGGGCGCCGAGGCGGGCAACGGCGAGGGCGAGACGCACCTCGTGATCAACGCGCAGAACTGCGTGCACTGCAAGACCTGCGACATCAAGGACCCGACGCAGAACATCGACTGGAAGACGCCGGAGGGCGGCGGCGGGCCGAACTACATCGGCGGGATGTAGCGCGGAGCGGGGCGTGGCCCGGCGCGGGACCCCGGGCCGCCGCCTCACCCGGCAGCCGGAACATCCGGGGCGTCTTCCGCCCCGTGGTCCGATCGCCGCGCCTGGTTTCCAGGGGCCGGGCGGGGCGGGCCAGCAGGACAATGGCGCGTGGAGCGCGCCAGGCGGCACCGGCCGTCCGGCACACTCCACGCGGCCCAGACCCCCGAGGGAGCGGCCATGGCGCAACTCTCCGATGATTGCTTCGCCTTCGGCGGGTCCCTGCTCTCCGTCGAGGAAGCGCAGGGGCTGATCGAGGCCCGCATCGCGCCCGCCCCGGCGGCGGCCGAGGTGGTCGGGCTCGGCGCGGCGGCGCTCGGGCGGGTGCTGGCCTGCGACCTGGTCGCGCCGCGGCCGCTGCCACCCTTCTTCAACGCCGCCGTCGATGGCTATGCCTTCCGCCATGGCGATCTCGATCCGCTTGGCGGGGCGACGCGCCTGGCGCTGGCTGGCCGGCTGCCGGCCGGGTCCGCGGCGGGGGCGGCGCCGATCGCCCCCGGCACGGCCATCCGCGTCTTCACCGGCGCGCCGATGCCCGCGGGCGCCGACACCGTCCTGATGCAGGAGGATGCGCGGGTCGAGGCGGCGGTGGTGCTCGTCCCGCCCGGCCTGGCGCGGGGCGCCAATGCCCGCCCGGCGGGAGAGGACGTGCCCGAGGGCGCCCGCGCCCTGCCCGCGGGCAGGCGGCTGCGGGCGCCGGAGATCGGGCTGGCCGCCGCGCTCGGCATCGCCGGCCTGCCGGTGCGGCCGCTGCTGCGCGTCGGCGTGTTCTCGACCGGCGACGAGCTGGCCTCGCCGGGCGCGCCGCTCGGGCCCGCGCAGACCTATGACAGCAACCGCTTCACCCTGCTGGCGCTGCTCGCCGGCCTGCCGGTCGTGGCGACCGATCTCGGCATCCTGCCCGACCGGGCGGAGGCGACGGAGGCGGCGCTGCGCGGCGCGGCGGGCTCGCACGACCTGCTGCTCACCTCGGGCGGCGTCTCGACGGGGGAGGAGGACCATGTCCGCGCCGCCATCGAGGGCGCGGGGCGGCTGGTGTTCTGGCGGCTGGCGGTGAAGCCCGGGCGGCCGGCGGCGATGGGGGTCGTGGGGGGGACGCCGGTGGTCGGGCTGCCGGGCAACCCGGTGGCGGCGGTGGTGACCTTCCTGCACCTGGCGCGCCCGCTGGTGCTGCGCCTGGCCGGCGCCGAGGCCGAGGCGCTGCCGCGCTTCCCCGCCCGCGCCGCCTTCGCCTACCGCAAGAAGGCCGGGCGGCGGGAATATGTGCGGGTGCGGCTGCTGCCGCCCGACGGCACGGGCGATCCGCTGCCGCGGGCCGGCAAATTCGACCGCGAAGGGGCCGGCCTGCTGACCTCGCTGACCGAGAGCGACGCCTTCGCCGAGCTGGGCGAGGAGGTCACCGCGGTGGCGCCGGGCGACCCCGTCCGCATCCTGCCCTTCGCCGCGCTGTTCTGAATCCTGGACAGGCCGCGCCGCCGGCGCGAAAAGGTCCCGGGACCTGCCATTCTCGCGAGACAGCCAAGGTGTTGGTTCCCGAAGGCCTTCCGGCCTTTGGCGGGGTGAGCCCGGGAGGGGCGACACCCCTCTCGGAGAGGGCGATCCGCGGGAAAGGCCGCCGATGCGGATCAGCTTCGTCGTCACCGTCTACAACAAGCGGGACTACCTGCCGCATGTCTGGGCCGGGCTGCTGGCGCAGCGGCGCGATCCGGGGGTCGAGCACGAGTTCGTCTTCGTCGACGACGGCTCGACCGACGGCTCCCACGCGCTGCTGGAAGGGCTGACCGCCGGCCGCAGCGACGTGATCCTCCGCCGCCAGGCCAATGCCGGCCCGGCGGTCACCCTGAACCGCGGCGTCGCGCTGGCGACCGGGGAGCTGGTGAAGCTCTGCGACAGCGACGACGTGCTGCTGCCCTGGGCGGCGCAGGCCCTCGCACGCGCCATGGCGGAGACCGGCGCGGAGGCCGCCTTCGCCGCCGCGGACCGCCAGGTGACCTACGATCCGAAGGCCGGGCCGGCCGCGCTGCTGGCTGCGCCCACCCCCGCCCTGCCGCAGGCCGAGCGCTTCGACCTGCTGACCGCCGCGCTGCGCCGGCCGCAGGCCACGCCCTCCGTCTGGATGGCGCGGCGCGACGCGCTGCTGGCCGCCGGGGGGAGCGACACGGGCGTCTTCGTGCAGGACTACTCGCTGGAGCTGCGCCTGGCGGCGGGAGGGCGGATCGCCCGGCTCGACGCGCCGGTGGTGGCGACGCCCGCGGCCGCGCCGGGTCGGCTGTCGGAGGCCCATGCGCAGGTGCTGCACGACGTGAACGCGGCGCTGCTGCGCTTCCTCGCGGTGCACGGCGCGGGCCTGACCCCGGCGCAACGCCGGGCGGCGCTGCGCCGGGCGACGGGGCGGGCCTGGCTCTGGGCGTCGCGCCATGGCTCGCCCGCCGCGAAGGCGCGGACGCTCGGGCTGCACGCGCTGGCGCTGGCGGGCCTCCTGCCGGCCGCGGCGGCGACCGAGGACCGCCTGTGCCGTCCCTTCCGCGAGCGGGAGCAGCTCCGCCTGCCCTCCCCGGTGCCCGAACTCGGAGCGCGTGAAATCATCGAGCCTGCGAAAGAACGCGCTTTGGAATCATCGGGAAATCTTCTGCACGATCGAGCCTGACGGGCGTTCCTGCACGACCAGTCAGGCCGGCAGCCTGAGCCGCGCGCGCAGCCCGCCGAGGGGGCTGCGCTCCAGCAACACCTCCCCGCCATGCGCGCGGGCGATGTCGCGCGCGATGGCGAGCCCGAGGCCGGTGCCGCCGGGGGCGCCGCTGCGGAAGGGCCGGAAGGCCTCCTCCCGCTCGGCCTCGGGAATGCCCGGGCCGTCATCATCGACCGTGACCTGTGCCCAGCCGGGCGCGGGCTGCGGCCGGTTGCCCTCCGCCGCCTCCCGCCCCGGCGTGGCCCCGCCGCGCGGCACCGCCTCGACCAGCAGCTCCACCCGCCCCGCATGCCGGCGCGCATTGTCGAGCAGGTTGCCGAGGCAGCGCTGGATCGCGTCCGCGCGCAGCGGCACCATCAGGCGCTCTGGCGCGGTCAGCGACACGCGCCCGCCGGCGCGCCGGGCCTTGGCGGCCACCTCCTCGACCAGCGCGACCAGGTCGGCGGGCTTCGGCGGCTCCCGCCCCTCGCCGCGGGCGAAGGCGAGGTAGCCGGCGATCATGCGCTCCATCTCCTCGACATCGGCGGCCAGCGCGTCGAGATCCTCGTCATTCGCCGCGTCGCGCGGGATCACGGCGAGGCCGAGGCGCATGCGGGTCAGCGGCGTGCGCAAATCGTGGCTGATGCCGGCCAGCATCTCGGTCCGCTGGGTCACGAAGCGGCGGATGCGCTCCTGCATGCGGTTGAAGGCGGCGGCGGCCTGGCGGACCTCGGCCGCGCCCTCGGGCTTGATCAGGCCGACATCGCGGCCGAGGCCGAAGGCCTCCGCCGCGCCGGCCAGGCGCCGGATCGCGCGCACCTGGTTCTTCATGAACAGCGCCGCGACGCCCGAGAGCAGCAGCGCGGAGCCGACCAGCCAGATCACGAACAAATAGAGCGTCGCCGTGAACAGGCGCTTGCGCGGCGCCTCCACGTGCAGGACGCCGTCGGGAAGCTGGACGCGGATGATGACGCTGCGCTGGTCGCTGACCCAGTCGGTGTCGAAGGGCATGCGGACCCGCTCGCGCAGCGCGCGGTCGAGGTCGTCCTCGAGGGGCAGCAGCGGCATCCAGGCGGGTCGCCCCGGGGCCTGCAGCCGCGCCCCATCCTCGAAGGCCATGGCCAGCTCGAGCCGCCAGGAGGCCTCGCGGAACAGCAGCGCCCGGTCCTCGGGCTCGCGCCGGGCGAGCTCGGCGATCATCGCGACGTCGCCGGCGACGCCGGCGGCCAGCCGGCGCGAGATCACGTCGAGATGCCCGCCGTAGAAGAGCTGCAGCGCCACCG
>CAZMCV010000221.1:0-5969 GCA_964564645.1 uncultured Acetobacteraceae bacterium
TACAAGGTGGGTTGGGGTTTCGGGGAAGGGAGTTCCCTCCCTTCCCCGATCCGCCTTGTCCCGTCTCGAGAAGGTCCGGGCGTGCGTGAGGCTTTCACCCGATTGCCCTGGGCGTCGGCGCCGGGCCGGGCGGTGTCCTGGGGCGCAGGCCTGCACGGGCCCCCGCAGCCCCCACCCCGGCCCTCCCCCGCGGGGCGGGGAGAGGGTGGGAAGGGTTTGCGGCGCTGGCCTCGGGGCGGTTCCGCAGCTATGCGCTGGGCCCGCCAGGCCGCAGGGGGCACGACACAGCATGCCGGATTTCGACGTGGCGGTGATCGGCGCGGGCGCCGCCGGGCTGTCGGTGGCGGCCATCTCGGCCGGGCTCGGCCTGCGGACCGCGCTGATCGAGCGCGGCCGCATGGGCGGGGATTGCCTGAACTATGGCTGCGTGCCGTCCAAGGCGCTGCTCGCCGCCGCCCATGCCGCCGCCGCGGCGCGCGAGGCCGGGCGCTTCGGCATCCGCCTGCCCCCGCCCGAGATCGACTGGGCCGGGGTGCGCGCGCATGTCCGGGGCGCCATCGCCCGCATCGCGCCGAATGATTCCGTCGCCCGCTTCCGCGGCATGGGGGTGGAGGTGATCGAGGCCTCCGCCTGCTTCACCGCCCCCGACCGGATCGAGGCCGGCGGGCGCAGCCTGAGCTTCCGCCGCGCCGTCATCGCCGCGGGCTCGGCGGCGATCGTGCCGAGGCTGCCCGGCCTCGGCGACATTCCCCACCTGACCAACGAGACGCTCTTCGACCTCGAGGAGCCGCCCGGCCACCTGCTGATCCTGGGCGGCGGGCCGATCGGGCTGGAGATGGCGCAGGCCCATGCCCGCCTCGGCTGCCTGGTCACGGTGCTGGAAGCCGCGCCCCGCATCGCCGCGCGCGAGGACGAGGAGCTGGTCGACGGGGTGCGCGAGGCGCTGCGCCGCGACGGCGTCACCTTCCACGAGGGGGCGGCCGTGGAGCGGGTCGAGCCGCTCGACCGGGACGCGCCGGAGGGATCGGCCGCGCGCGGCGTCGTCGCCGTGCTCGCCGACGGGAAACGCGTGGCGGGGACGCACCTGCTGCTGGCCGTCGGGCGGGCGCCACGGCTGGCCGGGCTCGACCTGAAGGCCGGCGGGATCGAGGCGACGCCGCGCGGCATCGCGGTGCGGGCCGACCTGCGCTCCGTCTCCAACCGCAGGGTCTGGGCGGTGGGCGACATCGCCGACCCGGCCGGGATCGGGCCGCGCGCCTTCACCCATGTGGCGAGCCAGCATGCGGGGATCCTGGCGCGGGCCATGATCTTCCGGGTGCCCTTCACGAAGCTGGACTACGCCGCCCTGCCGCGCGTCACCTACACCGACCCCGAGCTGGCGCAGGTGGGGCTGACGGAGGAGGAGGCGCGGGCCGCCGGCCATGCCGGGCTGCGCGTGCAGCGCTGGCCGCTGTCGGAGAACGACCGCGCGGTGGCGGAAGGCCAGGCGGAGGGGCTGGTGAAGCTGGTGGTCTCGGAGAAGGGCCGGCTGCTGGGGGCGGGGGTGCTGGCGCCGCATTCCGGGGAGATGGCCGGGATGTTCGGGCTGCTGATCGGGCGGAAGCTGCCCCTCTCGGCCCTGGCCGGGCTGGTGCTGCCCTACCCGACCCTGGCCGAGGGGGCGAAGCGGGCGGCGGGGGATTACTACATCGCCCGCGTGCTGTCGCCGCTGTCGAAGCGGGTGGTGGGGATGCTGAAGCACCTGCCGTGAGGGGCGCGCGCCTGGCGGGGGGGACGCTGCCGATGGGCGCGAACCTTGCCGCGTCAGGGCGCCGGATGTGGGCCCCGCCCCCCACGGCCCTCCCGCGTGAACAGGGGGTCGGCGGCGCTGCCGCCGACGCGGCCGCGCGCCATGCCTTCACGCGTGCAGGCCCGGCGCCTCCTGCCCCGTCCGCGCCACGTATTCGGTGTAGCCGCCGCCATACTGGTGGACCCCCTCGGGCGTCAGCTCCAGCACGCGGTTGGACAGCGCCGCCAGGAAGTGCCGGTCATGCGAGACGAAGAGCATCGTGCCCTCGTACTGCGCCAGCGCCGCCACCAGCATCTCCTTCGTCGCCATGTCCAGGTGGTTGGTCGGCTCGTCGAGCACGAGGAAATTCGGCGGGTCGTAGAGCATCTTCGCCATCACCAGCCGCGCCTTCTCCCCGCCCGACAGCACGCGGCAGCGCTTCTCGACCTCGTCGCCCGAGAAGCCGAAGCAGCCCGCCAGCGTGCGAAGCGAGCCCTGCCCCGCCAGCGGGAAGGCCTCCTCCAGCGCCTGGAACACGGTGCGCTCGCCGCCCAGAAGCTCCATCGCGTGCTGCGCGAAATAGCCCATGCGCACGCTGCCGCCGACGGAGACCGTCCCCGCATCCGGCTGCGTCGCGCCGACCACCAGCTTCAGCAGGGTGGACTTGCCCGCGCCGTTGACGCCGAGCACGCACCAGCGCTCCCGCCGCCGCACCATGAAGTCCAGCCCGGCATAGATCGTGCGCGAGCCGTAGCGCTTGTGCACCTGCCGCAGGTTCGCCACGTCCTCGCCGGAGCGCGGCGCGGCGGGGAAGTCGAAGGAGACGCTCTGCCGGCGCTTCGGCGGCTCGACCCGCTCGATCTTGTCGAGCTTCTTCACCCGGCTCTGCACCTGGGCGGCGTGCGAGGCGCGCGCCTTGAAGCGCTCGATGAAGCTGATCTCCTTGGCCAGCATGGCCTGCTGGCGCTCGAACTGCGCCTGCTGCTGCTGTTCGTTCAGCGCCCGCTGCTGCTCGTAGAAGGCGTAGTCGCCGGAATAGGTGGTCAGCGCGCCGCCATCGATCTCGATGATCTTGCCGACCACGCGGTTCATGAACTCGCGGTCGTGCGAGGTCATCAGCAGCGCGCCCTCATAGCCCGCCAGGAACTGCTCGAGCCAGATGAGGCTCTCGAGGTCGAGATGGTTGCTCGGCTCGTCGAGCAGCATGACGTCGGGCCGCATCAGCAGGATGCGGGCCAGCGCGACGCGCATCTTCCAGCCGCCCGACAGCGCGCCGACATCGCCATCCATCATCTCCTGGCTGAAGCCGAGGCCGGCCAGCACCTCGCGGGCGCGCCCCTCCAGCGCATAGCCGCCGAGCTCCTCGAAGCGGGACTGCACCTCGCCGAAGCGCTCGATGATGCGGTCCATCTCGTCGGCGCGGTCCGGGTCGGCCATGGCGGTCTCGAGCGCGGCCAGCTCCGCGGCCACGGCGCTGACCGGGCCGGCGCCGTCCATCACCTCGGCGACCGCCGGGCGGCCGGCCATCTCGCCCACATCCTGGCTGAAGAAGCCGATGGTGACGCCACGGTCGACCAGGACCTGCCCCTCATCCGGGGGTTCCTGGCCGGTGATCAGCCGGAACAGGGTCGTCTTGCCCGCCCCGTTGGGACCGACGAGGCCGATCTTCTCGCCTCTCTGGAGCGCCGCCGCGGCCTCCACGAAGAGGATCTGCCGGCCGTTCTGCTTGCTGAGATTGTCGAGGCGGATCATGGAGGCGGGGAGGCTTCGGGGCTGTGGCGCCGGCCTTATGCCATGCGGAGCGGCCCGGGGCAGGTCCGGCGCGCGCCGCAAGCCGCCCCCTGATGCCCGCATGCCCGCGCCGGCCATCCCGCCTCCGCCGGGTCCGGGAGCCCGCGCGGGGTCCGGGTTCCAGGAGCCGCCGCGCCCCCTCCCTTCCCCGCCAGGCGGGGGGCGCCGCCGACGCGGGGCGTCGTGGAGAGGGTGGGGTGATTCCGACCGGAGCCGGCAGGCGTCTCGCGGACGGGGCGGGGCCCATTCCCCGTCCGGCCTTCCGGAAGTGCAGCGCCCGACGCCGCATTGCGGTATGCAGCCCCCCGCGCGGCGGCGATGTCGTCGCCACACCCTCGGCAGGAAGGGCATCCCCATGGAACGCGTTCTCGAAGGGCGCACCGCGCTCGTCACCGGCAGCACCAGCGGCATCGGGCACTCGATCGCCCTGTTCTTCGCCCAGGCCGGCGCCAAGGTCATGCTGAACGGCTTCGGCAAGCCCGAGGAGATCGCCGAGGCGCGCGCCTCCGTCGGCAAGGCCATGGGCGTGGCCGAGGCGCCCTACAGCGCCGCCGACCTCTCGAAGCCCGAGCAGACGCGGCAGATGGTGCTGGACGCGCAGGCCGCGCTCGGCAGCCTCGACATCCTCATCAACAATGCCGGGATCCAGTTCGTCTCCCCGGTCGAGGAATTCCCCGAGGCGAAGTGGGACGCGATCATCGAGATCAACATGTCGTCCAATTTCCACGCCATCAAGGCGGCGCTGCCGATGATGCGGCAGCGCAATTTCGGCCGCATCGTGAACATCGCCTCCGCCCACGGCCTGGTCGCCAGCCCCTTCAAGGTCGCCTATGTCGCGGCCAAACACGGCGTCGTCGGCATGACCAAGGTGGTGGCGGTGGAGACGGCGCAGACCGGCATCACCTGCAACGCCATCTGCCCCGGCTTCGTCCGCACCCCGCTGGCCGAGCGCCAGGTCGAGGACCTGGCGAAGCAGCACGGCGTGACGCCGGAGAAGGCGCTGACCGACCTGCTGCTGGTCCACCAGCCCTCCAAGCGCTGGGTCGAGGTCGAGGAGGTGGCGCAGATGGCGCTCTATCTCTGCGGCCCGCACAGCGGCGGCACCACCGGCGCGGCGCTGTCCATCGACGGGGGCTGGGTCGCCTCCTGATGCCCGCCGCCGCCCGCCGCGCCGGGAGGACCGGCGCCTGATGGATGTCCCCCCGCCCGGGCGGCCGGATGCGCCGGCCGCCCCCGCCATCGCCCGGCCGGTCGCGCCGAAGCGGGTCAACCTCGCGCTCCAGGGCGGGGGCACCCATGGCGCCTTCACCTGGGGCGTGCTGGAGCGCCTGCTGGAGGATGAGCGGATCGAGTTCGACGGCGTCTCCGGCACCTCGGCCGGCGCGCTCAACGCGGCGATCCTGGTGCAGGGCCTGGCGGCGGGCGGGCGGGAGGGGGCGATCCGCGCGCTCGAGCGGCTGTGGACCGACATCGCCGTCCGCCTCGCCTTCAGCCCGCTGCGCTCGACCCCGGTCGAGAAGGCGATCTGGGGCTATGACCTGACCTATTCCTTCGCCTACCAGGCCTTCGACACGCTGACCCGGGTCTTCTCGCCCTACCAGTTCAACCCCTGGCCGGTGGAGTTCAACCCGCTGCGCCAGGTGCTGGCGGATGTCCTCGACATCGAGCGCCTGCGCAACGACCCCAAGGCGCTGCGCCTCTTCATCTCGGCGACCAACGTCAAGACCAACAAGCCGCGGATCTTCACCCGCGCCGAGATCAGCGTGGACGCGGTGCTCGCCTCCTCCTGCCTGCCGCAGATCTTCCGCGCGGTGGAGATCGAGGGCGAGCACTACTGGGATGGCGGCTATCTCGGGAACCCGGCCCTGTGGCCGCTGTATTACGAGCGCGGGGCGCCCGACATCATCCTGGTGCAGATCAACGCGATGCTGCGCCCGGAACTGCCGACGACGCCCTCCGACATCATGAACCGGCTGAACGAGATCAGCTTCAACGCGTCCCTGATGGCGGAGATGCGGGCGATCGACTTCGTGCAGCGCCTGCTCGATGCCGGGCGGCTCGAGCAGCCGCGCTACCGCCGCATCTTCCTGCACGCGATCGAGGACGAGGCGCGGATGCGCGAGTTCAAGCTCTCGACCAAGCTGAACGGGGACTGGGAGTTCCTGCTGAGGCTGCGGCAATACGGGCGCGAGGCGGCGCAGCGCTTCCTCGACGACCATCACGCGACGCTCGGGCGTGAGAGCACGCTCGACATCCAGCGCTTCCTGTAGCCGCCGCGGCGCCCGGGGATGATCGTGGCGATCGGCATGGGCTGTCACGCCGCGCCCCCTCGCCAGGGGCGCGGGACTTCGGTATGCGTGCGCCGGTCCACGGGCCGGGAGGACCGCCGGGCGCGTCGCGCGTCCCGCCG
>CAZMCV010000222.1:0-5926 GCA_964564645.1 uncultured Acetobacteraceae bacterium
TTCACCGAGGTCCCCTTCCTCGACCGCTTCGCCCGCGCCCGCGCGGCCGGCTTCGCGGCCGTGGAGTTCCTCTTCCCCTACGAGCACCCGGCGGCGGAGATCGCCGCGCGGCTGAACGGCGAGGGGCTGTCGCAGGTGCTGTTCAACGCGCCGCCCGGCGACTGGGCCGCCGGCGAGCGCGGAATGGCGGCGCTGCCCGGCCGCGGGCAGGAGTTCCGCGACGGCATCCGCCGCGCGCTCGACTATTGCGCGGCGCTGGGCTGCCCGCGGCTGCACGTGATGGCGGGGCTGACGCCGGCCGGCGTGCCGCGCGACACGCTGCAGGCGACCTATGCGATGAACCTCGCCTTCGCCGCCGAGGAAGGGGCGAAGGTCGGCGTGAAGCCGGTGATCGAGCCGATCAACCACCGCGACATCCCGGGCTTCTTCCTCAACACCACCGACCAGGCCGCGGCGATCATCGAGGCGGTCGGGCCCGAGCGGATCGGCATGCAATTCGACCTGTACCATTGCCAGATCACCGAGGGCGACATCGTCAAGCGGGTCGAGAAGCACCTGCCGCTGATCGCGCACATGCAGGTGGCCGACAATCCGGGCCGGCACGAGCCGGGGACGGGCGAGGTGAACTGGCCCTTCGTGTTCCGCGCCATCGACGATCTCGGCTTCCGCGGCTGGATCGGCTGCGAGTACCGGCCGAAGGCGATCACGGAGGACGGGCTCGACTGGTTCGCGCCCTATCGGGGGTGACGCGGTGAAGGGGCGCGCCGCTTGCGCGCCCCGACCCGCCCCGCGAAAGTCGCACGCACCCAGGGGAGACCAGCGACATGAACATCGGCTTCATCGGCCTCGGCATCATGGGCAAGCCCATGGCCGGCCACCTCAAGGCCGCCGGCCACGCCATCGCCGTGCCGGAGCGGAAGAGCCTCGACGCCGAGTCGCGCGCCGCCTTCACCGTCGCCGCCGACGCGAAGGCCGTCGCCCAGGCCTCCGAGGTCATCATCCTGATGGTCCCCGACACCCCCGACGTGGAGGCCGTGCTGTTCGGCCCGGGCGGCGTCGCCGAGGGCCTCTCCCCGGGCAAGCTCGTGATCGACATGTCCTCGATCAGCCCGACCGCGACCAAGGCCTTCGCGCAGAAGATCAACGGGCTCGGCTGCGACTACCTCGACGCTCCCGTCTCCGGCGGCGAGGTCGGCGCGAAGCAGGCGACGCTGACCATCATGGTGGGCGGCCCGCAGGCCGCCTTCGACCGCGCGACGCCGCTCTTCGAGAAGATGGGCAAGAACATCACCCTGGTCGGCACCGAGAACGGCGCCGGGCAGACCTGCAAGGTCGCCAACCAGATCGTCGTCGCGCTGACCATCGAGGCGGTGGCCGAGGCCCTCGTCTTCGCCGCTAAGGCCGGCGCCGACCCGGCCAAGGTGCGCCAGGCGCTGATGGGCGGGCTCGCGACCAGCCGCATCCTCGAGCTGCATGGCGAGCGGATGATCAAGCGCACCTTCAACCCGGGCTTCCGCATCCGGCTGCACCAGAAGGATCTGAACCTGGCGCTGTCGGCGGCGAAGGACCTCGGCGTGGCGCTGCCCAACACCGCCTCCGCCCAGCAGCTCTTCTCCGCCGTGGCGGCGATGGGCGGCGCGGAGCTCGACCATTCGGGGATGGTCAAGGCGCTCGAGGCGCTGGCGGCGCAGCAGGTGGCCCCCGACCCGGCGGCCTGAGGGTTTGTGACGGCAGGCGCGCCAGCCCCGATCCCCGGGGGCATTCCCCCCATGATGTCGGGGGTGATCTCGCGCCGGCCCGATCGCCACGCGTGCGCTGACTCGGCGCGCCCCGCCCCTTCGGGCGCGCCTGCGGGCCGGGCGGCGACCGGGCGTGCCCCGCCCCTGCCGTCCCCCTCGCCTGCGCGGTGATGGCGACGCCCCGGCACAGCCCTTCCGCGCGCCCTGCCCGGCTTGTTGCACATCCATATCGTGTGGCGACGCCCATCCGCTCCCTTCAGGCGGGCGCGGGATGTGCTAATTGCGCGTCGATTCCTGGAAGCATGGCCTGTTTCACCGATTGTGGGCTTGCGACGCAAAAAAGCCTGAGCCATTGTTTTCTGATCGCGGCGCGTATGCGGGTACTGGTCTCAAAATCCTTGGCCTGTGGATGGCCTCGCCCGGGCGAAGAAGCTTCACGGGCGGGAAACCCCTGGGGCGGGACCGTCCGGCGATGCCAACCGGAGGATGCGATGCGTTTTGCCGACATCGGACAGCAGCTCCGGGCCTACCGACTCGAATCGGGTCTGCGGGCCGAGGAAATCGCGGCGCGGCTCGGCGTCTCCCGGGCCGCGCTCTATCGTTATGAGAAGGGCGAGGTCATCAAGCTGGACACGATCCGGCGCCTGGCCGAGCTGCTGAAGATCTCGCCCCTCTCGCTGCTCGGCATCGGCGTCGACTACTTCGCCCGCCCCATCGCCTTCCTCGAGCGCCTGCGCCAGGCCGAGGAGGAGGCGGACCAGATCCTGCTCGTCGGCGGGGCGGTCTGCTACCAGACCCTGACCGAGGCCTTCGAGGGCGCGCTGGCCGAATCCTGGACCGAGGTGGCCGAATCCTCGACCGATCGTGCACAGGCGCGCGCCGCGGCCGAGCAGGCGCTCGGCCTCCTCACCTCGCGGCGGCGCCTCTACCAGGCGCGCCGGCCGACGATCATCGGGATCCTGAGCGAGGCGGCCCTCGCGCAGTTCATCGCCGATGGCGTCGCGCCCGGGCTGCCCGTGCCGGAGCGCACCCGGGCGCGCTGCCGCACCGCCGCCCTCAGCGAGGCGGAGAACATCGCCACGCTCATGGAATCCGTCCCCATCGGCGTGCAGCTCGGCCTCAGCCCCGGCCCGGGACCGAGCGCGAGCTTCATGGTGCTGCGCGGCCGCGACCGGGCGCATGCCGTCGGCAGCCCCTTCCCGCCCGATGCCGGCCCCTCCGCCGCCCTGGGCGTCGCCACCATCACCGCCGCGGATGAGGCGGTGGCGGTGCATCAGCGCGTGGCCGAGGCCGCCTGGCGCGACGCCCTGAAGGGCACCGAGGCGGCGGCCCGTGTCCGCGCGCTGATCGAGACGATGCGGAGCTGACCACTCGCGGCAGCGGCCCGGTCCCGGGGCACCGCGCCCGCCGGATCCGGATGGCACGCATTCGCGGGCGCGATCCGGTCGCAGGTGCTGGCGGGCCGCGCGACGGGCGCCGGCGGGCCGGTTGCATCGGAGCGCCGCAGCCTCCACCTCTCGCGCATGCCGATCGCCTGCCTGCCGGACCGAGCCGTCATCGAGGTGACCGGCGAGGACCGAATCGCCTTCCTGCAGGGCCTCGTCTCGAACGACGTGGCCGAGGCGGCGCCCAGTCGCGCCGTCTGGGCCGCCTTCCTGACGCCGCAGGGCAAGTGGCTGGCCGATTTCCTGATCTTCGCGGAGCCCGACCGCCTCCTGCTCGACTGCGAGGCGGAGCGCGCGGCGTCGCTCGTCCAGCGGCTCGGCCGCTTCCGCCTGCGCGCGAAGGTGGCGCTGGCGCCGCTGCCGGGCTGGGGGGTGCGCGCCGGCTGGGGCGATGCCGCCGCACCCGGGGCGGGGCTGCCGGCGGCGCCGGACCCGCGGCTGCCCGGGGCCGGCTGGCGGGCCCTGGTGCCGCCCGGCAGCGACGCCGCGTCCATTGCGCCGGACGCGACGCATGAAGCGTGGGACTGGCATCGCCTCGCCC
Source organism: uncultured Acetobacteraceae bacterium (assembly GCA_964564645.1). Taxonomy (GTDB): domain Bacteria; phylum Pseudomonadota; class Alphaproteobacteria; order Acetobacterales; family Acetobacteraceae; genus CAZMCV01. The sequence goes on from CAZMCV010000222.1 coordinate 3,726, forward strand.
TCGGCCTGCCCGACGGGGGCCGCGACCTCGAAGCCGAGCAGAGCGTGCTGCTCGAGGCCGGCTTCGACGAGCTGCACGGCATCTCCTGGACCAAGGGCTGCTACATGGGCCAGGAGCTGACGGCCCGGACCAAGTATCGCGGCCTGCTCAAGCGGCGCCTGTTCCCCGTCGTCGTCGAGGGCGGGCTGCCGGCGCGCGGCACCAAGGTGACGGTCGGGACGGACGGGTCGGAGATCGGCGAGATGCGGTCCGGCCGCGACGGGCGGGGCCTGGCGCTGCTGCGCATCGAGGCGGCGCTGGAGCCCGCCGGCCCGCTGCATTGCGGCACGGCGCGGCTGGTGCCGGAGGTGCCGGGCTGGATGGCGCTGCCGGCGCGGAGCCATCCCTGACCCCATGGCAGCTCCCATGGCCAGCCTCCCGTGACGGGCACAGACCGCGGACCCGGCGTGCGGCTTCCGCCGCCCGTGCTGGTGGGTGGCATCCTGCTCCTCGCCTGGGGGCTGGCGCGCGTCATGCCGGTGCCGATCGGCGTGGCGATCCCGACGCTCGGCGGCACGGTGATCGCCGCCGCGCTCGGCCTGATCGTCTGGGCGCTGGCGGTGATGATGCGCGCGGGCAACGACCCTCGGCCGGACCGGCCGGACCGGGCGATCGTGGAGCACGGCCCGTTCCGCTTCAGCCGGAACCCGATCTATCTGGGGTTCCTGCTGATCGCGGCCGGCCTGGCGCTGCGCTGGGGCGATCTCTGGGGCTGGGTGGCGGTGGTTGTGGCGCAGCTCGCCCTCGACCGGCTGGTGATCGCGCGGGAGGAGGCCTATCTGCGCGCGCGCTTCGGCGAGGCCTACGCGTCCTATGCCCGCCGGGTGCGGCGCTGGCTCTGACCCGGCTGGCTCGGACCCTGACGGCGCCCGGCCTGGCCGCTGCGCGCGGTGGGCCCCCTACCCGTTCACCACCGTGCCGCCATTCGGGTGCAGCGTCTGGCCGGTGACGTAGCCGCTGTCCGCATCGCTCGCGAGGAAGATGTAGCTCGGCGCCACCTCATCCGGCTGGCCGGCGCGGCCCATGGGCGCCGATTGGCCGTGTTTCGCGGTGCGCTCCGCATCGAAGCTCGCCGGGATCAGCGGGGTCCAGATCGGGCCCGGCGCCACCGCGTTCACCCGGATCTTCCGCTGCTCCCACAGCGCCTGCGAAAGGCTGCGGGTGAAGGCGAGGATCGCCCCCTTGGTCGCCGCGTAGTCGATCAGCCCCGGGCTGCCCTTGTAGGCGGTGATAGAGGCCGAGTTGATGATCGCCCCGCCCTCCGGCATGTGCGGCAGCGCCGCCTTGGTCACCCAGAACATGCCGAGGATGTTGGTGCGGAAGGTCCGCTCCACCTGCGCCTCGGGGATCGTGGCGAAATCCTCGCAGACATGCTGCTCGGCGGCGTTGTTGACCAGGATGTCGAGGCGCCCGAGCGCCTGCACGGCCTTGCCGACCGCGTCGCGGCAGAAGCCGGGATCGCCGATGTCGCCCGCGAGGGCCAGGCACCGGCGGCCCTCGGCCTCGATGGCGCGCCGCGTCGCCTCGGCGTCCTCGTGCTCGTCCTTGTAGAGGATGGCGACGTCCGCGCCTTCCTTGGCGAAGCCGATCGCGACCGCACGGCCGATGCCGGAATCGCCCCCGGTGACGAGGGCGGTCCGGCCCGCCAGCTTCCCGCTCGCCTGCCAGCGGGTCATGCGGTCCTCGGGTTGCGGGGTCATCGCCGCCTCGAGGCCGGGCTGGCGGTCCTGGCGCTGCGGCGGCTGCGGCGTGTCGGGATGGCGGGGCGAGGTGTCGGGCATGGCAGGGCGGCTCCCCAGGGCGTCTCCGCAGCGAACGGCCTGGCCCGCGCCGCGGTTGCCGCCCCGCCCGCGCAACGGAGGCTTAACCGTTGTCGCGGCAAGAAGCCCGGCATGGAAACGACCGGGACGAGGCGGGCGGAGGCGATGGCCAACGCCCCGGCAGCGAAGCGGACGGGCGGGAGCACCGCCGGGACCGCGCCCCAGAAGCCGGCCATGGCCTTCAAGCAGGAGATCGCGCGGGCGATGGAAGGCTGGGGGCCGGATGCCGCGGCGCAGGGCGGCGCGCGCGGCGACCCGCCCGAGGGGCGACGCGGTGCGGGCGCGGCCCAGGCCACGCGCGGCACGACGAGCGGTCGCACGCTGGCGGGCGCCGGGCTCGGC
>CAZMCV010000223.1:0-5915 GCA_964564645.1 uncultured Acetobacteraceae bacterium
GCAGGTCCGGGTAGAACTCCGTCAGGTGCTCGGCCAGGAACATGCCCTTGTAGATCATCGAGCGCCACGACAGGGAGCAGAGGTAGAGCTCCGGGATCTGCGCCGCGATCGCCTGCTTCTCGATCCGCCGGCGGATCACGTAGAGGTCGCGCTCGGCCAGCGCCAGGTCGCGCTGCTCGGGGTCGTAGAGCAGGATCTGCTCGATCTCGGGGCGGGTGGCGTTGGCCTTCTCGCCGATGCAGGCGACGTTGATCGGCACCTGGCGCCAGGAATAGATGGCGTAGCCGGCGGCCAGCACCTCGCTCTCGACGATCTGGCGGCAGCGCTCCTGCGCGCCGAAATCGGTCTTGGGCAGGAAGACCTGGCCGACCGCGATGCGGCCCGGCTGCAGCCGGTCGCCGCCGCGGCGCACCACCTCGGCGAAGAAATCCTGCGGGATCTCGACATGGATGCCGGCGCCGTCGCCGGTCTTGCCGTCGGCGTCGACGGCGCCGCGGTGCCAGACCGCCTTCAGCGCGTCGATGCCGGCCTGCACGACCTCCCGCCGCGGGCGGCCGTCGATGGCGGCGACGAAGCCGACGCCGCAGGCATCGTGCTCGGTCAGGTCGAGATGCGCCTGATCGCGCAGCCGCGCGGCATCCGCCTGGAAGGACCGGACGAAGGCCGAACCGTTCTCCTGGGTCATCGCCGTCACTCCGCCGCCTGCATCCGGGGCGCGTGCTGCGCCCGCACATAGGTGTCGATCTGGTCCGCCGCGTCGCGCCCGTCGCGGATGGCCCAGACCACCAGCGACGCGCCGCGCACGATGTCGCCGCCGGCGAAGACGCCCGGCAGGTCGGTCATCATGGTGCGGTGGTTCACCTTCAGGGTGCCCCAGCGGCTGACCGCCAGCGCGGGCTCGCCGAAGGCCGCGGGAAGGTCCTCCGGGTCGAAGCCGAGCGCCTTGATGGCGAGGTCGCAGGGGATCTCGAAGCCGCTGCCCGAGATCGGCGCCACCTGCTGCCGCCCCGTCGCATCCGGCAGGCCGAGATGCATGGCGATGGCGCGCACGCCCGTCACATGGGCCTCGCCGAGGAAGGCCTCGGGCGCGGAGAGCCAGGCGAAGACCACGCCCTCCTCCTCGGCGTTCTTCACCTCGCGCAGGCTGCCCGGCATGTTCGCCTTGTCGCGCCGGTAGAGGCAGGTGACGGACTTCGCCCCCTGCCGCACGGCCGTGCGCACGCAATCCATCGCCGTGTCGCCGCCGCCGACCACCACCACGGCCTTGCCCTTGGCATCCAGCGCGCCGCTGTCGAAGGCCGGCACGGCGTCGCCGAGGTTGTTGCGGTTCGACGCCGTCAGGTAGTCGAGCGCGGCGACGACCCCGTCGAGGCCCAGGCCCGGGCAGTCGATGTCGCGCGGCTTGTAGACGCCGGTGGCGATGAAGACGGCGTCATGCTTGTCGCGCAGCTGCTCCAGCGACACCTCGACGCCGACCGCCTGGTTCAGGTGGAAATGGATCCCGCCCGCCTCGTACTGGCGCCAGCGGCGGACCACGACCTCCTTCTCCAGCTTGAAGTTGGGGATGCCGTAGATCATCAGCCCGCCGACGCGGTCGTAGCGGTCATAGACATGCACCTGGTAGCCGCGCAGGCGCAGCCGCTCGGCCGCCGCCAGCCCGGCCGGGCCGGCGCCGATGATGCCGACGCTCCAGGGCAGTTCCGTGCGGGGGATCGGCGGCTTCACCCAGCCGCGCTCCCAGGCGGTGTCGGTGACGTATTTCTCGACCGCGCCGATGGTGACGCTCTCGAAGCCCTTCTCGATCACGCAATTGCCTTCGCAGAGCCGGTCCTGCGGGCAGACGCGGCCGCAGATCTCGGGGAAGGTGTTGGTCGCGGCCGAGACCTCGTAGGCCTCCTCCAGCCGCCCCTCGGCGGTCAGCTTCAGCCAGTCCGGGATGTTGTTGTTCAGCGGGCAGTGCACCGAACAGAAGGGCACCCCGCACTGGCTGCAGCGGCTGGACTGGGCGGCCGCCTGGTCGGGGGTGAACTCCCGGTAGATCTCCTGGAAATCCACCCGGCGCGCCTCGATGGCGCGCTTCGCCGGCGGCTCCTGGGGGAGGGAGACGAAGCGGAGCATGCGTTCGGCCATGGGCGGGGGTCCCGGGGGCTGGATAGGTCCGGCCGCCTGACCGAAAGCGCCGCACCGGGCGTTCGCGCACGCGCCCAGGCGACGCCCGGCCCGGGCGGCACCCTCCCTCTACGAAATCGGGGCGCTGCGCGCGAGTCTTTTCTCGCGGTTATGTCAGATTATTTGACCTATTTCCTCGCCTCGTCCCGGGCCCTGCCGGCGCTCCAGGAAATCCCATGCCCGAATAGGTCCGTATCGGACTAAGCCTGCGCCGCCTGTGGCCGCCGGCCCCCGCCCTGGCGAAAACGGGCCAGGTAGAAGGGGACGATGGATTCGATCGCCTTCGGCGCGATGCCGAGCGCGGCGAGGTCCGGCATCCCCTCGGCCACGATGTTGTCGCGCTCCAGCATCAGCAGCTGGTCCGTGGTCAGCGGCGGGTTGGGCAGTCGCTCGCCCAGCCGCGCCTGCAGCCGCGCCAGCCCCGCCGGCACCTCGACCAGCGGCCGCCGGCGCCCGGTGACCTCGAGGATGTACCGGAGCAGGTCGCGGAAGCTCAGCACCCGCGGCCCGCCGAGCTCGAAGACCCGCCCCGCCGCCTCCGCCGCCCGCGCCTCGCCGGCAGCCACCACCGCCTCCGCCACATCGCCGACATAGACCGGCTGGAAGCGCGTATCGCCCATCACCACCGGCATCACCGGCAGCAGCGCCGCAAGCCCGGCGAAGCGGTTGAAGAACTGGTCCTCCGGTCCGAAGACGATGGAGGGCCGCAGGATCGCCGCGGCCGGGAAGGCCTCGCGCGCCGCCGCCTCGCCCCCGGCCTTGCTGCGCCCATAGGCGGACGCGCTCGTCGCATCGGCGCCGATCGCCGAGACATGGACCAGCCGCTCCACCCCGGCGGCGGCGGCCAGGCGGGCGACGCGGCCGGCGCCCTCGGCATGGATGCGCGCGAAATCGCCGGCGCGGCGCTCGAACAGGATGCCGACCAGGTTGACCACCAGCCCGGCGCCGGCGACGGCCCGCGCCACCGCGCCCTCGTCGGTGACGCTGGCCGCCAGCGGCACGATCTGGCCGACCCGGCCCTGGGTCTGGAGGAAGCTCGCGCCGACCGGGTCGCGCACCGCCACCCGCACGATATGGCCCCGCTGTGCCAGGCGCTGCACCACGTAGCGCCCGAGGAAGCCGGAGCCGCCGAAGACCGTGGCCACCTTCCGCACCGTCTCTGCGTGCATGACGCTGTCCGCTCCGTTCCGAGGTTCGCGACCGAATAGGATGGCCCCGGGGTCGCGCCAAGCCGCGGCGCCGGCCTGACCAGGGCAATCGGGCGTAGCGCTCAGACACCCCCCCCATGTTCTCGCGGGGGGACACGCCCGGGGGCAAGGAAGATCGGGGAAGGGAGGGAACTCCCTTCCCCGAAACCCCAACCCTCCTTCTTTTGCTCCCCTTCCGCTTTCCCGCGCGTCTTGGCTGAAGCGCCATCGCACGGACCCGAAGGCCGCACGACAAGGAGCAGAGAGAGATGAGGGGTCGCCGTATACGGCGACGGGAGAATACCTTCTCCCCTACCTTGCCCTGCCTGCCACGACAGGGGCGACGTCATCCACCCGATGGCCCTGCCGGCCTCGCGGACCGGCTTGACGGGGTCCGGGCGCGCCTCTACTCACGCCGCCTCCCGCACCGATGCCCAGGTGGCGGAATTGGTAGACGCGCAGGTTTCAGGTACCTGTGGCCGCAAGGTCGTGAAGGTTCGAGTCCTTTCCTGGGCACCATTCCATCCCGTGCGATGCCGCAGGCCCGCCCGTCGCGACGGGGCGGTCGGGCGTCGCGCGACCGGACCATCCCCCGCATGAGCGCCGCCACCCTCCTGCTGCCAGGCGCCAAGGGCGCGCGGCCCGCGAAGGTCCATCTGCACCGGGAGGACCTGCCGGAGGGGCTGGCGCTCGGCCCGCTGGTCGCCATCGACACGGAGACGATGGGGCTCGAGCCGCGGCGCGACCGGCTCTGCCTCGTCCAGCTCGCCGCCGGCGATGGCGATGCCCACCTCGTGCAGCTCATCCCCCGGGCGCTCGGCGGGCGCGGCATGGACTGCCCGAACCTGCGGCGCCTGCTCGCCGATCCGGCGGTGACCAAGCTTTTCCATTTCGCCCGCTTCGACCTGGCCGCGCTGCGCCACGCGCTCGGCGTCACCGCGGCGCCGGTGGTCTGCACCAAGGTCGCCTCCCGCCTCACGCGCACCTTCACCGACCGGCACGGGCTGAAGGATCTCTGCCGCGACCTGCTCGGGGTCGAGATCAGCAAGCAGCAGCAATCCTCCGACTGGGGCGCGCCCGAGCTGAGCCCCGAGCAATGCGCCTACGCGGCGTCCGACGTGCTGCACCTGCACGCGCTGTGGGAGCGGCTGGAGGGGCTGCTGCGGCGCGAGGGGAGGCTGGGGCTGGCCGAGGCCTGCTTCCGCTTCCTGCCGGCGCGGGCGGAGCTGGACCTGCTCGGCTATGGCGATCCCGACATCCTGGCGCATTGATGCCGCGGCATCCATTCCCCGGCCGCACGGGGCGGCGGGCCGGGCGGGACGGCAAGGCCGTTGATGGCATGAAATTTGTCCGGGGTCCTGGCGGTCGTTGACCCCCGGCCCCCCGGGGACCATAACCCGCCGCTGTGGACCAGCCTCTCATCGCCGTCGCAACCGCCGACTCCGACCTTGCCGTTGCGCGCCGCGTCCTGGCGACCGAGGCGGAAGGGCTGGGTCTTCTCGCCGCCGGGCTCGACGCGGCCTCCTTCGGCCATGCGGTGACCCTGCTCGCCGCCGCCGCCGGTCGGGTCGTCGTCACCGGCATGGGCAAGTCCGGCCATGTCGCGCGCAAGATCGCCGCGACCCTCGCCTCGACCGGCACGCCATCCCTCTTCGTCCATCCGGCCGAGGCCTCGCATGGCGATCTCGGCATGGTCGTGCCGGGCGATGCGGTGCTCGCGCTCTCGAATTCAGGCGAGACGCCCGAGCTCGCCGACCTCGTCGCCCATAGCCGCCGCTTCGGCCTGCCGCTGGTCGCCATCACCGGGCGGGCCGACAGCGCCCTGGCGCGCGCGGCCGATGCGCTGCTGCTGCTGCCCGCCGCGCCCGAGGCCTGCCCGATGGGCCTCGCCCCCACCACCAGCACCACCCTGCAGATGGCGCTCGGCGACGCGCTGGCGGTTGCCCTGCTGACCCGCCGCGGCTTCACCGCCGCCGATTTCCGCACCTACCACCCGGGTGGGCGCCTCGGCGCGCGGCTGTCGAAGGTGCGCGACCTGATGCATGCCGGCACCGAGGTGCCGGTCGCCCCGCCGGACCTGCCGATGGGCGCCGCGCTGGTCGCGATGACGGAGAAGCGGTTCGGCTGCCTCGGCGTCGTCGAGGCCGATGGGCGGCTCATCGGCATCATCACCGATGGCGACCTCCGCCGCGCCCTCCACCCGGCCCGCGGCGGGCGCCGCTCGGGCCCCGATGTGCTGTCCCGGCCGGCCGCGGAGGTGATGACCCGCTCCCCCCTGACCGTCGGGCCCGACACGCTGGCGGCCGAGGCGCTGCGCATCATGAACGCCCGGGCGATCACCGCGCTCTTCGTGGTCGATGAGCGGGGCGTGCCGGTCGGCATCCTGCATGTCCACGACCTGCTGCGGGGGGGCGTCGCATGAGCCGCCGCGGCACCAGCGCGGATCGCAGCCGCCGCACCCCGGTCGTGCTGCTGCCGGGGCGCGGCGGGGCGCCGCCGCCGGCGGCCTCGCCGCCGCTCGCCCTGCTGCTGCCGCCCTCGCGCCGGCCGCGCCCGCCG
>CAZMCV010000224.1:0-5896 GCA_964564645.1 uncultured Acetobacteraceae bacterium
CTCCCGCGCGGCCCGCGCCGCCGATCGGCCGCCGGCCCGGCCTTCATCGCCGCGCGCGCGCATGCCATTCCTGCCCGTCCGGGCGGCATCCCTGCCGGGCCGGGCGGGGCCGCGCTTCCCCCGGCCGGGCCGCGCGGCGCCGCGAGGGAAGGAGACCGACAGCATGAGCGAAAGCCTCGAGACCCTGCGCCTGGAGGTGGCGGATTTCGTCGCCACCGTGACCGTCGACCGCCCGCCGGTGAACGCCCTGAACGCCGCCTTCCGCGCGGAGGTGGTGGACGTGTTCGACGCGCTGCACGACCGCGCCGATGTCCGCGCCGTGGTGCTGACGGGCGCGGGCAGGACCTTCAGCGCCGGCGCCGACCTGAAGGAGCGGCCGAACATCGCCGGGGTCGCGGGCGCCTATCCGCGGCACAACCGCAACGTCCGCGCCGCCTTCGAGGCCATCATGGCCTGCGGCAAGCCGGTGGTCGCGGCGGTGAACGGCGCGGCGATCGGCGCGGGCTGCGCGCTCGCGCTGTCCTGCGACATCATCCTCGTCGCCGAGGAATCCTACATGTCGATGACCGAGGTCGATGTCGGCCTCGCCGGCGGCGTGCGGCACGTGCTGCGGCATTTCGGCCAGTCCGACGCACGGCTGATGATCTACACCGCGCGGCGCATCGCCGGGCCGGACCTGCTGCGCATGAACGTCGCCTCCGCCTGCCTGCCGCGCGACGCGCTGCTGGCGGCGGCGCAGGAGATCGGGCGCGAGATCGCGGGGAAGGTGCCGCTCGCGGTGCAGGCGGCCAAGCGCAGCTTCCAGGTGACCGAGTACATGCCGCTGCACGAGGGCTACAGCTTCGAGCAGTCGCAGACCGTCGCCCTGGCCTCGACCGAGGACACGCAGGAGGCCTGGCGCGCCTTCGCCGAGAAGCGCAAGCCGGTCTTCAAGGGGCGCTGAGGATTTTGACAGCGCGGCCGCCGCATGCGTTGCTGGCCGGGCAGCAGGGAGAGGCCGTCCGGATGAGCCGCATCGCGCGCCGCGCCGCGGGGAAGGGAAGGACCCGATGAGCGGCGCCGCGCCGCCCATGCGCCGCATCCTCCCGAACGGCGCCGCGCGGATCGAGGTGCTGGCCGAGGGGGCGGGGCCGACCATCGTCCTGCTGCCCTCGCTCGGGCGCGGGGCGGAGGATTTCGACGTCGTCGCCCCCCGCCTCGCCGCCGCCGGCCATCGCGTGCTGCGGCCGGAGCCGCGCGGCATCGGCGGCTCGGAAGGGCCGATGGAAGGGCTCACGCTCTACGACCTCGCGGCCGATGTCGCGGCCGCGATCGAGGGCCTGGAGGCGGCGGGCCCGGCATCGCCGGCCATCATCGCCGGCCACGCCTTCGGCAATTGGGTCGCGCGCGCGCTCTCGGCGCTGCGGCCGGACCTGGTGCGGGCGGTGATCCTGCTCGCGGCCTCGATCGGGACGGAGATCGACCCGGCCATCCGTGCCTCGATCGAGGGCAGCTTCGACCCTGCCTCGTCGGACGAGGAGCGGCTGCACCACCTTCGGCGCGGCTATTTCGCGCCGGGCCATGATGCGCGGGTCTGGCTGCCGGGCTGGCACCCGCCGGTCGCGCGGATGCAGCGCGCCGCGACCGCGGCCACCGCGGACAAGACCTGGCAGCGCGTCGCCGAGCGCGTGCCCGTGCTCTATGTCGCCGCGGCGCAGGACACGATCGCGCCGCCGCCGACGCTCGAGCGGCTGCGCCAGGCGCTCGGGCCCGAGGTCGCGCTCGAGACCATCCCGCGCGCCGGCCATGCGCTGCTGCCCGAGCAGCCCGAGGCGACCGCCGCGGCGATCCTGCGCTTCGCGGCCGGGCTGGCCTGACGCAGGACGTCAGTTCGGCGCCGATCCCGCCACGGGATCGAGCCGGTATCCCCCGCCCTCGGTCAGCAGCAGCCGCGCCTGGGAGGGCACGGGCTCGATCTTCTGCCGCAGGCGGTAGATATGCGTCTCGAGCGTGTGCGTGGTGACCGCGCTGTTGTAGCCCCAGACCTCGTTCAGCAGGATCTGCCGCGGCACCGGCCTGCCGCCGGCGCGGTAGAGATACTTCAGGATCGCGCTTTCCTTCTCGGTCAGCCGGATCTTGCGGTTGCGAGTCGGCTCGAGCAGCAGCTTGGCCGAGGGGCGGAACTGGTAGGGCCCGACGGTGAACACCGCGTCCTCCGAATTGTCGAAGACGCGCAGCTGGGCGCGGACCCGGGCCAGCAGCTCCGGCAGCCGGAAGGGCTTGGCGATGTAGTCATTGGCCCCCGCATCGAGGCCGCGGATCACATCCTGCTCGGTGTCCGCGCCGGTCAGCATGATCACCGGCATGCGCTTGCCGTCGCGGCGCAGCTTCGCGCAGAGATCGCGGCCGTCGCCATCCGGCAGCCCGATATCGAGGAGGATGGCGTCGTAGCGGCTGTCGGCGTTCCAGAGCTTGGCCTCCGCCTCGCGGGCGTTCTCGGCCGTGTCCGCGCTGAACTCGCCATCCAGGGCGATCTGCTCGGCGAGTGTGGCGCTGAGTGCGGAATCGTCCTCGACGATGAGGATCGGGCGGGGACTGGACATGAGGACTCCTCGCATCTTGCGCGGTCGCGCGGGCGGCGACCCGGAGACGGATCGGTGCGCCCGCGACCCTCGTGATAGACATCATCGCGAGCGGAAAGTCGCTTCACGGACTTGTGGGTCCGGCACACGATCCGGCGATCACGGTCGATATTCCTCCATCGCCGCCGCGGCGATGCCGATCAGAGCAGGCGCGCCTCGAAGGGCGGCCTGAGGTCGGGCGTCTCGAACTCCACCACCCAGAGATCGGGGTCGCGGCGCACCTGCCGCTCGACATAGGCATCGGCCTGCGCCTGATCGACCGGCACGGGCCCGCTGCCGCGCAGCCAGGCGGGGCGCCCCTCGGCGTCGCGGACCTGCGAGAGCACCACCAGCCCGTCCCGCCCCCGCAGCACGCAGAGGATGCCGCCCGAATCCGGATCCCCCCTGCGCAGCACGGCCCCGCTCTGCCCGGCGATGTCGGCGAGCCGCAGCGCCATCGAGACCCAGATCCCGGACTTCACCCGAACATCCATCGCCCATCATCCCGGCCCCGGGCGCCCCGCGGCCCATGTCTGCCCGAAGCGCTTGTGCCATGCGCGGGCCTCGGCCACATCCTCGGCATCAGGGGGTTGCCATGGACCAGAGGAAGATGTCGGAAGGGCAGCGTGCCTATGAGGCGCGGCGGGCCGCCAAGGCGGGGCTCAGCCTCGAGAGGTGGCTGGCGCTCAAGGAGAAGGAAGCCGCGGCCGAGCGCGAGACCACGGCCCGCGCGGCGGCCCGGGTCGAGCCGGCCGCCACGAAGAAGCCCGGCTTCTTTTCCCGCCTGCTCGAGAAGGCGCAGAAGCCGCTCTGACGCTCGGCGCCGCCGCCGGCACGCGCCCGCCGGCGTCCCGCCGCGCCGCCCTCAGACCATGCGCAGCAGGGTGCCGTCGCGCCGGATCGCCTGGTGGAAGACGGCGCCGCCGATGTGCAGCGCCAGCAGCACCAGGATCGTCCAGCCGCCGAGCGTATGCAGGCCCTTCAGGACCTTCGCCAGGCCTTCCTGCGCCTCCATGAATTTCGGGAAGTCGATCAGGCCGAGATAGGCCGTCGCCCCCTGCATCGGGAAGCCGTAGGCGTTGGTCATGAAGAAGCCGAGCAGCGGCTGGATGATCAGCATGGCGTAGAGCGCGACATGCACGCCGTCCGCGGTCCTCGCCATCCAGCCGGGCACGCCCCGCGGATGCGGCGGCGGCCGGTGTGTCAGGCGCCACAGCAGGCGCAGCAGGGCCACGAGGAACACGGTCAGCCCGGCCGATTCGTGGATGGCGTAGAACACCATCTTGGTCGCGGACTCGCCTTCCTCCGTGATGTGGCGGATGACGAAGCCGACCGGCAGGGCGATCGCGATGAGCGGGACGGTGATCCAGTGGAACCACTTCGCGACGGTGCCGTACTCGACCACCCCCGCCTCCGCCGGCCGCTCCGGCTCCACCGTGATGACCGCCATGCCGTTCCTCCCCGTCCCGGTCCGCCCCCAGCCTGCCACAGAGGCGGCGCGGCCGCTCCGCTGAAATGATCGCCGCCCACGCGGATTGGAGCACCGACCCGCGCAAGCGCTGGGTCACGCTGGCCCGGCGCGGCCCGGGGGGCGCCTGGGCGGCGGAGGCGCCGCGCCCCGTGGGCGACCCCGCGGCCCTGCTCGCCGCCCTGCTGGCGGAGGGGGGGCCGGTCGCGCTCGGCCTCGACCTGCCGCTCGGCCTGCCGCGGGAATACGCGGCGCGGCGGCCGGAGCCCGGCTTCCCCGCCTTCCTCCGCGGCCTCGCCGCCCGGCCCGGCTTCTTCGGCGTGAATGCGGGGCTGGATACGGTCTCGCCCGACCGGCCCTTCTACCCGGCGCGCGGCGTGCGGGGCATGACGCGGGCCGCGCATGCGGCGGCGCTCGGCCTGTCCGGGCCGATGGGCCTGTCGCGCCTCTGCGACCGCGCGACCGCCGAGCGCCCCGCCGGCGCGCCGCTGTTCTGGACGCTCGGCGCGAACCAGTCGGGCAAGGCGGCGATCGCGGCCTGGCGGGACTGGCTGGCGCCGGCGCTGGCGGCCGGCGCGCCGATCGCGCTCTGGCCGTTCGAGGGGGGGATCCACGCGCTGCTCGCCCCCGGTCGGGCGGTGCTGGCGGAGGTCTACCCGGCCGAGGCGCTGCGCCATGCCGGGCTGCGGCTGGAAGGCAGCAAGCGGTCGAACGCGCCGCGGCGGGCCCTGGCCCCGGCGCTCGGGGCCGCGATGGCCGCGCGGCGCGTGGCGCCCGACGCCGCCCTGGCCGCCGCGGTCGAATCCGGCTTCGGGACCGACGCCGCCGGCGAGGACCGGTTCGACAGCATGATCGGCCTCCTCGGCCTGGTCGGCGTGCTGGACGGCGCGCGGCCGGATTTCGTGCCCGACGATCCCTGGATCCGCCGCTGGGAAGGCTGGGTGCTGGGGCAGACCGCTCTGCCCCGCCCCGCCGCCGTCACGCCATGAAGTCGATCGTCGCGTTCATCGCCTCGGCCGCCGGCACGCGCAGCCGGCCGGGCAGCGCCTGCACGCCGGCGACGCCGTTCGCGCGCAGCACTTCCGCCGTGCGGTCCAGGTCGCGCACCTTCAGCCCCAGCAGCGCCATGTGGTCGCCGCGGCCCGCCGGGTCGGGCGCGGCGGCGCCGAGCTCCTCCGCCGCCACGGCATGCGGCACGAACTCCACCACCGCGCCCTCGCCCATGGTCAGGATCCGCCGCCCATCCGGCCGCGCATCGCCGACATGGCCGGGACCGAACATGCGGGTGAAGAGCGCCGCCTGCCGCGCCGGGTCGCGCACCGAGAGCACGACCCGCGCGACCGCGGTCGCGCCGTTCGGGTGGTCCTGCCATTCCGGGCGCCAGACATGCTCGGGCGTCAGGTGCTCGCACCAGTAGAAGCGGCCGTCGAAGGCGGCGGCGTAGTCCAGACGGACGACGTTGAAGCGCGCATCGCCCCTCGTGCCGTCCGGGTAGGCGACGGGGCGGAAGAAGTTCAGCACGCCCTGCACCGGCACGCCGCGGGCCTGCTGCTGCTGCTGCAGCGCCTCCGACCCCTTGGAGAGGAACACCAGCCCGTTGAGCCCGACGGGAAAGCTGGCCAGGTCGGGGCGCAGCGTACCGCCGGGGGTGTCGGTGCCGAGCAGCTCCAGGTAGTCGCGCCCGAGGATCGCCAGGTGGTTGGCCGAGCCCAGGCTGTGCTTGCCGAGCGGCGTCAGGGTGAAGCCGAGCGCGCGGTAGCGCCGCGCCCCCTCCTCCATCCGGTCGCGCACGTCGACGACGATGTGGTCGATCAGCGGTCCCATGGCG
>CAZMCV010000225.1:0-5890 GCA_964564645.1 uncultured Acetobacteraceae bacterium
CTCCGCGCACTCATCACACGGACAGCTCGCTGACCTTCAAGCGATTCCCCTGGGGACCCCGTGCCTTGCCGCCCGGCCGCGACCGGCCCTAGCCTTTGCGGAAAGAGGACATGGAGGAACGCGAGGATGGCGGAGCTGACCATCACGCCCCTGGGCTATGCCATGGGCGCCGAGGTGACGGGAATCGACCTGACCCGCCCGATGGACGACCTGACCCGCCGGCGCGTCTACGATGCCTGGCTCCGGCATGTCGTGCTGGTCTTCCCCGGCACGCCGCTGGCGCCCGAGCAACTGATCGCGTTCTCGCGGAATTTCGGGACGCTGGACCAGCACGAATCGCAGTCGCCCGAGACCCTGCTGGAGGGCCACCGCGAGATCCTGGTCGTCACCAACAAGCAGCGGCAGGGCAAGCCGAGCGGCACCCGCAACACCGGCCGCAACTGGCACACCGACCTCTCCTACTCGCTGCGCCCGGCCAAGGGCGCGGCGCTGATGTGCGTGGAGAAGCCCCCCGTCGGCGGCGACACCATGTGGGCCAACCTGACCATGGCCTGGGAGACGCTGAGCCCGAAGATGCAGCGCATCCTGGACGGCGAGGAGGCGGTGCATGACGTCTCCCTCGTGCGGGGCCTCGCGCAGCGCGACCCGGCCATGGTCGCCGACATGAAGCGGCGCAACCCGCCCGTGGTGCATCCGCTGGTGCGCACCCATCCCGATACGGGGCGGAAGTCGCTGCTGGTCGGCGAGCGCACCAGCCACATCCTCGGCTACTCGGAGGACGAGAGCCGCGCCCTGCTCGACTTCCTCGTCGCGCATGCCACCAGCCCGGAATTCGTCTACCGCCACCGCTGGCGGATCGGCGACATCGTGCTGTGGGACAATCGCTGCACCTGCCATGTCGCACTGCCGGATTTCGACCAGTCCCAGGCGCGGCTGATGCTGCGCTGCTCGCTGCAGGGCGAGGCGGTCGGGCGGCTCGCGGAGACCGAGCCCGCCGCGACGAAGGAGCAGATGATCCAGGCCGTGGCGGCGCTGTCATGATCCGCCGCCGTGGGATGCTGGGCGCGGCGCTGGCGCTTGCCACCGCGCCGGCCGCCGCGCAGGGCTGGGTGCCGTCCCAGCCCATCCGCATGGTCGTGCCCTACCCGCCCGGCGGCACCACCGACGTGCTCGGCCGGCTGGTGGCGGAGGGGCTGTCGGAACGCCTCGGCAAGCAGGTGGTGGTCGACAACCGCAGCGGCGCCAGCGGCATCATCGGCACGGAATACGTGCTGAAGGCCGCGCCGGACGGGCTGACGCTGGTCTTCGTCTCCTCCGGCCATGGCGTGCTGAAGGAGCTCTACCCGAACCTGCCCTTCGACCCGACGGACGACGTCACGCCGGTCGCCTCGATCGCCAGCACCGCCTATGCGCTGGTCGCGCATCCCTCGCTCGGCGTCGCGGACCTTGCCGGGCTGGTGGCGCTGGCGAAGGAGAAGCCGGGAACGCTGAACTTCGCCTCGACCGGCATGGGCACGGCGCAGCACCTCTCGGGCGAGCTCTTCAAGCGGCTGGCGGGAATCGACATCGTGCACGTGCCCTATCGCGGCAGCGGCACGGTGCGCGCCGACCTGATGACCGGCCGCGTGCCGATGATGTTCGAGAACCTGACCCTGATGGCGCCCGTGATCCAGCGCGGGGAGCTGAAGGCGCTGGCCGTGACCTCGCCCGAACGCAGCCGCCTGGTGCCGGACGTGCCGACCATGGCCGAGAGCGGCTATCCGGAGGCGACGATCGAGGGCTGGTTCGGCCTGCTCGGGCCCAAGGGCGTGCCGGAGCCCGCCATCATCGCCCTGAACGCCGCGACCAACGCCACCTTGCAGGCGGCCGCGACGCGCCAGCGCCTGGACGGGCTCGGCGCGCGGGTGCTGGGCGGCTCGCCACAGGACCTGGACCGGCTGATGCGGACGGAGCGCACCCGCTGGGGCAAGGTGATCCGCGAGGCCAACATCCGGCCCGAATAGGGCCGCGTTGACGCCCCGGGCCCGACACCGCACGATCCGCCGCGAAGGGGAAGCGCGCGCATGAGCCGCCACGTCATTGCCAGGGTGGGCGACATCCCGCCGAACGGGCGCAAGCTGGTCGAGGTGAAGGGACGCCGGCTCGCCTTGTTCCATGTGAACGGCGAGTATTTCGCACTGACCGATCGCTGCCCGCATGAGGGCGGGTCGCTCTGCGCCGGGCTGCTGGTGGGGCAGCTCTCCTCCAAGGAGCCGGGGACCTATCTCCGCGCCCGGGCGAACGAGTTCGTGCAGTGCTCCTGGCATGGCTGGGAGTTCGACCTGCGCACGGGCCAGTCCTACACCGATCCGGACAGCATCCGCGCCCGCACCTACCAGGTGAAGGTCGAGCCGGGGGAGACGCTCGCCAAGGGCCCCTACGTCGCCGAGACCTTCCCCGTCTCGGTCGAGGACGAGTACATCGTGGTCGAGGTCTGAGGCCTCTCCAACCCGCAAGGCAGGAAAAGACCCCCATGGCACAGTGGCACCGCGTCGCCGCCGAGGCGGACCTGAAGCTCGACACGCCGCTCGGCACGCGCATCGGCAATGTGCAGATCGCGGTGGTGCGGCTGGCGGACGGGATCTTCGCGGTCAACGATGTCTGCACGCATGAATACGCGCTGCTGTCGGAAGGCTTCTGCGAGGAGGGCAAGCTGGAATGCCCGCTGCACCAGGCCTGCTTCGACATCCGCACCGGCGCGGCGCTGAACGAGCCGGCCGAGGTGCCCGTCGCCACCTACAAGGTGAAGGTCGAAGGCGGCGCGGTCTTCGTCGAGCTCTGAGGCACCATGGCGGGGTCCGGCCGCACGGTCATCCTCGGCGCCGGCCAGGCGGGGCGGCGCATGGCCGAGGCGCTGCGCGACCTCGACGACGCGGCGGAGATCCTGCTGGTCGGCGAGGAGCCCTCGCTGCCCTATGACCGCCCGCCGCTGTCGAAGGCGGTGCTGACGGGGGCGGATCCGGGCAACGGCCTCTTCGTGCGCGACGCGGCCTACTACGCGGACCGGCGCATCGCGCTGCGCCTTTCGACGCGCATCGAGGCGATCGATCCGGCCGCGCGGCGCGTCGTGACGGAGGGTGGGGAGGCCATCGCCTACGACCATCTCGTCGTCGCCACCGGCGCGCGGGCGCGGCGCCTGTCCGTGCCCGGCGCCGACGATCCCCGCGTGCTGACGCTCCGCACCATCGCCGATGCGGAGGTGCTTCGCGCGAAGCTGCTCGACCGGCCGCGCGTCGCGGTGATCGGCGGCGGGCTGATCGGGCTGGAGGTCGCGGCCTCCGCGAGGCAGCTCGGCTGCGCCGTGGCGGTGCTGGAGGCGGCCGACCGCCTGATGGCGCGCTGCGTGCCGCCGGCGATCAGCCGCATGGCCGCCGATCTGCATCGCCGTCACGACGTGGTATTGCATCTCGGCTGCGCGCTGCGCGCCATCACGCCGCGCGCGGTCGGGCTGGTGCTGGATGCGGATCCGGTGCAGCTCGAGGTCGATCTCGTCGTCGCCGGCATCGGTGGCATCCCGAACACGGAGCTGGCCGAGGCGGCGGGGATCGCCGTGCGCGACGGCATCCTGACCGATGGCCAGGGCCGCACCAGCCTGCCCGGCATCCATGCCGCCGGCGAGGTCGCGCGCTTCCCCTGCGCCTTCTGGGGCGGGCGCAAGGTGCGGCTCGAGGCCTGGCAGGTGGCGCAGCACCAGCCCGCCGCGGTGGCGCGCGCCATCTGCGGCCAGGCCGGCGACTATGACGAGATCCCCTGGCACTGGACCGACCAGTTCGACTGGAACATCCAGGTGCTGGGCGATCCCGACCCCTCCTACGCGCTGGTCGAACGCCCGGCCGAGGGCGGGCGCCTGACCGCGATCGCGCTGGACGCCGGGGGCCGCGCGCGCGGCGCCGTGCTGATCAACAATGGCCGCGAGGTCACCCCCTGCCGCCGGCTGATCGGCGGCGGGAAGAGCCTGGATGCGGCGCGGCTGCGCGACCCGGCGGAGCCGCTGCGCGGCTTCCTGTAGCCGCCGCATTCCCAGCCGCGCCCGCGCCTGCTTTGATGGCGCGGCGGGAGGGCATGTTGATGCGATCGAAGGGGATCCGCCTTGCCATGGCAGGGGTGCGACGGCGCGGGCTGCTGGCCCTGCCCGCGGCGGCGCTGGCCGCGCCCGCCCTGGCGGACGAGGCATGGCCGAACCGCCCGATCCGCGTGATCGTCCCCTTCGCCGCCGGCGGTCCGATCGACACGCTGGGCCGGTTGATCGCCGAGCCGCTGCGCGAGCGCCTGGGCCAGCCCTTCGTCATCGACAATCGCGGCGGGGCGGGCGGCTCGATCGGGCTGCGCACCGTGGTGCAGGCGCCGCCCGATGGCTACACGCTGGTGCTCACCTCCTCCTCCATGGCCAGCCTGCACGCGATGATGCCGAGAGAGGGGCTGGATTCGCGCGAGGTGGTCACGCCGATCAGCCTCGTCATCGACGTGCCCACCGTGATCGCCGTGCGCGCCGACAATCCCATCCAGGACGTCGCCGGCCTGGTCGCCGCGGCGCGCGCGCGGCCCGGGCGGCTGCACTACGGATCGGGCGGCGTCGGCTCCTCGAACCACCTCTCCGGCGCGCTGTTCGCGTCGAAGGCGGGCGTCGACATGGTGCATGTCAGCTATCGCGGCGCGGCGGCGGCGACGACCGCGCTGATCGCCGGCGAGACGGAGGTCAGCTTCGCCAGCTCCGTCGAGATCATGGGCCACGCCAAGGCCGGCCGCGTCCGCATGCTGGCCGTCACCAGCGCCGCGCGCGCGCCGGGCCTGCCGGAGCTGCCCGCGGCGGCGGAGACGGTGCCCGGCTATGCCGCGCTAAACTGGTACGCCATGGCCGGGCCGCGCGGGCTGCCGCCGGCGATGGTGACGAAGCTCTCGGCCGCGCTCGCCGAGGTGCGGGCGCTGCCCGCGGTACGGGAGCGGATCCTGTCCTTCGGCGCGACACCGCTCTTCTCCCCGCCGGAGGACCTGGCGACGCGCATCGCGGAGGACACGCCGCTCTGGCAGCGCGTGGTCGCCGAGGCCGGCATCCGCACCGATTGAACGAACGGAGGAAACGCCGATGACCAGCCGCACCGTGGGCCGCCTGCTGGCCGAGAGCCTGATCGCGCACGAGGTCGACAAGATCTGGATGGTGCCGGGCGAGAGCTTCCTCGGCCTGACCGACGCGCTGACCGAGGCGCCCGAGGTCGAGCTGATCGTCTGCCGGCACGAGGGCGGCGCCGGATTCATGGCGGTGGCCGATGGGCGGCTGCGCGGCGGGCGCGCGGGCGTGCTGCTGGTCTCGCGCGGTCCCGGCCTCTCCAACGCCATGGTCAGCTTCCACACCGCCTATCACGACGCGACGCCGATGGTCGCGCTGGTCGGCCAGGTGGAGCGCAAGGATTTCGGCCGCCTCGCGCTGCAGGAACAGAATTACGCGAAGCTGCTCGCCGACGTCACCAAGGACGTGATCGAGGTGAACGAGCCGGAGCAGGCGAGCGAGGCGATCGCCCGCGCCTTCCACCTGGCCGAGAGCGGCACGCCCGGCCCCGTCGCCGTCATCCTGCCCGAAGACATCTTCGACGAGCCGACCGAGACGACGCTTGCGAAGCCCCGCCCGCGCGTCTATGGCGGCGCCCGCGCCGAGGATCTGGACCGCATGGCGGCGATGATCGCACGCGCCGAGCGGCCGCTGGTCTGGGTCGGCGGCGCGCTGGCCAATGCCGACATGGCGACCTTGCAGGCGCTTCAGGCGCTGGCCGAGCAGTGGATGCTGCCCGTCAGCCCGACGCATCGCCGGCCGCAGCTCTTCGACGCCAGGCACCCGAATTACGGCGGCTACATGGGC
>CAZMCV010000226.1:0-5877 GCA_964564645.1 uncultured Acetobacteraceae bacterium
CATGCCGCCCTCGCCGTCCGCGAACGGGTTCTCCGGCGGAATGGCGAAGTTGCGGTCCGGGTCGTCGGGGAAGGCGTCCGGACCGTCCACGTCGATGCGCAGGATCTTGCCGAGCGGGCTGTTCGGGTCCTGCGCGACCATCAGCGGATCGAAGGGGTTCGCCCCGTCGCCGATGGTCAGGTAGAGATAGCCGTCCGGCCCGAAGGTGATCCAGGCGGAGAGATGCGGGCCAGGCCCTGGATTGTCGTAGCTGGCGACCAGCCTGGCGGAGGCCGGATCCGCGACGAGCGGGTTGTCCGGCAGCACGGTGTATTCCCAAACCTGGGTGTCACGCGTCCCATCGGGGTTGGCGGCCAGGTAGCTGACGTAGAACCTGCCGTTGGCGGCGAAATCGGGGTGGAAGGCGAGGCCGCTCAGGCCGCCATCGGCCACCAGCGCGACCCGGCCCGTCAGGTCGAGAAGCGGCGTGGGCTCGACAAGGCCGGTGTCGAGGTTGAGCACCTGGATCAGTCCCGCGGCGCTGACGACAAAAAGATGATTCGAGTCGCCGGGCGCATGCTCGATGACGGTGACACGCGTGCCGGCGCCGGAGGCAACCTCGGTCAGCGTAAGCCCGGTCACGGCAGCATCGGCGTCGGCGGTCGTGTACCCGTAGATGATGTCATCGCCAGTGGTGCCCGAGATGTTGGTCCCGGCGATGTCGCCTTCGATACGCGCCATGGTGCCCCCGAATGCGGTCAATGCGTGGTGCGATCAGATGCGCGAAAGGTGCTCTCGCACAACGAAAAAAACACGTTGATCGGCGCGAGGGAAGCGCAACTTCAACTATTTTGGAGCGATCCCCACAAATTTGCGTGATGAAGCGAGAGAAGAAGAAAAATTTAGACTGATTGCGGAGCTGAAGGCCTGCGCGCGGCGATCGTCGAGGCGCAAGCTCGGGATGGATTGGAGCGGTTTCCGCTCGGTCTGGATCGTATCCGGCGGCGGCGAAGCAGTTGGCGCATTCATCTGGCGTGAAGGCGTCGCTGACCCTGCCGATCGCTGCCCACAGGGCGTCGACGGTGCGTGCGGCGGCCTCGCGCAGCCGCGCGCACCATCGGATCGCGCGCGAGGCGCCGACCCCGAAGCGCGCGACCGCCGCACGCCGCGACGATCCGGCCGGCATTACCTGCTCCCGCGGATCCACCGACGGTGCCCTGGAAAGGGCTGCCGGCCTCCCCGCCGGCAGGCAGCTTGAGTCATGCCAACGGCCTGATGCGCTGACTCAGGGGGTGACTTGGCGCGGCTCGGGGCGAAGTGATTCGCTGTCTATCGATGGCGAAGTGCTCGGGGATGACGGTCAAGATCCGTCGGACGGGCTTGGACGCAGCGGGCCTTCGCGCGGCTGCTCAGCGCTGCAAGGATGGAGCGGCCTCGAGGCGGATGCTGACTCTTGTGCTGATCTTGGACGGGCGGAGGCGGCGCGGGCGGCGGGGATGAACCGGCAGACCCTGCGTGACCGGGTGCATCGTTACTGCGAGGCGGATCTCGATGGGCTGCGGAAGCGGTGCAACACGGGCGCGCCGCCGCGCAAGCCGACGCCGGAGCAGGAGGCAAAGCTGGCGGAATGGGCGCGTGCCGTCCCGAAGCATGTGCAGCGCAAGGTGGTACGCTGGCGCCTGGTGGACCTGCGCGACGAAATTGCGCGGCCGTTTGGCGTGCAGATCCACGAACGCTTCATGGGCACGCTGATGGCGCGGCTGAACATCTCTCGCATTTCGGTGTGGCCGCAGCATCCGAAGCAGGATGCGGCCGCGCAGGAGACCCACAAGAAGACTTCGCCGAACGGGTTGCCGCCGCGATCCCTGAGGCCGCCCGCGGCAAGCCCATCGGACTCGGGTGGCGAGACGAAGCACGCGTCGGCCAGCAGGGCAGCCTGACCTACATCTTGGGTGAGCAGGGAAGCAGCCCCCGCGCATCGCGCGACCAGCGCTGCAACTGGGCTCTTCTAGTCGGCGCAATCTGTCCCGCGCGCGGCATCGGAGCCACCCTGGCACTGCCGTCGGTCAACATCGCGGCCATGGACCTGCATCTGGCCGACATCAGCACGCCGATCGCGCGGGGCGCGCATGCGGTCATCACCTGCGACGGCGCCGTCTGGCGCCAGACCGGCGGCAAACTCAATCTGCCCGACAACATCAGTCTCCTGAGGCTGCCGCCCTACTCGCCGGAGTTGAACCCGGTCGAGAACATCTGGCCATCTCCGCAACAGAACCACCTGGCCAACCGCGTCTTCGAAACCTACGACGACCTCGTCGACGCCTGCTGCAATGCCTGGAACGCCCTCACCGCAGCGCCAGCACCCATCGCCTCAGTCGCAACCCGGACATGGGCAATGGCGGTCGGCACGTAAGGCGGTTGGCAAGAGGGCCATGGCCGCGCAGTCGCGCCGCAGGGATGGCGCAGCGGACGGCCTCGGCGAAGCCCGAGCGCTCGCCGCGGCCTGCCAACCAGGGAGGACGGTGGCGGGCCGGTCAGGCCGCCTGGGGCACGCCCCGCAGCAGCGCGTCCACGCCGGCGATGGTGGCCGCGTCGTCGCGCAGGACGAGGGCGATCCGCCCACCCTCGACCCGCGAGACCCGTCCCCGCAGAGCGAGGTCCGAGCCGTCCATCCGTACGGTGACGTCGCTGCCCAGCGGGATCGGCCAGTCGCCCTTCACCGCCAGGCTGTGGCGGCTCAGATCGATCGTCTCCGTCGGATGCTCCACCTGCGCGAAGACCAGCCGCGCCGGGCGGCGCAGCGGATGCCGGTCGTAGCGCCTCCGTTCCCCGCCGCGCTTGAGCTGGCCGATGAAGGCATCGAGTTCCCCGCCGATCGATCGGGCCTGGCCGCGCAGGCCCTCCGCCGCGCCGATCACCGCCACGCTCGCGGATCGGCTGGCATCGGCGTCCTGCTCGACCTGCGCCATGTTGGCGCTGACCGCCCCGGTCACGGACGCGACATCCGACACATGCCCGGCGATCTCGCGCGTCAGCCGCGCCTGGTCCTCGACCGCGGCCGCGACGTCGGCGGCGACGGAGTGGACCGACCCCACGGTCCCGCTGATCTGCTGGAGGGCCGCACCGATCTCGGCGCTGCTGCGGCGCAGGCTCTCGATCCGTTCGCCGATGTCGCCGGTCGCGCGCGCGGTCTGCGCTGCCAGGCCCTTCACCTCGCTCGCCACCACCGCGAAGCCCTTCCCGGCCTCGCCCGCCCGCGCCGCCTCAATGGTGGCGTTGAGCGCGAGAAGGTTCGTCTTGCCGGCGATGTCGCTGATGAGCGTCAGGACCTGCCCGATCTCCTCGGCGGCGCGGCGGAAGCCCGCGGCCCGCGCATCCGCCTCCTCGGTCGCGGCGACCGCCTCGGCGACCCGCGCGCTGGCCTCCTCCATGCGGCGCGTCACCTCGGTGATGGAGACGCCCATCCGGTCGGCGGCGCCCGAGACGGCCTCGAGGCTGGAGGCGGATCGCGCCGCATCCCCGGCCAGGGTGCGGGCCGTGTCGCGGGCCCGGTCCGCGGCGTCCCGCACCATGGCCGCATCCGCCAGGATCCGCTCCGAGCCCTCGGCCAGGCTGGTGGCAACGCCGCCGAGCGAGCTGGCGAAATCCGCGGTGAAGCTTTCCGTGTCCTGCTGCCGGCGGTCCCGGGTCGCGCGATCCGCCGCGGCCTCGGCCTCAAGCCGGCGTCGCTCCAGAAGCTGGACCCGGAAGCGGTCGAGGGTGCGGGCGATGAGGCCGATCTCGTCGCGCCGCGCCGCCTCGGGCAGGGCCAGGTCGAGCTCGCCCGCGGCCATCCGCTCCATCGCGTCGGCGAGCCGCCGCACCGGGCGGGAGACGGTCCGGGTGAACAGCAGGGTCGAGGCGAGGCCGGCGAGCAGCAGCATGGCGAGCCCGATCGCGGGCAGCAGCACGGCGGCGCGATCGAGGAGCGCGGCCACGCCCTCGCGGTCCGTCTGCAGCAGGTCCCGCCCCACCCGCTGCAGCCGCGACAGGTCGGAGAGCAGCGCCGCCACCGGCTTCTCGTATTCGGCGGCCAGCAGCGCGGCGCGCGCGGCAGGATCCGGTTGCTGCGCCGCACGCCGCGCGACGGCATCGAGGGTGGCGATCCGCTGCGACGCATCCTCGACCGTCGCACGCCACTCCGGACGCCAGCCGCGGATCTCGGCGATGCGCGATTCGGCACCCTTGCGGGCCGAAGCGTGCGCATCGAGGGCGCGCTTCGTCGCCTCCGGGCTTGGGTCGAGCAGCAGGCCGCGCGCCGAGCGGCCAAGCTCCCGCACATAGCCATGCAGCCGGACCGCGGCGATCGTTGCCTGGGCGTGCTCGCTCAGCGCCCTGGTGACCTGGCGGTCGGCCTCGCGCAGCTGCATCACGGCGGTGACGCCGACCGCGGCCAGCCCGAGCGCCATGACCGCCACGACCAGCAGCCCCTTGGCTACCAGCGAGAGATGACCGATCCACCGCATGCGCACCATCCGAGCGGAAGCTCGGGCAGCACGCTAGCGGGTGCGGGTTAAGCGGCCGTTCCGGGTGCGTCCGCGGCGCGACGGCTCAGTTCGCCCGGTGCAGCCGCGCCGCCGACTTCGCCTGAAGGGTCTCGAAATCGAGGCCCGGTGCCATCTCCCGCACCACGAAGCCCTGGCCGGGGACGACATCCAGCACCGCGAGGTTGGTGTAGACCCGCGTCACGCATTTCAGGCCGGTCAGCGGGTAGCTGCAGGCCTCGACGATCTTCGGGCGGCCATCCTTCGTCGTGTGCTCCATGATCACCCAGAGCCGCTTGGCCCCGGCGGCCAGGTCCATCGCGCCACCCACCGCGGGGGCGGTGTCGTTCACGCTGGTCGCCCAGTTCGCCAGGTCGCCATTTTCCGCCACCTCGAACCCGCCGAGGACGCAGAGGTCGATATGGCCGCCGCGGATCATGGCGAAGCTGTCGGCATGGCCGACGAAGCTCGCACCCTTGACCAGGGTGATCGCCTGCTTGCCGGCATTGATCAGCCAGGGGTCTTCCTCGCCGGCGGCGGGCGCGGGGCCCATGCCGATCACGCCGTTCTCCGACTGGAAGACCACCTCGCGCTCCGACGGGACATGGTTCGCCACCATGGTCGGGATGCCGATGCCGAGGTTCACGCACCACCCCTCGGGGATGTCGTCGGCGGCCTTGCGGGCCATCTGGTCGCGGGTGAAGGGCTGCATGTCCGTCCTCTCCTCGCTCGGGAAGCTAGACCCAGGGCGCGCCGCGGTCGACCTGGACGACGCGGCTGACATAGACCCCGGGCGTGCCGACCATGTGCGGATGCAAATCGCCGAGCTCGACGATGTGCTGCACCTGCGCGACGACCAGATCCGCCGCCGTCGCCATCACGGGGTTGAAGTTCGCCCCCGACCCCCGGTAGGCGAGATTGCCCCAGCGATCGGCCTCCCACGCCTCGATCAGCGCCAGGTCGCCCTTCAGCGCCGTCTCCATGACGTATTGGCGGCCGCCGAACTCCCGCGCCTCCTTGCCGTTCGCCAGCAGCGTCCCGGCGGCGGTCGCGGTGAAGAAGGCGGGGATGCCGGCGCCGGCGGCGCGGATGCGCTCGGCCAGCGTCCCCTGCGGCACCAGCTCCAGCTCGATCTTCCCCTCGCGGTACAGCGTCTCGAACACCACCGGGTCGGAGGAGCGGGGGAAGGAGCAGACGATCTTCCTGACGCGCCCGAGATCCATCAGCCGGGCGACGCCGACGCGGCCCGTGCCGGCATTGTTCAGCACGCAGGTGAGGTCGCGCGCGCCCTGCTCGATCAGCCCCTCGATCAGCGCGTCCGGCTGGCCGACGCTGCCGAAGCCGCCGATCAGCACGACGGAGCCGTCCTTCACGC
>CAZMCV010000227.1:0-5867 GCA_964564645.1 uncultured Acetobacteraceae bacterium
GCGGGAAGGCCATGTCCGGCGCGCCGATCATCAGCGGCACGAACCAGTTGCCGAACCCGCCGATCAGCGCCGGCATGACCACGAAGAACACCATGATCAGCCCGTGCGCGCTGATCACCGAGTTCCAGACCTGCCCGTCGGCGAAGATCTGCATCCCCGGGTTCTGCAGCTCCATCCGCATCAGCACGGACAGGCCGACGCCGATGACGGCGGCAATCACCGAGAAGATCAGGTAGAGCGTCCCGATATCCTTGTGATTGGTGGAGAAGAGCCACCGCGCCACGAAACCCGGCTTGTGGTCGTGGTCGTGATGGGCGTCGTGGTGCGCGTGGTCCGTTGCGGTCGCCATGCTGTCCGTTCCGCCGTTCGAGCTCGCTCGTGTTGCGTCCGAAATCCTGCCCGGTGGGCCCGTCGCCGCCTCAGCGGCGTGCGGCGCCGCCATCCGCCAGGACCAGATCCCCCGCGCCCGCGCCGGCGGCCATCGCCGGGGCGCCGCCGTCGATGCGGGCGTATTTCGTCTTGGCCTGCTCGGCCCAGGCCTGGAACTCCGCCGCCGGCACCGCCCGGACCTCGATCGGCATGAACCAGTGGTTCGTGCCGCAGATCTGGTTGCACTGCCCGTAATAGGTGCCCGGCTGGTCCACCCGGAACCAGGTCTCCAGCGTGCGGCCCGGGATGGTGTATTTCTGCACCCCGACCGAGGGGACGAAGAAGCTGTGGATCACGTCCTGGCCCGTGGTCAGCACCCGGATGTTCGCCCCGACCGGCACCACCAGCGGCTCGTCGACCGACAGGTTGCGCAGCTGGCCGGGCTTCAGCGCGTCGTCCGGGATCGGCCGGCTGTCGAAGGCGAAGGCGCCGTGATCCGGGTACTGGTAGTGCCAGTACCACTGCCGTCCCTGGACGTTGATCGTCATGTCGGGGTCGCGCGCGCGGTCCTGGTAGTAGATCAGCCGGAAGGACGGGATCGCGATCACCACCAGGATCAGCACCGGCACGACCGTCCAGGCGATCTCGAGCGTGGTGTTGTGGCTGGTGCGCGACGGGGTCGGGTTCGCGTCCGACCGGTAGCGCCAGATCACCCAGGCCAGCAGCCCCATCACGAAGATGGTGATGACGATGATGATCCAGAGGATCAGGTCGTTGAGGTCGTGGATCGCGTGCTTCTGCGGCCCCGCGGAGGCCTGCAGGCCAAGCCCCCAGGCGATCGGCCGGCCGAGGTCGCCCGCTTCCGCCGGCGCGGCGCCGCCCGCCGCCTGCGCCAGCGCCGATCCCGCGCCCAAGGTCGCGAGGGCCATGCCCATCACCGGGCCCAGGGCCCCGCCGAACCGCCGACCGATCACACGCAGCATGCCGTGCCCGTCCCTGTCCCTCATCGCCGCGCCGATGCGGCTGGCCGACGCGTCGCCGCGTCGATGCGGCTGTCCGACGCGTCGCCGTGCCCGCCGTGGCGAGCACCCCTCGACGACGCCGGCGGACCATAATCACCATCCGCGGCAGCGCACAAGTGAGGGGCCGCTTGAAGACGGCAAGGTGGCCGCGGTCACCCCGGCGGGTCGGCCTCCGCCTCGCCCTCGGCGACGTGGTCCACCATGTCGCTCAGCATGGAGCGGATGTGCTCGTCGCCCACCACGTAGAAGACCTGCCGGCCGCGCCGGTCCGCCTGCAGCAGTCGCGCCGCGCGCAGCAGGCGCAGATGGTGGGAGACGAGCGAGGCGGAGATGCCGAGCCGGTCGGCCATCTCCCCCACCGCCGCCGGCGCGTCGAGGCAGGCCAGGATGATCTTCAGCCGCGTCGGGTCGCTCATCAGGCGGAACATCTCGGCGAGCTCGACGACCTGGTCCTCGCCGATGCGCGCCGCGCCCCCGCCCCCGCCGCCGCGCCCCTCCGGCGCTCGCCGGGCCTCTGCCGCCGCCCTGCCGCGCATGCGTTGCCCCCGCTCCGACGGCCTGGCCCGAGCGCCCGCCATGCGCACACTCGCGCTCCCGCGGCGGGTGGACAAGCGGCATCGATGCGCCAGGCCATGAACCCTTCGCGCAGGGGGTGCGAAGGGCCGCGCCGCGGCTCCTTGACAGGGGCGGGCCGCGAACAAACTTGCAGCCTGTGGCTAAATGCCTGAAATCGAAGGAACATTTGAAGAGTTGAAGACCTGTTCATCCGTTCCCCGGCGGGCCCTGGCCGGGCTCGCGGGCGCGGCCTTCCTCGCCGCGCGGCCGGGCCGGGCCCAGGCGCCCCCGCCGGCGGGCCGCCCCGCCGCGAAGCGCGCCATCGCGACCGTCGGCATGCTCGGCGACATGCTGCGCGGCGTCGCCGGCGAGGCGTTGCGCACCGAGACCCTGATGGGCGAGGGCGTCGACCCGCATCTCTACCGCCCGACGCGCGCCGATGTGGCGCGCCTGCTCGGCGCGGATGCGGTGTTCGGCATCGGCAACCGGCTCGAGGGGCGGATGGAGGATGTGCTGACCCGGCTGCGCGGCGCCGGCCGCCCGGTCGTGCTGGTCTCGGAGGCCCTTCCGCGGTCGCTGCTGCGCAGCCACCCGGACTATCCGGACGCCGCCGACCCGCATATCTGGATGGATCCCCTGATCTGGTCCGAGGCGGCGGGGGCGCTGGCCGAGGCGGTCATCGCGCTCGCCCCGGACGCGGCCGAGGGGCTGCGCGACCGGCTGTCGGCCTACCGCGCCATGCTCGCCCGGCTCGACGCCTATGCCCGCCAGGCGATCGGCAGCATCCCGCCGGGGCAGCGCCTGCTGGTCACCGCGCACGACGCCTTCGGCTATTTCTCCGCCCGCTACGGGATCGAGGTGCGCAGCCTGCAGGGCATCTCGACCGATTCCGAGGCCAGCCTCGCCCAGGTCGAGGCGCTGGTCGCCGTGCTCGTCGACCGCCATGTCCCCGCCGTCTTCGCCGAGACCTCCGTCCCCGACCGTGCCGTGCGCGCGCTGATCGAGGGCGCGGGCGCGCGCGGCCAGCGGGTGGCGCTCGGCGGCAACCTCTTCTCGGACGCGATGGGCCGCCCCGGCACCTATGAAGGCACCTATGAGGGCATGCTCGACCACAACATCACGGCGATCGCCCGCGGGCTCGGCGGCCAGGCGCCGGCGCGCGGCCTGAACGGGCGGCTGGCCATGGCCGTGGCCGGGCGATGAACCCGCCCGATGGCTGCCTCGCCGCCGTTGCCGTGCCCGCGGGCGCGGCGATGGCCGGTCCCGCACCGCTCGCGATCCGCGACCTCTCGGTCTCCTATGGCGACCGGCCGGCCATCGAGGCGGTGACCTGGACCGCCGCGCCCGGCCTGTCGGCCATCGTCGGGCCGAACGGGGCGGGCAAGACCACGCTGCTGCGCGCCATCCTCGGCCTCACCCCGGCGCAGGCCGGCGAGGTGCGCATCCTCGGCCGCCCGCTCTCGGCCATGCGCGGGACCATCGGGTGGCTGCCGCAGCGCGCCGCGGTCGACTGGGATTTCCCCGCCAGCGCGCTCGACGTCGTCGCCATGGCCCGCGCCCCGCGCTTCCGCTGGTTCGGCCCGATGCCGCGGCGGGAGCGCGAGGCGGCGCGCGCCGCGCTCGCCGAGGTCGGCATGGCCGAGTTCGCCGACCGCCAGATCGGCCGGCTCTCGGGCGGGCAGCAGCAGCGCGTCTTCCTTGCCCGCGCGCTCGCCCAGGACGCCCCGCTCGTGCTGATGGACGAGCCCTTCGCCGCGGTCGACGCCGCGACCGAGGCGGCGATCGTCGCCGTGCTGCGCCGCCTCGCCGCCGAGGGCCGCAGCGTCGTCGCGGTGCATCACGACCTGCCGACCGTCGCCGATTACTTCGACCATGTGCTGCTGCTGAACCGCCGCGTGGTCGCCGCGGGCCCGGTCGCCGAGGCCTTCACCGCCGAGAACATCGCCGCGGCCTATGGCGGGCGGCTGCTGCGCTTCGGCGATGCCGCCCTGCTCGCCGCGCCCGGCTGACGGAATGCCGGTCCGCCCGAAGGGCCTGCCCGGCGCGGCGCCGGGCGTGGCGCGATGATCGCCTACAACACCCTCGTCGTGCTGGCCGGCTGCGCGCTGCTCGGCCTCGCCGCGGGGACGGTCGGCTGCTTCGCGCTGCTGCGGCGGCGCGCCCCGGTCGCCGATGCGGTCGGGCATGCGGCGCTGCCGGGGGTCGCCCTCGGCGCGATCGCGGCGGCGCTGCTCGGGCTGGAGGCGCGCGCCCTGCCGCCGCTGCTGGCCGGCGCCGCCGCCACCGGCGTGCTCGGCGTCCTCGCCGTGCATGCGCTGGCGCGCGGCGGCCGGGTGCGGGAGGACGCGGCGATCGCCGTCGTGCTGTCATCCTTCTATGCCGCCGGCGTCGCGCTGCTGTCGCTGGTCCAGGCGCTGCCGGAGACGGCGCAGGCCGGGCTGTCGCATTTCATCCTGGGCCAGGCGGCGGCGATGCGGGCGGCGGATGCCGGGCTTGCGGGGCTGGTCGCGCTCGGCATCGTCGCGGCCTGCCTCCTGCTCTACCACCCGCTGCGCGCGGTCTGCTTCGACCCGGGCTTCGCGCGGGTGCAGGGGCTGCCCGTCGGGCTCATCGACCTGGCGCTGCTCGGCCTGATCGTCATCGTCTGCGTCGCCGGGCTGCAGGCGGTCGGGCTCGTGCTGGTGGTGGCGATGCTGGTGCTGCCGGGGGCCGCGGCGCGGCTCTGGGCGGGGCGGCTGGCGGGCATGCTGCCGCTCTCGGCGGCCTTCGGCACCCTCGCGGGGCTGGCCGGGGCCGCCGCCTCGGCGCTCCGGCCGGAGCTGCCGACGGGCGCGGCGGTGGTGCTGGCGGGGGCGATCCTGCTCGGGATCTCCATGCTGGCCGGGCCGGAATCCCCGGCCGCGGCGGCACGGCGCCGCCGCCGCGCGGTCCGCGCGCCATGAGCGGCGCGGAGTTCCTCCAGCTCGACCTGCCGCCGCTGCTCGCCGCCATGCTGGCGGGCGCGACCTGCGGCCTGCTCGGCAGCTTCCTCGTGCTGCGGCGGGAGAGCCTGGTGGGCGATGCCCTGGCCCATGCCGTGCTGCCGGGCATCGTGCTCGGCTTCGCGCTGACCGGGCTGCGCGCCGGGCTGCCCATGCTGGGCGGCGCGCTGGCGGCGGCGCTGCTGGCGGTCGCCGCGATCGGGGCGGTGCGCCGCGCCGGACGGCTCGAGCCCGGGGCGGCGACGGCGGCGGTGTTCACCGTCTTCTTCGCCCTCGGCCTGGTCGGGCTGGAGGTCAGCGGCGCGCGCTCGGTCGACCTCGACCTCGACTGCGTGCTGTTCGGCCAGCTCGAGACCCTGGTCTGGCCGTCCGCCACGGGCTGGGACGCGCTGCGCGACCCGGCGGCGCTGGCCACGCTGCCGCGCCAGCTCGGCCTGCTGGCCGGCGTCGCGGTCGCCGTGGCGGTCACGGTCGCGGCGCTGTGGCGGCCGCTCAAGCTGCTCTGCTTCGATCCCGGCTATGCCGCGGTGCTCGGCCTGCCGGTGCGGCGGCTGGAGACCGCGCTGTCGCTGCTGGTCGCCGCCGCCGCGGTCGCCGCCTTCGAGAGCGTGGGCAGCATCCTGGTGGTCGCCCTGCTGGTCTGCCCCGCGGCGGCGCTGCGCTACCTGACGGATCGCTACGCCACGCAGGTGCTGGGCGGCGCGGCGCTCGGCGCGGCGCTGGCGGCGCTCGGCTATGGCCTGGCGGGGCCGCTGCCGGCGGCGCTCGGCCTGCCGGTCTCGCTGAGTGCGGCGGGGATGATCGGCAGCCTCGGGGGGATCGCCGTCGCGGCGGCGGCCGGGCTCGCGGCGCTGCGCCGCCCTGGCCGGGGGACGGGAACCGGGCTCGCCCAGGCCGCACCCCTACGCTCCCACGACGCTGCGCGCCGCGCGCCCCTCCC
>CAZMCV010000228.1:0-5830 GCA_964564645.1 uncultured Acetobacteraceae bacterium
GCTCGAGGCGGCCGAGCAGCAGGTTCGCGTCGGTGACGGTGACCGCGGTGCCGCCGCGGCCGTAGCAGATCGGGCCCGGGCGCGATCCCGCGCTCTCCGGCCCGACCTGCAGGATGCCGGCCTGGTTCACCCGCGCGATGGAACCGCCGCCCGCGCCGATGGTGTGGATGTCGATCATCGGCACGCGGACCGGCACGCCGTAGGCGAGGTCCTTCTCCGCCGACAGCGCCGGCACGCCGTCGCGGATCAGAGAGACGTCGAAGCTGGTGCCGCCCATGTCGCAGGCGATCACGTTGGGGATGCCGGCCTCGACGCCCACGCGCGCCGCGGCGAGCGCGCCGGCCGCGGGACCGGACATCACCGTCTGCACGGCGTGCTCGGAGGCGCCGCGGAGCGTCATCGTCCCCGCATTGCCCTGCATCACCAACGGCTCCGGCGCGAAGCCGCCCTCGGCGAGTCGCGTCGCGAGCCGCCCCAGGTAGCGCGCCATGATCGGCTGGATCGAGGCGTTGACTGCGGCGGTGGAAGCGCGCTCGAACTCGCGCACCTCGCTCAGGATCTCGTGGCCGACGGTGACATGGGGGTTCGGCCAGATCGCGCGGGCGATCTCCGCCGCGCGGCGCTCATGCGCGGGATTGGCGTAGGAATGCAGGAAGTGGATGACCAGCGCCTCCGCCCCGCGCGCCAGCAGCTCCCCGATCGCGTCGCGAAGCGCGGGTTCGTCGAGCGGCACCAGCACGCGCCCGGCGGCATCCATCCGCTCCGGGATCTCGAGGCGGAGCTGGCGCGGGATCAGCGGCTCGAAGCTGCCGATCATGCCGTAGGGATTGGGGCGCGTGCGCCGCCCGAGCTCCAGCGTGTCGCGGAAGCCCATGGTGGTGATCAGGCCGCAGGCGACGCCCTTGCGCTCCAGCACCGCGTTCGTGCCGACCGTGGTGCCGTGGACGAAGGCCGCCGCCTCGGCGAGCGAAAGGCCCGCCTGCCGCAGGCCCGCCATCACGCCCTCGGACTGATCGCCCGGCGTGGAGGGCACCTTGGCGACGCGGAACGCGCCATCCCCCGGGCTCACGACGACGACGTCGGTGAAGGTGCCGCCGACATCCACGCCCACCTGCCATCCGGCCATCGTCGTGTCCTCCCCGCCTTGGTTCAGGCCGCCTTGAACCGCGACCACGCGTCGACCCACTCCTGCAGGTTCGCCGGGACCTGCGACATCGGCATGCCGTTTCGCCAGATCGCCTCGTAGCTGTCATAGCCGATCCGCGTCGCCTCCTCCGGCGATAGCAGCGGCAGGCCGGCGGTCGATGGCGAGACGTAGCCGACCTTGCGGCCCATCAGCGCGGCCTGGTCGGCGCTGAGCGACCAGTTCATGAAGCTGTACACGGCATCCTCGACACCACGCGACCCGGCCTCACGCGGGACCATCCAGTCATGCGTCCAGACCAGCGCCTTTTCCTTCGGGTTGGCGATGGCGAAGTCGGTGCCGTCCTTGCCGTTGAGCGACCAGGCCATGGAGATCCACCCGTCGCCAACCGCCACCAC
Organism: uncultured Acetobacteraceae bacterium; assembly: GCA_964564645.1. Classification (GTDB taxonomy): domain Bacteria; phylum Pseudomonadota; class Alphaproteobacteria; order Acetobacterales; family Acetobacteraceae; genus CAZMCV01. Next base: position 1,543 of record CAZMCV010000228.1, read on the forward strand.
CTCCTCGCTGCGCAGCAGGGAGACGGCCTCGGCGAAGCCGCCCCACAGCTTGCGGAAGATCGGCTTCTTGCTGATCAGGAAGCGAGTGATCTCGCGCAGGTCGGCGCTGCTGAGCTGCCAGGGATTGGCATGGCCGAGAAACAGCGCGGTCTGCGCGATGGTCAGCTGCGGGTCGTCGCGCAGCGCGATCTGACCCTTGTACTTCTCGTCGAACAAGATGCCGTAGCTGTCCACCTCGCCCAGCTTCTTTCGGTTGTAGACGACACTGTCGTAGCCGAACATGAACGGCAGGGAGTAGTGTTTCCCGTCGATCGTCGAGTAGGACGGCCTGGCGAACATCGGCGCGAGCTTGGCCGCGTTCGGGATCTTCGAGAAGTCGATCGGCGAGACCAGGCCGCGCTGGATCAGGATCGGCACGAACTGCATGCTGATGTTGAAGACGTCGAAGGTCCGGCCGGCGCCGGCCGCCATCTTGGTCAGCGTGTCGGTGTTCGTGACCCAGCAGGTCACGTTCATCTCGTTGCCGGTGGCCGTCTTGAACAGGCCGATCTCCTCCGCCGTGCCCATGCTGTGGCAGAAGATCATGCCGTTCACCGGACGCCGCGACTGCGCGAGCGCCGCGCCCGGCCCCCCCCATGCGGCGAGACCGCCTGCGGCGGCGAGAAGCCCGCGGCGGCCGAAGCGATGCGATGTCCTCATCCCGGAACTTCCTTCCATGACTTCAGGCCTCGCTGGCGCGGCGATCCCCGCCGGGCAGGTCCGCCGCGCGGAACAGCAGGGTGGACGCCTCGTCCCAGGCGCAGAGCACCGGCGTGCCTGGCGCCGGCAGCGTCTCTTCGCCCTCCTCCGCCGCGTCGTGCTTGCGCAGGATGTTCAGGCTCTCACCCGAAGCGGTCTGCGCCTCCAGGGTCATCAGCGCGCCCTGGAACACCACCTTGGTCAGCGTCGCGGGCACCGCGCTGCGCCCCGGCCCGGCCGTCCTGCCCGCCGGCAGCAGGCGCACGCGCTCCGGCCGCACGCCGATCACCAGAGGGCCCGGTGGCGCCGCCCCGCCCGCCAGGGGCACCCGGGCGATGCCGCCGCCCTCGAGGGCGACAGTGGCCGCGTCGCCGTCCATGCCCTGCAGGCGGCCGCGCAGCCAGTTGGTCTCGCCGATGAAGTCGGCCACGAAGGGCGTTGCCGGCCGGTCGTAGATCGCGCGGCTGTCGCCGACCTGCTCGATCGCGCCGCCCCGCATCACGGCGATGCGGTCGGCCATGACCAGCGCTTCCTCCTGGTCGTGGGTGACGTAGAGGAAGGTGGTGCCGACTTCCTCGTGGATCCGCTTGAGCTCGAGCTGCATGCGGCGCCTGATCTTGAGGTCGAGCGCCGAGAGCGGCTCGTCCAGCAGCAGCACGGCCGGCCGGTTCACCAGCGCCCGGGCGAGCGCGATGCGCTGCTGCTCACCCCCGCTCAGCGTCTCCGGCACGCGCGGGCCGAAATCGGGCAGGTCGACAAGCGCGAGCGCCTCGGCCACGCGGCCGCGCACCGTCGCCTCGTCCAGCCTCTTGCGGCGCAGGCCGTAGGCGATGTTCTCGAAGACCGACATGTGGGGGAAGAGCGCGTAGCTCTGGAACACCGTGTTCACGTTGCGCCGGTAGGGCGGCAGCGCGGTGACGTCCGCACCCTGCAGCCGCACCGTGCCGCTGTCGGGTCGCTCGAAGCCGGCGACGATCTTGAGCAGGGTGGACTTGCCGGAGCCGCTGGGGCCGAGGATCGCGATGAACTCGCCGGCCCGCACCTCCAGCGAGACATCGGCGAGCGCGGCCTTCCCGCCGAAGCGCTTGGTCAGGCCGTCGAGCGTCAGGTCCGGTGTCGCGGCCATGCTGTCAGTGCCCCCCGGCCGGCAGGCCCGCTTCGCCGCTGCGTCGGCGGCCGAGCCGGAGCGTCAGGACCGCCATGCCGACGATGCCGAGCGAGAACAGCACGGAGAGCGTGGCCAGCGCGCTCGCCTCCGGCGAGGGGTTGGTCAGGATGATCGACCAGAAGTAGATCGGCAGCGTGTTCTCCGCACCGACCAGGAAGAGGGTGCGGATGAACTCGTCGAAGCTGAGCGTGAAGCAGAAGAGGAAGCTGGCGATCAGCCCGGGAAGGATGCGCGGCAGCAGGATGGTGCGGAACACGGTCCAAGGCCCGGCGCCGAGATCGGCCGCCGCCGCCTCGATGTTCGGGTCGAAGCGATGCACCCGCGGGAAGATGGTGAGGAAGGCGAAGGGCACGGTATAGACGAGATGCCCTGCCAGCGCCGATCCCCACAGCCCCGGCAGCCAGCCCATGATCTGGAAGACGGTGATCTGCCCGACGGCCAGCACGATGCCCGGGATCAGCAGCGGCAGGATCAGCGCGTTCAGGGCCAGCCCCTTGCCGCGGAAGGCGCGCCGGAAGGCGAGCGCGGCGCCGAGGCCGAGCACGGAGGAGATCGCCGCCACCACCCCGCCGAGCTTCACGCTGTTCAGGAAGGCGCCGAGTGCGAGCGGATTGGCCAGGCTTTCCGCGTACCAGCGCGTGGTGAAGCGCACCCAGGGCAGGCCGATGCTGACGGAATCGTTGAAGGACAGCACGACCATCGTCGCAACGGGCAGGTATAGGAAGACGTAGACGGCGAAGGCGAAGGCCCCGAGGAGGCGCGGCGCGGCCATGGCGCGTCAGCCCTGCAGGAACACGCGAGCGAGCGGCACGCGCCGCGCGACGAGCCATATGACCGCCAGCGTCGTCACCGCCAGCACCAGCGAGAGGGTCGCGCCCCAGGACCAGTTGAAGGTAGCGCCGAATTGCTCCGCGACGATGTTGCCGAACATCGTCCCGCCCGGCCCGCCGACGAGCCGCGGCGTGACGTAGGAGCCGATGGTGAGCACGAAGACCGTCATCGCCCCGCCCGCGAGCCCCGGCGCCGAGAGCGGCAGCACGACATGGCGGAATGTCTCCGTCGGGGTCGCGCCCAGGTCGGCCGAGGCACGCAGCAGATTGGGATCGATCCGCTCGAGCGAGAGGTAGAGCGGCACGATGCCGAAGGGCAGGAAGACGTAGACCAGCACCAGCGTGACGGAGAACTCGTTGAACAGCAGCATGTCGAGCGGCGCGTCGATGACGCCGAGGCCGATCAGCGTCTGGTTCACAACGCCGGTCCGGCCCAGCAGCGGCATCCAGGCGTAGGTGCGGATCACGTAGTTCACCCAGTAGGGGACGAAGATCATCAGCAGGAAAAGCATCTTCCGCCGCGCCACCACCTTCGCCAGCCAATAGGCGATGGGGTAGCTGATCACCAGCACGATGGCGGTGACGGTGACCGCGATGCGCAGCGACTTGAGCAGCAGCAGCGCATAGACCGGCTCGCTGACCAGCTTCTCGTAGTTGGCGAGCGACGGCGTGGTCTCCAGTCCGAACATGGTCGAGCGGAAGAAGGTCATGCCGAGCATGGTGCCGAGCGGCACCAGCAGGAAGACGGTGAGCAGCAGCATCGCCGGGGCGATCAGCGCCTGCGGAGGCGATGCGGCGCGACGCATGGCCTGGCGCGCTACGCCTGGGCCGGCGGGAGGCAGGGCCTGCTGCGCAGTGACGGAGCCGTCCATGCGATGCGCATCTCCGAGACCGGCCCCTGCCCGCCGGTGGTAGCGGGCAGATTTCTACTTGATGGTGCAAGTCGCCCGCGCGCACCGTCAACCATCGCCCTGCGGCATGCGATGCGGATTCTGGGCGACCCGCCGAGACCCCTGATCACGATTTCCGCAATGCGCGCACGAATGCCCATCGCAGCGGCATTCCGTCGTGCGTCTCAGCACCGCGCGGGATGCGGCGCGGCGAACCAGTCTCCGATCTTGAAGGAGGTGGCGAAGGCCAACTGCGGATGCCGCGACCGCTCCTCGATGGCGGTCCGGAGGCGCTGCTTCCGTTGTGGCACGCCGATCATGTCCTGGTGCCGCGCGATGGCCATCACGACGCTCCCGGACCGGCTGCGGAAGACGCTGACCCGGGACCAGGGCGCGGAGATGAGGTCATTCCCCGACAACGACCCTGAAGGAGATGCCGGCCGAGGATCCGCCGTTCGGGGGCGCCGGGATGCGCGCGGACGGGCGGAAGACCCGCCCCTCCCGCCTCCACCCCGTGAAGTCCCCGGCCGAGAGCGGCGCGCCCCGGGACACCGATCGCCGGTTGCGCGCCACCCGGCCGAGACGACCCTTCGCCCGATCAGGGAGGGCGGCTGCCCGATGATCCCAGGCCGAGCGGGATGACCCGCGGCGCGGGCGTGGGC
>CAZMCV010000229.1:0-5781 GCA_964564645.1 uncultured Acetobacteraceae bacterium
GCCGCCCACCCCGGCGGCGGGCGAGGCGGCGTCCTCCGGCACGCCCTCGATGAGCCAGGCGACCTGGCGGCGCGACAGGCCGAAGGCCTCCGGCGGCAGCTCCTGCTGGCCGAAGAAGCAACACCAGCGGAAATAGGCGGCGCGCCCGGTCGGGGTGCTCAGCGGGAACAGCGCCTGCAGGTCGGGCCGCGCGACATGGGTGCGCAGCATCAGCGGCGTCGGCCGCGCCACCTCGTCCGGCACGCCGCCGAGCGAGGCCAGGGCGCGCACCCAGTCGGCATGCGCGGGCGCGGTGCGCTCGGCCGGCGCGGGTTCCGGCACGAAGGGCGGCAGGCGCCATTCGACGCGCGAGCGGCCGCAGGCGCCGGCGATCTCGCGCCGCTCGGCCGCGCTGATCGCGACGATGCGCGGCAGGCGCGAGAGATCGGAGAACTCCTCGATCTTCTCGGCCAGCGACACGCCGTCGCCGCGGCGGACCGCGTGCTGGTAGGCCATGATGTCGTGCGTCTCGCAGACCATGTCCTCGAGCGGCATCGTGTCGGCGACGACGGGCAGCAGGTGCGCGTAGTTCAGCAGGGTGCGCCGCGCGCCGCGCGCGGCGATGGCGCGCGCGAGGCTGCCGGGCAGCGCGAAATGGCGGTTGAGGTCGCGCAGCCGGCCATAGGTCGGGCCGTGGCGCTCGATCTCCTCGAGCACGCCGAGCTGCTCGGGCACGAAGCGCGGCCGCGCCACCCAGGCCAGGCCGCGGCCATCATAGCCCGAATCGAAGCCGTAGATCCGCGTGTCGTAGGCGGCGGGATCGACGCCCGACCAGTTCCGGTCCGGCCAGGGCACGAACAGCTCGAGGCAGTCATGGCCGAGGGCGGCGAGCGCCATCTTCTGCGCGGCATAGACCGAGCTGTTGCCCTCGCCGAAGGTGTCGTTGCCGACCCAGAGCACCGTCTCGCCCGCCGCGCCCGCCGCGGACGGCGCCGGCGCCGTCGCCAGCGCGAGCAGCCGCTCGACCACCTGCGCCGGGCCGAGGCGGAGCAGCCGCATCTCGTCGGAGCCCGGATCGGCGGCGGGCGCCGGCTCGGCGCCGCTGCGGTGGCGCAGGATGGTGCGCGCGAAGCTCGCCTCGTCGGGCACCGCGATCAGCCGCCCCGTGCCGCGGAAGGTGGCGTACAGGTCGGTCTCGGCGAAGGCGTAGACGTCGAGGCCCATCTGCAGCGCCTCGAGCGTGATGCCGGTGCCGCGCTTGCCGTAGCTCTCGGGCCGGTAGGGCGCGATCACCGCCCTTGCGTGCTTCATCAGGAAGTAGAGCTGCTCCGCGGTCTCGACGGATTCGAAGGTGCGCAGGCGCTCCGGGTACCTCGCCCGCAGCGCGGCGATGGCGGCCTTGGCGCGCGCCATCTTCGGCGTCTGGTTCTGCTGGTTGCTGCCGGTCTGGACCAGGAAGCGGTGGTCGGACAGCGCGTCCGCGGCCAGCAGCTCCGACAGGATCGCCGGCAGCGCCTCGAAGCCCTTCTCCTCCCGCGCCTCGCCGAAATAGGCGAGCATCGGCACCTTGCCGCCGCCGAGCGCGGGGTCGAACCAGGCGCTGTCGCGCGCCAGCGCCAGGCCCGGATGCTCCGGGTTGAACAGCAGCGGGAAGCGCACCCCCACCTGCTCCTCGTAATAGGCGACGAGGTTGCGGCTCTCGCAGAAGAAGCGCATGCGCTCGCGCACCGCGCGCACCGCCATGATCGAGCGCAGGATCCTCACGTAGCTCAGCTTGTGGCCGCGCATCGCCTCGGCGGTCGAGAAGAAGCGCATGGCCACGCGCGGCGCCCGCCCGGCCGGGGTCGCGGCGAGGAAGCGCGCCGCGCCGAGCAGGATCTGCGGCGAGAGCGAGTGCAGGAAGACCAGGTCGTCGGGGCCGAGGCCCGTCGCCTCGACGAAGCGCGCCATCTCCTCGGCGAAGGCCTCGGCCGAGCCGACGCCGTAGACCTGGGTGGAGAACCCCTCCCAGGTCTCGATCCCGTCCGCGCTGCGCCCGGCCGAGCGGGCGATCGGTGCCTGCGCGTCGCCATGCAGGCCGAGCACGGGCTGCCAGCCGAGCTCCTCCGCGCCGCGCAGGAACAGCGAGGTGACCGTGCCGTGGTGGCTGACCTCGCTGGTGCGGTCGGTCTCGATGACCGCGAAGCGCGGGCGGCGGCGGCGCCCGGCGCGGGCGAGGCATTCGGCGACGACCGCGGGGTCGAGCAGGGGGACGGGCTGGCCGACGCGATGCGCCGCGGCGATCACCCGCCCGCGCTCCTCCGCCCGCCAGAACCCGCCCTGCGCCGGCGGCAGCGGCAGCGCGCCGCCGCCGGGCCGGGACGCGGCGGCGATCGCGGCGAGGCAGGCGGGATCGTGGCGGCAGGTCTCGAGATCCTCGGCCTCCAGCAGCAGCAGGTCGGCGACCGGCTCGTAGGGCGTCAGCAGCGAGTCCGCGTCGCCGCGCTCGAAGGGGGCGGGCCCGACCGTGAGGAAGCGGAGATTGGCCGGGATTGCCTCGGCCGGCAGGGTGGCCGGGCTGACCCCCGGCACCACGGCGATCCAGCGCCGCGGCGCCCCGCCGGCGCCGAGGGCGGCCTCGAGGGCCGCGACCTGCCCGGCGATCCGGCCGGGCGGCACGGTCTCGGGCTCGAGGCCGGCGATGATCACCGTCAGCCCGGGCGGCGCCAGCGGCGGCTCCACCGGCTCCGGCATCGGCGCGAGCTCGATCACGCAGGGATCGTGGATCTCGATCTCGAAGCCCGGCACCTCGGTGACGCCGCCGCGCACGCCGCGCAGGTCGACATGGCCGGCGCGCGGCACGGCCAGGCGGCAGAGATGCCAGTGGCCCTGGCGCAGCTCGGGCAGCAGGTCGACCGCCTGGCCATCATTGACCGTCCAGCGCAGCCCCTCGAGGCCGCTTTCGCCATGCAGGCGGAGCCAGGCGGAGAACAGGGTGCGCGCGCCCGGCACGCCGGGCTGCGGCGGCAGCGCGTATTCGGCGCGCAGGCAGCTCCGCCGCGCCGTCCCCTCCGGCCCGGCGGCGCTGCGGAAGATGTAGGCGGCCTGCGGCGAGGGGTCGGGGCCGAGCACCGGATGCGCCGTCCCGCGCTCGGCCGTCGCGGTGCCGTGGATGTCGGCGAAGCGCAGTCCGGTGGCGATGCGGGCGGTGATGCGGTCGCCATGGCGGGTGTGCGGGCTCGGGAAGCGGGCGGGGCCGGCATAGCGCTCGGCGGCGCCGCGCAGCACGCCATCGAGGGCGGCGAGGAAGCGCTCGGGCGGCTGCAGCCGCGTCTCGCGCAGGCGGCGCGAGGCCGCCTCGAAGCCGGCGCGCGTCGCGTCCTGCTCGACCGCCTCCAGCGCCTCCATCCAGCGCAGGTGGCAGAGCGTGTCCTCGACCGCGCGGTAATTCCCCTCGCCCAGGATCTCGTCGAAGCAGGCGAGGCGGCTGGCGACGACCATCTTCCCCAGATGCGCCGCTTCCAGCACCGGGATGCCGAAGCCCTCGTACTGGGTCGGGAACAGCACCGCCTCGGCGCGGTCGAAGAGCGCGCGGATCGCGGCGTCGGAGACGCGGCCGAGATCGATCACCTGGTCCGAGATCGCCTCGGGCGGGGGCAGGTAGCTGAAGCGGCTCTCGGCGCAGGGGCCGCCGGTCATCACCAGGCGCAGGTCGCTGCCGGTCTGGCGCACATGCGCGCCGAAGGCCTCGATCAGCGTCTTGTGGTTCTTGTGCGGCCAGCGGACCGCGGGGAAGAGCACGAAGCGGCCGAGGCCCGGCGGCAGCGCCGCTGCCGGATCGGCCGGGGCGGGCGCGAGCGCCATGTAGGGCAGATGCGGGATCACCTCGGGCCGCGTGCCGGGGAACCAGTGGCGGATGGCGCGGGCCTGGTCCTCGGTGAAGGCGATGACGGCGTCGGCGCGCTGCAGCCCCTCGCGGAAGCAATGGGTGCGCACGGCGCGCTCGGCGCGGGTGAAGAAATGCGGGCGCTCGAGGTGCATCAGGTCGTGCACCACGGCGCAGAGCGCCATGTCCTCGGGGAAGGGCGCGCAGGGCAGGCCGCCGAAGGGGTCGAGGACGATGGTCGGGCCGCTGCGCAGCTGGCGCAGGATGTCGCCGGTCAGGAAGGGCAGCTCGATGAAGCGGCCCGGGCGGCGGCCCTCGGGGAAGGTGCGGGCACCGGGCGCGACCAGGACATCGACCTCGGCGATCGTCGCCAGCCGGTCGGCGAGATACTGCAGGAAGACGCCGGCGCCGCCCGCGCCCGCTTCCTGGCCGACATAGCCGACGGCGTTGACGATGACCTTCATGCGGATCTCCAGCGGGCAGCGGCACGTGGCGCCGGACGGCGACGGGCGCAGGCCCGGCCGCCCTGTGACGGATGCGGGCATTCCTTCCTGGCTACCTGCAGCGTCCGCCACCGAGGTCGCCCCGCCGCGACGGCGGGATGGTCGGCGACCGGCCGGGGCGTAGGTCCGGCCGGCAAGTCGCGCCGGGGTGTATCGCATCACCCCGGCGTGCGCCAAGTTGGTCGGATCGCCCGGGCGCGGGAAGCGGCGTCGTGCTCAGCGCGTGCGAGGCAGTCGAGGTTGGGAGGGAATGCCCCCTGAAATGGTGGTTGGAGCCATCACTGAAATCATTGTCGGAATCATCGTTGGAATCTATGGCGAATTCTCATGCCGTCGCCTGGTTGCGGCGGATCTGCGCCTCGATCCAGGCATAGGTGCGCTCCATCCCGTCGCGCAGCCGCCCGGACGGCGCCCAGCCGAGCCGGTCGCGGATCAGCCGGTTGTCGGAGTTGCGGCCGCGCACGCCGGTCGGGCCGGGGATGTGGTTCTTCTCGATCCGCTTGCCGGCGATCCCGGCCACCATGTCCACCAGCTGGTTGATGGTGACCATCTCCTCCGAGCCGATGTTGACCGGGCCGGCGAAGTCGGAGCGCAGCAGGCGCAGCGTGCCCTCGATGCATTCGTCGACATAGAGGAAGGAGCGGGTCTGCTCCCCATCGCCCCAGATCTCGATCGCGTCGCCGCTGCGCGCCAGGGCGACCTTGCGGCAGATCGCCGCCGGCGCCTTCTCCTTGCCGCCCTGCCAGGTCCCGAGGGGGCCGAAGATGTTGTGGTAGCGCGCGACATGGGCCTGCATGCCGTGGTTGCGGCGGTAGGCGAGGTAGAGGCGCTCGCTGAACAGCTTCTCCCAGCCATATTCGCTGTCGGGCGCGGCCGGGTAGGCGCTGTCCTCGGCGCAGAGCGGGTTCGACGGATCCTCCTGGTTGTAGGCCGGGTACATGCAGGCCGAGGAGGAGTAGAAGACCTTGCGGATGTTGCGCCGCCGGCAGGCTTCGACGACGTTGAGGTTGATCGTGGCCGAGTTGTGCATCACGTCGGCGTCGTGCTCGCCGGTGAAGATGTAGCCGGCCCCGCCCATGTCGGCGGCGAGCTGGTAGACCTCGTCGAACCGCCGGTCGATCACCGCCGCGCAGAAATCCTGCGCGCGGAGGTCGCCGATGGCGAAGTCATCGGCCTCCGTCTCGTGGTATTCGGGGAATTTCAGGTCGACCCCGCGCACCCAGAAGCCCTCCGACTTCAGTCGGCGGACGAGATGCCCGCCGATGAAGCCGCCGGCACCGCATACGAGCGCGTGCTTCGTCATGGATTGCCGCCTCGCACTGTGCGCCGCGCCTTGGTGTATCGCGCGGCCCGCTGGCTCTCAAGGTTCATCGATGCCGGTCAGGGCAATCGCTTGAAGGTCGTCGGGATTCCCGTCCCGCCTGAAGTCTGAAT
>CAZMCV010000230.1:0-5719 GCA_964564645.1 uncultured Acetobacteraceae bacterium
AAGTTCCTGCGCACGGTCAACTGAACCCAAGGCGGCGCTGGCCGCGCTGGCGCCCGCGCCGGACTCGCCGACGCTGCTGGCCGAACGGGCCGCGCTGCTGCGCCAGCTCGGCCGGCTCCGGGAGGCCGAGGACGCCATCGCGCGACTGACCGCGCGCGCCCCCTTCCATCCCGCGCTTCCCACGCTGCGCGCCGAGATGGCCCAGGCGGAGGGCGACGCCGAAGCGGCGATCGGGATCCGCGCCGCCGACCTCACCGCCCATCCCGGCGACCCGGAACGGCGGCGGCGCCTCGCCACGGCGCTGCGCGAGGCCGGGCGCGTCGCCGAGGCCCTGTCGGTGCTCGACGCCGCGCCGGCGCCCGGCGAGCGCGAGGGCCGCGCCGCCTGCCTGTTCGAGCTCGGCCGCTGGTCCTGCGTCGACCGGATGCTGGAGGCGTGGCCGGAGGCGACCGGCCGGGGCCTGGACCCCGGCCGGGTGCGGGTCCGGATGCAGCTCGCCTCCTACCGCCACGACCACCGCGCCGCGCTGCGCGACGCCGAGGCGCTGCTCGCGGAGTGCGACGGCGCGGGCCCTGCGGCGATGGCGGTGGCGCGCGAGGCGGTCCTCGCCTTCGACGGCTGGCGGGCCTGGGAGGCGCTGCGCCGCGTGCCGACGCGCCCGGTCGATGGCGGGCCGCTAAGGCCGGCCACCATCCGCTTCCGCAGCCTTCTCGGCCACCTCGCGAACGAGCTCTGCCTGCGCCCGGCGGAGACCGCGGCGCTGGGCGAGGCCGCCCGCGAGGACGGGCGGGAGCAGGCTCGGCGCGCCGCCGCGCTGCTGCGGGACGCGGAGGCGCCCGGCACGCTGGGACCCGCCCTCGCGCTGCTGATCGGCCTCGCCCGCGCGGAGCCCAGGACGCGGGAGGAGGCGGCGGCGCGCGGGCCGGAGGGCGCCGCCGAGGCCTGGCCCCGGGCCGCCGCCGCCGGGCATGCCGGCCCGCCGATCCCCCGCCTCCTCCACCATTTCTGGGACGCGCCGTCGCCGCCCCCGGACGTGGCCCGGCTGATGGACATCGCGGGCCGCATGGCGCCCGGCCATGCCTGCCGGCGCTGGGACGACCGGAGCGCGCGCGGCCTGCTCGCCGGGCTCGACGCGCCCGAGGTGCTGCGGGCCTACCGCCAGGCCCCGCACGCGGCGATGCGGGCGGACATCCTGCGGCTCGCCGCGCTGCACGAGGAGGGCGGCGTCTTCCTCGACGCGGACGATCTCTGTGCGGGACCGGTCACGACTCTGCTGCCGCCCGGGGCCGGCCTCGTGCTGCACCAGGAGGAGTACGGCTCCGTCGGCAACAATTTCCTTGCCGCCACGCCCCGGCACCCGCTGGTCCGCGAGGCGCTCGAGCAGGCCGCGGAGGCGGTCCTGCGCGGCGGGTCGGAGGCGATCTGGCTGGCGACGGGGCCCGGATTGCTGACCCGCGTCCTGGCGCGGCGCCTGGCCCACGACCCCGCCCTCGCCTGGCCGGAGGATGTCCGGCTGGTCCCCCTCTGGGCGTTCCGGCGGGTGGTGCAGGCGGGCCGGCGGGTCGCCTACAAGGCCGGACCACGGCACTGGATGCGGTCGGTCGCTGCCTGACAACCGATGTCCCACCTGCAAGGATCAGCGCGGCAGGATCCGCTCGCGCTGCAGCCGCTCCAGCCACTCGTCGAGCATCACCGCGGTGTCGATGCAGTCCTGGAAGCCGGCCTGGCGGATCCTGATCGTGCTCAGCAGCGAGGAGGTCTGGCCCGGCCGGCTGAAGGCGAAGTCAGCGAACTGCCAGGAACTGCCGATCAGCGTCTCGAGCGCGTAGGGCTTCAGCTGGTGGCGCTCCACGATGCGCTGCCAGACCGGCGCCTTGTCCGACATCAGCACCTGCACGGACATCGGGTGGGCTGGGCCCATGCGCATGCCGAAGCGCTCGGCGACGCGCGGGAACAGGTCCTGCCAGAGGAAGACGTCGCCGTTCGTCACGTTGAAGGTCTCGTCCGCCGCCGCCGGCGCGCCGCCGGCCCAGGCGATGGCGCGGGCCAGCAGCCGGGCATCGGTGGCTTCCGTGATGCGCGCGCCGCTGCCGGGCCAGGTCAGCGGGAAGCCGAGCTCGCGGCTGATGGCGGCGTAGCAGCCGAGGGCGGAGAGCATGTTCATCGCGCTTCCCAGCGCGAAGCCGATCACCGCCTGCGGGCGGAGGATGGTGAAGCGCCAGGTGGCGCCGGCGGCGCGGCGCTCGCGCAGCAGATCCTCCTGCGCCCAGTAGAAATTCGGGTGGATGTGCCGCGGCGCGCCCTCCTTGCCCGGGATCGGCATCTGGCCGAGATGCACGCCATAGGCCTTGGTGCCCTGCAGCACGGCGATATGGGCGAGCTCCGGGCTGCCGGGCCCGACCGCGTCGAGCAGGTTCTCCAGCATGGCGCGGTTGGTCGCGATCTGGTCCTGCTCCAGCCAGCCGCGGCCGAGATCGGGCTTCTCGAACAGCGCGGCGTAGAGGATCCGGGTGACCCCGCGCAGCGGACCGAGTGTCGCCAGCGTGGCCGCGCGGTCCGTCAGGTCGACGGAGAGGAAGCGCGCCCGCGTCTCGAAATCCGGCGGGCGGCGCGCCAGCGCCACGATGTCCCAGCCACCCTCCGCCTCGAAATGCTCGAGCGCGGCGCGGCCGACCAGGCCGAGCGCGCCGGCGATCAGGATGGTGCCTCGCATGCGTTCCTCCCCCCTGGCCCTGGGCCGCAGCATGGGTGCGCGTCTTCGGGGCGGCAAGCGTGCCAGTGGCATGGCGATTGCCTCGGCGCCCGGCATCCTCGCCCCAGGACCGCGCCATGACCGAACGCCGCACCGTCACCCTGCCCGCCCGTCCCGACCCGATCACCGTGACGATCGCCGAGACGGCGCTGATCGTCGTCGACATGCAGAACGCCTATTGCTCGAAGGGCGGATACATCGACCTGATCGGCTTCGACGTCTCCGGCGCCCCACCCGTGATCGAGGAGACGGCGCGGCTGGCCGAGGCCTGCCGCGCGGCGGGGATCCCGGTGATCTACCTCCAGAACGGCTTCTCGCCCGATCTGCGGGAGGCGCCGGGGCCGGAGGCGCCCGTCTGGCACAAGTCGAACGCGCTGAAATTCATGCGCGCGAACGAGGCCTATGCCGGCAGGCTGATCACCCATGGCACCTGGGACCATGAGATCGTGCCGGAGCTGACGCCGCAGCCGGGCGATCTGCTGGTGCCGAAGGCGCGCTACAGCGGCTTCGCGGGGACGGGCCTCGAGCAGCTGCTGGTGGCGCGGCGGATCCGCACGCTGCTGGTCGCCGGCGTCGCGACCAATGTCTGCGTCGAGAGCACGATCCGGGATGCGTACCACCGGGAGTTCTTCCCCGTGATGGTGACCGACGCGACGATGGCGGCCGGTCCGGGGATGCAGGCGCCGACCGAGTTCAACGTCGAGCAGTTCTTCGGCTGGCTGACCACGGGGGCGGAGGTGCGGGCGGCGCTGATGGGGAATGCCGCATAGCGCGTCGCCGGTCAGCCCCCGGGCGCCTGCGCCGCGACCCGCCGGGCCACGGCCTCGGCCACCGCCAGGCGGTCGCCGAGGTCGCGGAAGGCACCGTTCGCATCGGTGATGGCCACGAAGGCACCGGACTGGCGCAGCACGGCACGAGTGGTCTCCTCGCCCTCGCCCCGGCGCACGGCGCCGGTCATCAGCCGCTCGCCCAGCATGCCGCGCAGCCCGCCCGCGGTCACCCAATCGGCGAGTTCATAGGTGTCCGGCCCCTGGCCATGGCGCAGCAGCAGCACCCAGCCGGCCGGCGGGGGAGGCGGAGGCAGGCCGTGGGCGAAATCGGTCAGCCCGCCGGGCCCCATCATGCCTGGCGCCGGCGGCTGCGGCTGCAGGAATTCGCTGGCCAGGTGGTTGATCGCCTCGTCCGAGAGCACGCCGCCCCGGAAGGCATCCGCCGGGCCCTCCGCGACGCGTCCCTGGGCCCGGAACAGCGCCCTTTCATATTCCGGCCAGCGCAGGCCCAGCGCCGCCCGCACATCCCGCGGCGCGGCGGCGCCGATCCAGGCGCTGTCGCGACCGGTGAAGACCAGCGCGCGCACCACCCGGCTGCGCTCCAGGATGGCCGCCAGCAGGAAGAGGCGTGAGGTGAGCCATTCCTCGTCGCCATCGCCCCCGACATCGACGCGGACATAGTCGGCCGACCCCGAGCGGATCACGCCGGCGGCGATGGGCGCCAGCCCGCTTTCGCCGATGAAGGCCTGGCGCAGCCCCTCGACCGAGGTTTCCAGCCGCGGCTGGGCAGGCGCCAAGGTCGCGAGCTCCACCTCCACCTTGAAGGCCGAGAGCCGGGTCACGCGGCTGCCAAGGGTGCGCAGCAGCTCGGCCAGGGGCGCGTGCAGGAGGGCGAGGGCTACCAGCACCGTGGCCGGCCAGGCCATGGCCTGGATCAGGGCGACCGCTTCCATGGAGCCTCTCCTTCGGCGGGAAGGCTGGGTTGGCCGGCCCCCCGCGCCCATCCCCCAGCGGGAGAGGAGGCGGCAGGCGCGCCGCCACCGGGCGACGCCCCCTTCCCCGGAAGCCGACGCGCAGGCCCGGCCGCTAGCGCTGCAGGCTCTGCACGATCTCCTGCGTCACCTTCTTCGCGTCGCCGAACAGCATCATCGTGTTGGGGCGGAAGAACAGCTCGTTGTCCACGCCGGCATAGCCGCTGGCCATGCCGCGCTTGATGAAGAACACCGTCTTCGCCCGCTCCACGTCGAGGATCGGCATGCCGTAGATCGCCGAGGACTTGTCGGTCTTGGCGGCCGGATTGGTCACGTCGTTGGCGCCGATGACGAAGGCGACGTCGGCCTCGGCGAATTCGGGGTTGATCTCCTCGAGCTCCTTGACCTCGTCATAGGGCACGTTGGCCTCGGCCAGCAGCACGTTCATGTGGCCGGGCATGCGGCCCGCGACGGGGTGGATGGCGTAGGAGACCTCGACCCCCTCCTTCTTGAGCAGGTCCGCCATCTCGCGCAGCACCTGCTGCGCCTGCGCCACCGCCATGCCGTAGCCGGGCACGACGATGATCTTCTGGGCGTTCTTCATGATGTAGGCCGCGTCCTCCGGGCTGCCGGCCTTCACCGGCGCCCGGTCGGCGGCGCCCGCGCCGGCGGCGGCCGTGCCGCCCTCCGACCCGAAGCCGCCGAGGAGGACGTTGATGATGCTGCGGTTCATCCCCTTGCACATGATGTAGGAGAGGATGGCGCCCGAGGCGCCGACCAGCGCGCCGGTCACGATCAGCAGCAAATTGCCGATGGTGAAGCCGATGCCCGCCGCCGCCCAGCCGGAGTAGCTGTTCAGCATCGACACGACGACCGGCATGTCCGCGCCGCCGATCGGGATGATCAGCAGGAAGCCGAGCGCGAAGGACAGGATCGCGATCGCCCAGAACAGCACCGGGCTGCCGGTGGCGACGAAGGCGATCACGAGGGCCAGCAGCAGCAGGCCGAGCGCCGCGTTCAGCGGGTGCTGGCCCTTGAAGATGATGGGCGCGCCGGACATCCGGCCATCGAGCTTGAGGAAGGCGATGACCGAGCCCGAGAAGGTGACGGCGCCGATCGCCAGGCCGAGCGACATCTCGATCAGCGAGGCGGCCTTGATGCTGCCCGCCACGCCGATGCCGAAGCTCTCCGGGCTGTAGAAGGCGGCGGCGGCGACGAAGACCGCG
>CAZMCV010000231.1:0-5705 GCA_964564645.1 uncultured Acetobacteraceae bacterium
GAGAAGATCGAGGATTACGCGGCGGCCCTGACGGCGCAGCTCCAGGCGATGCGCGCCAGGCGGCCGGCCCGGCGGAGCCGCCGGCGGCGACCGAGTAGCCCGCTTCGCCCCCCCGGATCCCCCGCATGGCATCGCCGCCGCCGACCGAAGCCTATCGCCTGATGCTGCTGCGCCCGGAGGTGGTGGTCCGGCTGGTCGCGGGCGGCGAGGCCGTTGCCCCCGACCCGCCCGGCCTCACCCCGGCGATCGAGGCGGCCTGGGGCGCGGCGCAGCGCCGGGCCGGCGGGCGGCTGTTCAATGGCCGCATCGTCTCGGTGGTGGAGGCCTCGGCATCGCGGATCCTGGGGAGGCTGGCGCAGTACCGGCATGCCGTGGCCGGCTTCGCCGATCCGGCGCTGGGCCAGGCGCTGGCCATCCGCCCGCTCTCGGTCTGCGGGGTGCTGCGGACGCCGGCGGGGATCCTGTTCGGCCGCCGCGACCCCGGCGCGACCTACGAGGCGGGGCTGTGGCAGATGCCGCCCGCGGGCAGCGTCGATGCCGGCGCGGTGCGGCCGGATGGGCGGATCGACCCGGTGGCCCAGATCGCGGGGGAGATGGAGGAGGAGGTGGGCCTGCCCTGGGCGCGGGTGCGCGCCTGCCGGCCCTTCGCGCTGGTGGCGCATGCGGCCTCCGGCGTGCACGATCTGGGCCTGGTGATCGAGACCGCGGCGGGGGAGGCGGAAATCCTGGCGCGGCGCCGGCCTGGCGCGGTGGAGGAATACACCGAGCTGCGCCTGGTGCCGGAGGCGGGGCTGCCCGCGTTTCTCGCGGCCGAGGGCGGCGGCATGGTCCCGGCCGCGCGGCTGTTCCTCAGCGCGCTTGGCCTGGTGTCTCAGGAAGGGTGCGCGGACCGCTGAACGGCGGGGGGAAGAAGACACTTCTTCCCCCCGGAGCCCCCCTTCATCGCTTTTTGGCACTGGTTCTTCGTGGTTCGGGCGGAGTGGCTTGGAGCCCACGCAGGGGGGCGCTCGCTCATCCCCGCTGTGATCCGGGGTCTCAGTAGCGGCGGAGCAGCCCGATCAGCCGACCCTGCACCTTCACCCGGTCGGGCCCGAAGATCCGTGTCTCGTAGCGCGGGTTCGCCGCCTCGAGCGCGATCGAGTTGCCGCGCCGGCGCAGGCGCTTCAGCGTCACCTCGTTCTCGTCGACCAGCGCGACGACGATGGAGCCGTTCTCGGCGGTGTCGGCGCGGCGGATAATGACGGTGTCGCCGTCTAGGATGCCCGCCTCGATCATCGAATCGCCCGCGACCTCGAGCGCGTAGTGCTCCCCGCCCGGGCCGAGCAGTGTCGCCGGCACCTCGACGGTGGTGCCGTGGTCGCGCAGCGCCTCGATCGGCAGGCCGGCGGCGATGCGGCCGTAGAGGGGCAGCGGGGTCGCGACCGGCGCCTCGGGCGGCGGCGTGGCCGGGCGCGCCGGGGGAGTGTCGCCGCGGAAATGCCCGCGGATGACGTTGGGCGAGAGCGTCTCCGCCGCCGGATCGGCGGGCGGGAGGGGGGGCGCGGCGGGGGGCCGGCCGGCGCGGTTGCCGGCACCCGAAAGGTTCTCCGGCAGCCGGATCACCTCGAGCGCGCGGGCGCGATGGGCGCGGCGGCGGAGGAAGCCCCGTTCCTCGAGCGCGGTGATCAGCCGGTGGATGCCGGATTTCGACTTGAGGCGCAGCGCATCCTTCATCTCCTCGAAGGAGGGGGAGATGCCGGTCTGGCGCAGATGCCGGTCGATGAAGACCAGCAGCTCGTGCTGCTTGCGCGTGAGCATCCGTCGCTCTCCCTGGCGTAACCGTCCGGGCGCCCGGGGCGCTCGGAACAAATGGGCAACCGGTGGGAGTGTTCTAGATAGGTTCCTCGCGCCGCGTCAAATGTTTTGAGCGGAGTCGCGCACATTCCGCCATGCCCGCCGAAGCGTCAGATCCCGAGATCGCCGAGCGGGATGACCTCCACCGGCGCGCCCTCGGGCAGCGCCGGGGCGTGGGGGGCGCGCAGGATCAGCCCCTCCGCCCGCGCCAGGGTCTTCAGCATGGAGCTGTCCTGCACGGGAAAGGGGGTGGCGATCACCGTCGTCCCGTCCTCGGGCGAGACGGCGAGCGTCGCGCGCAGGTGATCGGCCCGCTTGTCGTTGGCGGCGAGCGGCGCGCCGGCGCGCGCGGCGATGCGGCGCGGCGCCGGCGGCCCCCGGTCGCCCGACAGGCGCTGCAGGGCTGGCAGCAGGAAGATCACCCCGCAGGCCATGGCCGAGACCGGGTTGCCCGGCAGCCCCAGCACCGGCGTGTGGCCGAGCCGCCCCCAGATCAGCGGCTTCCCCGGCCGCATCGCGATCTGCCAGAAATCGAGCGCGAATCCCTCCGGCCCCAGCGCGCTCTGCACCAGATCGTGGTCGCCGACGCTCGCGCCGCCGGTGGTGACCAGCATGTCGCAGGCGCGGGCGGCGCGGGCGGCCTCGGCGATCGCGTCACGGTCGTCGGGGGCGATCGGCAGCACCAGCGGGTCGCCGCCGCCGGCACGGACCAGGGCGGCCAGGGCATGAGCGTTGGAGCTGACGATGCCGCCCGGCGGGATCGGGTCGCCGGGGAGCGCGATCTCGTCCCCCGTCGCCAGGATGCCGATGCGGGGCTGGCGGTGCACGGTCGCCCAGGGGTGGTTGGCGGCGGCGGCGAGGCCCACATCGCGCGCGGTCAGGCGGCGGCCGGCGGGGAGCAGTTCCTCGCCCTCGGCGAAGTCGAGCCCCCGCCTTCGGATCCAGCGGCCCTGGCGCACGCCCTCCTTGACCAGGACCTGGCCGGGGGCGGGGGTCTCCGCATCCTCCTGCAGCAGGATCGCGTCGGCGCCCGGGGGGACGAAGCCGCCGGTGAAGATGCGGACGGCCCCGCCGGGGCCGACCTGGCCCTCGAACGGATGGCCGGCCGGCGCGACGCCGGTGACGGCCAGGCGCGCGCCCTCGACCGCATCGGCGGCGCGCACGGCGTAGCCATCCATGGCCGAGACATCGGCCGGCGGCTGGGTGACGCGGGAGAGGACGGGGCGGGCCAGCACGCGGCCCCAGGCGGCGGGCAGCGCCACCGTCTCGGCGGGGGTGGGGGAGAGCGCCTCCAGGATGCGGCTGCGGGCTTCCTCGACCGAGAGCATCAGCGCCCCTTCCCTGGGAATGCCGCGGCGGATCAGGCCGCGTCGTAGGTGCCCGACTTGCCGCCTGACTTGTGTACGAGCCGCACGGCCTCGATCCGCATGCCGCGGTCGAGCGCCTTGCACATGTCATAGACCGTGAGCGCGGCGACGGTCACGGCGGTCAGCGCCTCCATCTCGACGCCCGTGCGGCCGACGAGCTTGACCGTCGCCTCGATCTCGACCGCGTCCGGCGGGGCGGGGGTGAGGTCGACGGCCACCTTGGAGAGCATCAGCGGGTGGCAGAGCGGGATCAACTCCCCCGTGCGCTTGGCGGCCATGATGCCGGCCAGGCGCGCGACGCCGAGGACATCGCCCTTGCCCACCTGGCCCTCCCGGATGCGGGCGAGGGTGGCGGAGTCCATGACGATGCGGCCGCGGGCGGTGGCCACGCGCTCGGTCTCGGCCTTGGCGGAGACATCGACCATGGCGGCGCGGCCTTGGTCGTCGAAATGGGTGAAGCCGGGGGACATGGGGGAGAGTTAGGGCAAGATCGGGGGGCTGGGCAGAGGGGCCCGCCCCTCTGCACGCCCGGCCAGGAGGGCGCTGCCCTCCTGGACCTCCCGCCAAAGGCCGAAAGGCCTCTGGACACCGGCACTTTCGGCGAGGTCGTCGGGTCGGGGCGAAGCGCCCGGTGCGGTCCGATCGCCCGGCCGATCAGCGGCGCCGCGCACCGAGGACGATGGAGACGGCGCCGACGAACAGCATTGCGTAGATGCCAGTGCCGTTGATGTGGTCGAAACGGTGGGCACCCATCTGTCGCTCCTGCCGTTGCGGGCGACAAAGACACCAATCGGGAGAATTACCGAGTTCGAGCCAAGCAATCGAAGCAGCGATGACCTCCGTCGGGCTCGGAAAGCTCGGATTCTCCGCCTTGTTCAGGAAGCATTGGGATGCTGGAACCCGGCCGCCGATCTGGCGCTTTTCGAGCGCCTGCAGAAGCGGGAGCGGCAGATGCCGGCCGTCGAGGATCTGCCCGACGACCACGTCGCCGCAATCGAGGCCGCCGCGTACGACGGGCGCCCGATCGATCCGGCCGGCGCCTCGCCACGGGCTGGTCATCCGCTATGCGGATCTCTGGCGCCGCGAGGCCCTGGCCGGCGCGGCGGAGGGCCGCAAGGAGCGGCCATGCGCCATCGTCCTCGCCGTCCGCAAGGATGCCGAGGGCGACCTGATATCGCGGACATCGTCGGTGCGGACGTGGTGCTGGCACG
Organism: uncultured Acetobacteraceae bacterium; assembly: GCA_964564645.1. GTDB lineage: Bacteria > Pseudomonadota > Alphaproteobacteria > Acetobacterales > Acetobacteraceae > CAZMCV01. The sequence continues at coordinate 4,412 of CAZMCV010000231.1, forward strand.
TGGCGGTGAAGTGCTGACCCTGCCTTTCCATGACGGGCTGTCGACCACCCGCATCATCGACGCCGCGCGCGGCGGCAGCACGGAGCAACAGGCATGATCGTCGTCACCGGCGGGCTAGGCTTCATCGGCAGCAACCTGGTCCATGCGCTGAATGCCCGCGGTCGTCACGACATCGTCGTCGTCGACGACTTCACCAACGGGCGCAAGATGGCGAACGTGCGTGATGCGACGATCGGGGACTATTACGATCGGCATGATTTCCTCGCTCGCTTCGAGCGGCTCGCGCGCAGCGGTTCGGGCATCGAGGTCGTCTACCATCTGGGCGCCTGCTCGGATACCACGGAATGGGACGGACGCCGGATGATGTCCGAGAACTTCGACTACTCGCGCGATCTGCTCGACCTCTGCGAGCCGGGCGGGATCCCGTTCGTCTATGCGTCGAGCGCCGCCGTCTATGGGCTCAGTCGGGATTGCGTCGAGGAGCCGCCCTGCGAAGCGCCGCTGAACGTGTACGGCTACTCCAAGCTCGCCTTCGATCAACACGTGCGCCAGCGCATGCAACAGGCGCGCACGCGGATCGTCGGTCTGCGTTTCTTCAACGTCTACGGTCCGCGCGAACAGCACAAGGGACGCATGGCGAGCGTCGCCTTCCACTTCAACGAACAGCTGAAGGCGCACGGTGTGGTGCGCCTGTTCGGCGCGTCGCACGGCGTGGCGGCGGGCGAACAGCGCAGAGACTTCATCCACGTCGACGACGTCGTCGACCAGACGCTCTGGTTCGGCGCCAGCGCCACGGCGGCGGGCATCTTCAACTGTGGCACTGGCCGGGCAGCGAGCTTCAACGAGGTGGCGCGCGCCGTGCTGGACTGGCACGGCCGCGGTGACATCGAGTACATCCCGTTTCCGTCCGATCTGCTGGGCGCCTACCAGGCGCACACGCTGGCGGTGCTCGACCGCACCCGCGCGGCGGGCTATCGAGCAGACGCGCGGCCGGTTGCTGCGGGCGTGCGCGCCTACCTCGACTGGCTCAACGGATGAGGCTGCTGTACAGCGCGGCCTTCCTGCTGCTGCTGCCGTTCGTCCTGCTCAGGCTGGCCTGGCGCGGGCGCCGTAATCCGGCCTACCGCGCACGCTGGCAGCAGCGCCTCGGCTACTACGATCCCGGCCTGCGACTCGACGAGCCCGTCTGGGTCCATGCCGTATCGGTCGGCGAGGTCGGTGCCGCTGCGCCATTGATCCGTGCGCTGCGCGAGCGTTATCCCTATGCCCCCGTGCTGGTCACCACGACCACACC
>CAZMCV010000232.1:0-5661 GCA_964564645.1 uncultured Acetobacteraceae bacterium
CGAGGATCGTCACATGGCCGAGCCGGAGCTCCGTCCCCCCGGCCGCGCTGCCCGCCTCGCCCGCCGGGGCCGGCACCGGCGCAGCGCCGCCGCCGGCCGGGGGCTCCGGCGCGAAGACCCAGTTCCGCCGCCCATCCGCCAGCGTCTCGAGCAGGATGTCCGGGCCATCCAGCCGCACCCGCTCGATCTCGATCCGCCGGGCGAGCAGCGGCAGCAGCGCCAGCCGCACCTCGACCCGCCGCGCCTCGAGCATGGCCGGGCGGGAGCCGCCGGCGAGGTTGGCGAGCGTGACCCGCTCCAGCGTCACGGTCGGGACGAGGGAGAGCTTCACCCCGACCGGGCCGGCGATGGTGAGGTCGCGCCCCGTCGCCGCCTTCACCATAGCCTCGAGGCGCGGGACCTGGGAGGCCGGGTCGAAGCGCAGCAGCAGCACCGCGAGGCCGGCCGCCGGAAGCAGCAGCAGCGCGGCGAGGCCGACCAGCAGCCAGCGGAGCCAGCGCCGCCGCCGCGGCGCTTCCTGGGGGGACGGGTCTTGGCCGGGCGTCATGCGGGGGGATCTGGGGCGGATGGCCCGCGGCGGCTACCCCCGCCCGCTTGCCGACCCGAGGCCGGGGATCACCCCGCCGCGGCGGCCGCCGGCGCCTTCTGCAGGCGACGCATCCGCACCAGCGCGCCCTGGCCGCCGCTGGTCGCCTGGTAGAGGTCGAGCGACTCGAACTCCGCCTCCGAGGGCGGGGTGGTGGCGAGATCGCGGTAGGCGAGCCGCCCCGGATCCCGCATCACCTCCCGCAGGATCCCGCGCGCCTCGCGCCAGACCCCCCAATAGCCCCAGGCCTTGCGCAGGATCTCGGCCGCGTAGCGCCCGTAGAAGCCGAGGCGGCCCTCGATCGGCATCCCGTGGCGGCGGTCGCGGCGGAAGCGCAGCCGGAAGGCCCCGCCCTCCAGCGGGTGCACGCCCTCGAAGCGGATCATCAGCGTGAACCACAGGATGGTGGTCAGCGTGGTCTTGACCCGGCCCTTCGGATTGGCGGCGGCGCGGCGCAGGATCGTGCGGATATGGCCGGGCGTGTAGTAGGTCGCCCAGGCGGCGGCGTAGGCCTCCTCCCACTCCGCGTCGCTCATCCGCGGATGGTGCGCGACGCGGTGGTTGAGGTCGTACTTGTTGAGGTCGGGGTCCATCCAGACCCCTTTCTCCCAGAGCTTCTTGTGGTCCTCCGACCCCGGCAGCGGGGTCAGCATGAAGAACTCCAGGATGTCGAGCGGCAGCTCCTTCTGGATGATGCCGACGTCGCGGATCACCGATTCCCTGGTGTCGCCGGGGAAGCCGATGATGTAGCCGGCATAGGTGATGGCGCCGGCGTCGCGCCAGGCCTGCAGCATCAGCCGGTACTCGGTGATCTTGTTCTGGTGCTTCTTGGCACCGATCAGGTTGTCGGGGTTGATGTTCTCGAGCCCGATGAAGACGCGCCGCACGCCCGCGCGCCCGGCCTTCTCGATGAAGCCCGGGATCTTGTGGCAGAGCGTATCGACCTGGATGGTGAAGCCGAGCTTCATCCCCTCCCGCTCGCGGAGGTCGATGAGGCGGTCGAACAGCGGCTCCCACAGCTTGTTGCGGGCGAAATTGTCGTCGGTGATGAAGAAGCGCTTGATGCCCTGCGCGTGGTTCTCGCGCACGATGCGCTCGAGGTCGTCGGCGCTGCGCACGCGGCTCTTGCGGCCCTGGACGTTGATGATGGTGCAGAAGCTGCACTGGTAGGGGCAGCCGCGGCCGAGATCGATCGAGGAGAGCGAGCCCGAGGTGCGCGCGAGGTGCTTGGCGGGGAGGATCGGCGGCGGCTCGCCCTCGAGCGCGGGCAGCGCATCCATGAAGTCGTAGAGCGGCCGCAGCGCCCCGGCCCAGGCGTCCCGCATCACCTGGTCGAGCCGCCCTTCCTCCGCCTCGCCGGCGAAGAAGCTGATGCCCATCGCCTGGGCCTCGGCGATCTCGGGCGGCGTCTCGGGCAGCATGGCGAGGCAGCCGGAGACGTGGAAGCCGCCGATCATCACCGGCAGCCCGGCGGCGAGGAAGGGCCGGGCGAGGTCGACGGCGCGGGGGAACTGGTTGGACTGCACGCCGACCAGGCCGATCAGGGCGCGCCCGCCGCCCCTGCGGATGTCGCGCAGGATGCGGTCCGGGCGGACGCGGCGATTGGTCTCGTCATAGGTGTGCAGCCGGATCTCGACCCCCGGGCCGAGCACCGCCCGGCGCCGCGCATCCTCCGCCAGGCCGTTCAGCGCGGCCAGGGTGTTGGACGGGATGGCCGAGCGGATCCACTGGATCGGGTAGCCATCATCGTCGTAGTGCGAGGGCTTGATCATCACGAGGTGGAAGGTCCCGCGCGCCCCGGCGGCCATGCCGTCCGGACCCTGCGCGGCCGCGCGGCTCTCCCGTGATGCCATGCCCCATCCTCCTTGCGGGCAGCCGCCCCGGCGCGGCGCGGCGGTCAACCATCCTTGAACGGGCTTATCCGCCCGGCGCCGGCCCCGCCACCCGAATCACGATCGTGCCGCCATCATCGGCCGCCTGGGCGCCCTCCGTGCCGCCGGGCCGCGTCCTGCATGGAAGCGGCGCGCCGAACCGGCGGGCGGGCGGCCCGTTGGCCCCCCGCAGGGATGCGGGAGGCGGCGCGATGGGCGGCGGCACGACGGCAAGGCGGACGGATCCGGCCCTGTGGGATTCGGTCAAGGCCGACATCACCGCCGGGACCCGGGGCGGGCGGGCCGGCCAGTGGTCGGCGCGCAAGGCGCAGCTCGCCACCGCGGAGTACCAGCGCCGCGGCGGCGGATATGACGGGCCGAAGCGCGCCGACAACGCCCTGTCCCGCTGGACCGGGGAGGCATGGGGCACGCGGTCCGGCCGACCCAGCGGCGAGACCGGCGAGCGCTACCTGCCCGCCCGCGCCCGGGCCGCGCTCAGCCCGGAGGAGTACGACCGCAGCACGGCGCGCAAGCGCGCCGATACCCGGGCCGGCCGGCAATATTCGGCCCAGCCCGCCGATGTCGCGCGCAAGACGGCCGCCTCCGGGCGGCCCGCCCCCGACGCTCCGGCGCCGCCGACCAGGGCGGTCCTGCTGGAGGAGGCGCGCCGACGCGGCCTGCCGGGGCGGTCGCGCATGCGCAAGCGGGAGCTGGCCGATGCGCTCGGGCGATGAGGCGGACCACGACCGGGCGGAGATCCGCCGGGCCTTCGAGGCGGCGGTGAACATGACCCCCGCCGCGCTCGAGCGCTGGCTCGGGACCGAGGAGAGCCGTGCCGTCGGCTGGGTGCATGAGGGCGAGACCGAGGCGGTCGGCCACCAATCCGGCCGCCGCATCCTCGAGATCCTCCGGAAGCGCCGGGACGCGCTGACCGAGGAGGACTACGCCCACATGCGGAAGGTCGTCGGCTATGTCCACCGCCACCTGGCGCAGGGTGGGCCAGCGGCGGATGTCGAGACCTCCCGCTGGCGCCACAGCCTGATGAACTGGGGCCACGACCCACTCTGAGACGGCGCCCGGCCGGCATCCGCCAGGGAACCGGGGAAGCGCCGTCTGGCCGGGGGCGTCGCGCCATGGCACCCTTCCGGCAACGACGCCATTGCCCGGGAGGATCCGTCATGCCCTTCGCGACCCGCCGCGCCCTGCTGGTCGGTGCCCTTGGTGCCGCCGCCGCGTGCCCCGTCCTCGCCCAGCCGGCCGAGGAATGGCCGTCGCGCCCCATCCGCCTCATCGCGCCCTATCCGCCGGGCGGGCAGACCGATGTCGTCTCCCGCTGGCTGGCGGAGAAGCTGCGCGGCGTGCTGCCGCAGCCGATCATCGTCGAGAACCGCGGCGGCGCGCAGGGAATGATCGGCACCCAGGCCGCGCTCGCCGCCCCGGCCGACGGCTACACGGTGCTCTACGTCAACGCCTCGACCACGCTGATCAACCCGGTCATCCACGCGAATCCGGGCTACGACACCGTCCGCGACATGGCGCCCGCCGTGCAGCTCGGCACCGCCGCGCTGGTGCTGACGCTGCGCAACGACCGCGGCATCCGCACCCTGGCCGAGCTGCTGGCCGAGGCGAAGCGCCGCCCGGGCGAGCTTTCCTACGCCAGCTTCGGCATCGGCTCGGCCAGCCACCTCTACGGCGCGATGCTGGAGAAGGCGGCCGGGGTGACGATGACGCATGTGCCCTATCGCGGCTCCTCGCCGGCGGTGATGGATGTGGTCGCCGGCAACGCCTTCCTCTCGATCAACGACGAGGCCGTCAGCGTCCCGCAGATCCGCGACGGCAAGCTGCTGGCGCTGGCGGTGACTGGCCCGACGCGGCTGGAGACGCTGCCCGAGGTGCCGACCTTCCAGGAGCTCGGCTTCGGCGGCGGGCTGACGCTGCTCGGCTTCAACGGGCTGGTCATGCGCACGGGCACGTCGCCGGGGATCCTGCGCCGCTTCTCGGATGCGGTGCTGTCGGTGGTGCGCACGCCCGAGGGCCGGGCGCGGCTGCGGGAGATGGGGCTGGTACCGACCGCGCTCGGGCCGGAGGAGTTCGCGCGCCAGCTGCGCCACGACGCGCCGATCTGGGCCCAAGCGGCGCGCGAGAGCGGGGCGCGCGTGGAATAGCGGTTCGGCGCGCGAGAGCGGGGCGCGCGTCGGGTAGCGGCTCGGCCCGCGAGGCCGGGGCGCGGCGGGTCAGGGCAGCTGGGGGAACCAGACCTCGATGCGGCCGGCGGGGAGGTTCGGGTAGGCCTCGCTGAGGTCGCGGGTGACGAAGCGGATGTCGCGCCCGGTCGCCGCGCGGGTCGCCGCCTCCAGCCGCGCGGCCAGGTCCCGGGCGGTGTCCTGCTGGTCCTTGCGGTAATAGCGCACCTCGCCGCTGGTGCGCGGGCGCGCCCCCCAGCCCGGCACGTATTCGACGCCGGCGAGCGGAAAGGCGCCGCCGAGGCCGGCCGCGATGCTGCGCGCCACCAGGCGGTCATTCTCCTCGGCGATATGGGCGAAGACGGTCAGCGGCGCGGCGGGCGGGGCCGGCGTGCCGACCGGGCCGGGCGCGCCGACCGGGCCCGGCGCGGCGGCGCCGACGGGGCTGCCGAGGGCCGCCAGCTGCTGCAGCACCGGCGCCTGGGTGGCGACCTGGCCGAAGGCGTCGAGGATGCGCCGGGCTTCCTCTGGCGGCAGCAGCGCGCTGGTCAGGCGGATGAAGCGGGTCTGCCGGTCGGCGTCGGCGGCGAGCAGGTCCGAGCCGCGCTCCATGGCGAATTGCAACAGCTTGAGGCCGGTCTCGACCTCCCGCCGGTGATCCTCGCGCGCGGCACGCACGCTGTCGCCCGTGTTGCGCTCCCGCGTCGTGCTGAACTGCGCCAGCCCGACCGCGAAGGTGGCGGCGACGCCGCAGATCGCGCCCACGACCGCGAGATGGCGGTTGTGCCAGCGCCGGTCCTCGCGGAGCTTCCCGACCTCCTCGGTGAGCTTCTCGACCTCCTTCTCGAGCTTGGCGCTCTTCAGCACCTCCTCGTCCGTCGCCGGCATGCCTGGTCGGCCCCTCATCCCATCGTCGCGCGGCGGGCAGCCTCGACACGGCCGGCGCGCGAGGCAAGGGGCGCGTCGCGGCGCGGGCCGCCCCGCGCGCCCGCGCCATGCGCCGCCGCACGCCGCGGCAGGG
>CAZMCV010000233.1:0-5634 GCA_964564645.1 uncultured Acetobacteraceae bacterium
CGTGCGGTGCGCCCGGCGATGCAGGACCAGCGCGGCCACGGCGAACACCGCCAGCGGCCGGGCGCCGCGGCACGTGCCGCGCGGCCGGATGCCCGCGCCGGCGCCTGGGGGCATTTGTGTGTCAGCACAAATGCAGGCCGGTATCAGACCAGGAAGATCGCCATCAGGACCAGCACCACCACGATCGCCCCGATCGCCCAGGTGCTGAACCGCGTGAAGCCCTCCCAGCCCGACTGCCGCTCGGCCAGGATGTCGTTCGAGGTCACGGTCTCGAACTGGTAGCTCGCCTGCTGCTCGGCCATGGCTGCGCTCTCCGCAAGAGGTCGATCCGCGGCGGCGAGGGGCCGCCCGCTCAGGCTGGCGGTGTAGGAAGGGTGGGCGGGATCGGCAAGGGGTTGGCCAGCGCGGCCTCCTCCGGCGCGTCCGGCGCCGGCCCGGTCACCCCCGGCGCGACCAGCCCCGCCGCGACCCGGCCGAGGGCGGCGGGGTAGATGCGGTGCTCCTGCGCCAGCACCCGCGCGGCGAGCGTCGCTTCCGTGTCCCCGCGCCGCACCGGCACCGCCGCCTGGGCGAGGATCGGCCCCTCATCCACCCCGGCCGTCACCAGGTGCACCGTGCAGCCATGCAGCGCCACCCCCGCCGCCAGCGCCCGCGCATGGGTGTCGAGGCCCGGGAAGGCCGGCAGCAGCGAGGGGTGGATATTGACCAGCCGCCCCTCCCAGCGCCGCACGAAGCCCTCCGTCAGCACGCGCAGGAACCCGGCCAGCGCGATCAGCCCGACGCCATGGCGCGCGAGCACCGCCTCCATCGCCGCCTCGAAGCCCGCGCGGTCGCCGCGGAACGGCCGGTGCTCGACCACCGCGGTCGGCACGCCCGTGGCCGCGGCGCGCGCCAGGCCCGCCGCCTCCGCCCGGTTCGACAGCACCAGCACGATCTCGGCCGGGTAGGCCGGGTCCCGCGCCGCCGCCAGCAGCGCCTCCATGTTGCTGCCGCGACCCGAGATCAGCACCGCGGTCCGCGCCCGGCGCGGCGTCACCGCGGCCAGCCCGGCCCGATACTGGCCACGCGCAACCCCGCCTGCCCCGCCGGCCCGGGCGCGATCGCGCCGATGCGATGCACCGTCTCGCCGGCGGCGGCCAGAAGCGCGGCGGCTTCCTCGGCCCGGTCGGGCGCGACGACGCAGACCATGCCGATGCCGCAATTGAAGACGCGCAGCATCTCGTCCGCCGCGACCCGTCCGGCCTCGGCGATCCAGCGGAACACCGGGGGCACGGGCCAGGCGGCGGCGTCGAGCACGGCCTCCACCCCCTCGGGCAGCACCCGCGGCAGGTTGCCCGGCAGCCCGCCGCCGGTGATGTGCGCCGCCGCCTTCAGCAGCCCGGCGCGGTGCAGCGCCAGCAGCGGGCGCACATAGATCCGGGTCGGGTCGAGCAGCGCCTCGCCCAGGCTCCGCCCCGCCGCCTCGAAGGGCGCCGGGTCGCCGAGCCCGGTCCCGGCCGCTTCCGCCACCCGGCGCACCAGGGAGAAGCCGTTCGAATGCACCCCCGCGCTGGCCAGGCCGAGCAGCACGTCGCCCGCGCCGATATCGGCGCGCGGCAGCAGCGCCCCGCGCTCCGCCGCCCCCACCGCGAAGCCTGCCAGGTCGTAGTCGCCGGCGGCGTACATGCCCGGCATCTCGGCGGTCTCGCCGCCGACCAGCGCGCAGCCGGCGATCCGGCAGCCCTCGGCGATGCCGGCGATCACCGCCCGGGCCTGGTCGAGCCGCAGCTTCCCCGTGGCGAAGTAGTCGAGGAAGAACAGCGGCTCCGCGCCCTGCACGACCAGGTCGTTGACGCACATCGCCACCAGGTCCTGCCCGACCGTGCCGTGATGCCCGGCCTCGATCGCGACCCGCAGCTTGGTGCCGACCCCGTCGGTGGCGGCGACCAGGATCGGGTCGCGATGGCCGGCCGCGCGGGGGTCGAACAGCGCGCCGAAGCCGCCGAGGCCCCCCATCACCCCGGGCCGCGCCGTCGCGCGCGCCAGGGGCTTGATCGCCTCGACCAGCGCATCGCCGGCCTCGATGTCGACCCCGGCCTCGCGGTAGGTGAGGCTGCCGGGCGGGGACGCGGCGGCGGGTCCGGCGGGCGGCGGGCTGGTCGGCCCCGCGGGAGGCTTGGGCGTGGAACTGGTCAGGGCGGCCTCCGATCGGCTAAGGGCGGCGGGGTCCGCGGTCGGCCGCACGGGCTGGCGCTGCCGCCCTCCGCGGGCCGGGCCGCAGCGGCCGACCAGGAGAGGGGCAGCGCGATGGGGGGCACGGGAACGGTCGCCGCCGCGGATCGACTGCGGGCCGCAAGACACCATGCGGGCGGCGCCGCCGCAACCGGGCGCGATGCCGCCGCGCGCAGGCCGCCGCGGCCCGGCCCGGCCCTGGCCCTGGCGCGCTCCCTGCCGGCCCGGTCCCTGCTGGCCCGGTCCCTGCTGGCCTCGGCCCTGATCGCCTGCTCCCTGCTGGCCGCCGCGCCGCCTGCCGGCGCGCAGACCGCCGAGGAGCCGCCCGCCCCCGCCGCCCCCGCCCCGGTCGCGGTGCTGAACCCGGTCCAGCAGAACGTGCCCGCCGAGGCCACCGCCGAGAACGCCGTGCTGGCGCGCGAGCGGGCGCTCGCGGCTGGCCGGCGCACCGCCTGGGACCGCCTGGCCGCCGAGGCCGGGGTGCCGGGCCGCATCGCCCTCTCGGACGCGCAGATCGAGCGGATGGTGACCTCGATGGTGATCGAGCAGGAGCGCATCACGCCGACCCGCTATGCCGCCCGCATCACGGTGAACTTCAACCCCTCCCGCGCGCGGGAGGCGCTGGGCGCCCGCGCGCCCGCCGCGGCGGGCGGCGGGTGGGGCGGCTCGGGCGAGGGCGCGTCGGAGGCCATCGCGCGGCCCGCCCCGGCCTCGACCTGGGTGGACGCCGTCGCCACATACTCGTCGATGGGAGAATGGCTGGAATTGCGGCGCCGGCTGGCCGAGGCCCCGCCCGTCGCCTCCGTCACCGTCCAGGGCATCGCCGTGGACGCGGCGCGGCTGCGGCTCGGCCTGCGCACGCCGGCGCCGATGGCGGCCGAGGCGATGGCGGGGCTCGGGCTCGCCCTGCTTCCCCCGCCCGGGGCCCCGGGCGTGGAAGGCGGGTCCGCCTCCGCCGGCTGGCGCCTGGGCCTTGCCGCCCCTCGCTGACCCGCGCGGGCCGGCGCGGGCGCCGCCCCCGGCGGATTGCGCCACGCGGGCGGGCGAGGCGCGGCGCGACCTGGTGCTGACGCTGCCCAACCTGATCACCGTCCTCCGGCTCTGCGCGGTGCCGATCACGGTCTGGCTGATCCTGCAGCACCGGCTCGACCTCGCCTTCGGGCTGTTCGTGGCGGCCGGGGTGTCGGATGCCGTCGATGGCTGGCTGGCGCGGGTGCGCGATGCCCGCAGCGCGCTCGGCGCCCTGCTCGACCCGGTGGCGGACAAGGCGCTGCTCGTCTCGGTCTATGTCACCCTGGCCGCGATCGGCGTGCTGCCGGACTGGCTGGCGATCCTCGTCGTGTTCCGCGACCTGCTGATCGTCGGCGGCGTGCTCGTGCTGTGGATGCTCGGGCAGTCGCCGCGCATCCGGCCGATCCTGGTCTCCAAGGTGAACACGGCGGTGCAGATCGCGCTCGCCGCGCTCGCGCTGCTGCTGGCGGGGTTCGGCCTGGAGGCCGGCTGGCTGCTGGAGGCGGCGATCGCCGCGGCGGCGGCCACCACCATCGCCTCCGGCGCGGTCTATGTGTGGGCGGCGCTGCGCGCGCCCTTCGCGCGCGTCGGGGGGGAGGGGGCGCCGTGAACATCCTCCCGCCCGGCCGCCGCCGGGGCCCGGGGCCGGAGGCCCCCCCGCTGCGGGCGCCCGACACCCTGCCACCGCCGGCGCCCGGGCGCGGCCGGCCCTCGGCGCGCCCGCCGAGTGCGACGCGCGCGCAGCGGATCGGCCTCTGGGCCGGCGTGGTCTTCGCGCTGCTGTTCTGCTTCTGGGTCTTCTCGCCGATCCTGACCCCCTTCGTGCTGGCCGCCTCCATCGCCTATTTCCTCGACCCGCCGGCGACGCGGCTCGAGCGGCTGGGCATGCCGCGGACCCTGGCGGCGTTGCTGCTGGTGGTGGCGCTGGCGCTCGCCGCCCTGGTCGGGCTGCTGCTGCTCTACCCGCTGCTGGTCTCGCAGATCGCGGTGCTGCTGCAGCGCCTGCCGGGCTATGTGGTGGGCATCGGCGCGGCGGTGCGGGAGGCGCTGCTGGCGCTGTCCGAGCGCTTCGGGCCGGAGTTCATGGACACGCGCCTGCAGGAGCTGGCGGTGGGCCAGGCGGGCTCCATCGTCTCCTTCCTCGGCACCGCGCTGGCCCGGCTGGTCGGCGGCGGCGTCGCGCTGTTCAACGTCTTCACCCTGGTCGCGGTGACGCCCGTCGTCGCCTTCTACCTGCTGCGCGACTGGCGGGGGATGCTGCGGCGCATCGATGGCTGGCTGCCGCGGCGCTCGGCGGCGACGCTCCGCCAGCTCGGGCGCGACATGGACCGGGTGCTCTCGGCCTGGCTGCGCGGGCAGCTGATCTGCTGCGCCATCCTCGCGGTCTACTACGCGACCAGCCTCTCGGCGGCCGGGCTCGAGCTCGGGCTGATGGTCGGGCTGATGGCCGGGCTGCTGACCTTCATCCCCTATGTCGGCTCGATCACGGGCATGATCACGGCGCTGCTGCTCGCGCTCGCGCAATGGGGCACCTGGAACGGGGTCCTGCTGGTGCTGGCGATCTTCGTCTTCGGCCAGATCGTCGAGGGCTACATCATCTACCCCCGCCTGCTCGGCAACCGGGTGGAGCTGCACGCGGTCTGGGTGATCTTCGCGCTGTTCGCCGGCGGCATCGCCTTCGGGTTCCTCGGCGTGCTGCTGGCCGTGCCGCTGGCGGCGGCGATCGGCGTGGTCGCGCGCCACTGGCTGCGCCGCTACCTGGAAAGCCCGCTCTACCTCGACCCGCCGCGCACCGGCGGGGGCGGGGCATGACGGCGCCCGCCCCCCGCCAGCTCCCCCTGCCGCTGCTGTCCGGCGCGGCGGCCTGCGACCCAGCCGACCTGATCGAGGACGCCTCGAACGCCGAGGCGCTGGCCTGGCTGCACCGGCCGGCCGACTGGCCGCTGCGCCGCCTGGCGCTGTCCGGCCCCGCGGCCTCGGGCAAGACGCTGCTGCTGCGCTGGGCCGGCGCGCGGCATGGTTGGCCGGTGCTGGCGGGCGCGGCGCTGCGCGGCCTGCCCGAGCTGCCGGCGGATGTCGCGGGCCTCGCCCTCGACGATGCCGACCGGGTGCCGGAGGAGCGGGCGCTGCTGCACCTGATCAACCTCTGCGCCGAGGGGCGGCTGCGCCTGCTGCTGGCGGGGCGGGAGGCGCCGGCGCGCTGGCCGGTCGCGCTGCCCGACCTGGCGAGCCGGCTGCGCGGCACCGCGACGGTGGCGCTGCGCCCGCCCGGCGATGCGCTGCTCGCGGTGCTGCTGGCCAAGCATTTCGCCGACCGGCAGCTGCGCGTCGATCCGGCGCTGCAGGCCGGGCTGCTGGCGCGGCTGCCGCGGGAGGCGGCGGCGGTCGCCGAGGCGGCCGCGCGCCTCGACC
>CAZMCV010000234.1:0-5608 GCA_964564645.1 uncultured Acetobacteraceae bacterium
CACAAACTGCAACGAAAACCATGGTTGCTTTTTCTGCTCCCCTTCCGCTTTCCCGGGCGCCGAGGTTGAGGCGCCGAGGCAAGAACCGGGGCCGCCGCACGACAAGGAGCAGAAAGAGATGAGGGGTCGCCGTGGACGGCGACGGGAGAAGACCTTCTCCCCGGCCTTGCCCGCCGCGCCAGAGCCGGCGCCGTTCACCCGATTGCCCGCCTGCCGAGGCCCATCGCGGTTGACGCGCCGGCGCGCGGATACCTATACCACCGGCCACCGCGCCGGGGCCCGATGGGTCGCCGGCGCACTGCGCGTCGCCCGGCCCGGATCGCCGGGGCCGCCGCCTTCCCCGACCGGAGACACTGACCGTGAAGCGTACCTATCAGCCCTCCAAGCTCGTCCGGAAGCGCCGGCATGGCTTCCGTGCCCGCATGGCGACGGTCGGGGGCCGCAACGTGCTGGCCAACCGCCGCGCCAAGGGCCGCAAGCGCCTCTCCGCCTGAGGGCGAGGAGGCGCGTCGCGACGACCCGGCCGCAGTCGACGACAGGGACGGGGTGACGCGCCGTGCCGGGTCGCCACCCAACCGTGCCGCATCTGACCCGGCGGGCCGAGTTCCTCCGCGTGGCCGCGCGCGGCCGGAAGGGCGTGCGCCCCGGCGTGCTGCTCCAGGCGCTGCCGGGCACGCAGGGGCCGCTGCGCCTCGGCTTCACCGCCACGAAGAAGATCGGCGGCGCGGTGGTGCGCAACCGCGCCAAGCGCCGCCTGCGCGAGGCCGCGCGGCGCCTGCTGGACGCCGAGCGGCCGGAGGGCTGGGACCTGGTGCTGGTGGCGCGGGATGCGACGGTGACACGCCCCTTCGCGACCCTGCTCGGCGATCTGCGCGGGGCGCTGCGCCAGGTCGGCGTGCCGCCCTTCGCCCCCGCCGCCCCGGCGCCGGCCGACACCCCGGCCACCGCGCCGTGAGGCCGGCCGTCCATGCGCTCCGCGGCGCCGTCATCACCTATCAGTGGACCCTGCGGCCGTTCCTCGGCGCGCATTGCCGGTTCCACCCGAGCTGCAGCCACTACGCGCTGGAGGCGCTGTCGGCCCATGGCGCCCTGCGGGGCAGCCTGCTGGCCGGCCGGCGGATCCTGCGCTGCAACCCCTGGCACCCGGGCGGCGACGATCCGGTGCCGCCGGCCGCCCCCGAAGCTGCCCGAGGCCGGAAGGCCGCGGTTTCCGAAGGCTGACCCCGCCCCATGGACCAGAAGCGCCTCCTCGCGGCGATCGCCGTTTCCATCACGATCCTGCTCGGCTTCGAATTGCTCTGGAGCCAGCCGCAGCGCGAGGCGACGCGCGCCCAGCAGGAGGCCGCGGCCCGCCTCGTCACCCCCCCGCCCGCGACCATGGCCGGGGTCGCCGGCACGCCGGGCGCATCCGCCCCGGCGGGCGCGCCCGGCGAGGCCGGGGCCCAGATCCGCCCGGCCCGGCCGGCGCCGGAGCGGCTGGCGATCGACTCGCCGCGCGTCGGCGGCACGCTGAACCTGCGCGGCGCGCGCTTCGACGACCTGGTGCTGAAGGACTACCACGAGACGGTCGAGCGCGGCTCGCCGCTGGTGCGCCTGCTCTCGCCGCGCGACACGCCGCTCGGCTATTTCGCGCAATGGGGCTGGACGGCGGCGGATGGCCGCACCGTGGTGCCGGATGCCGAGACCGACTGGACCGCGACCGGCGGGCCGCTCGGCCCCGGCAAGCCGGTCACGCTCACCTGGGACAACGGCCAGGGGCAGGTCTTCCAGATCATCCTGGCGATCGACGAGAACTACATGGTCACCGCCGAGCAGCGCGTGGCCAATCGCGGGACCGAGCCCGTGCAGGTGCAGCCCTGGGCCCGCATCCGGCGCGAATACACCCCGCCCGTCGCCGGCTTCTTCATCCTGCATGAGGGCTTCGTCGGCGTGCTGGATGGCCGCCTGGTCGAGTGGACCTACAGCGACGCCAAGAGCGAGGCCGAGAAGCGCCGCGGCCCGGCGATGGAGCAGGAGACCGGGCCGGGCTGGGTCGGCATCACCGACAAGTACTGGCTGGCGGCGCTGACCACGGTCGACCCGGCGCAGCGCTGGAAGGCCGCCTACCGCCATGTCTCGGATGGCGGCAAGGATCGCTGGCAGACCGACCTGACGCCGGTCGGGGCGCAGGTGGTCGCGCCCGGGGCGGAGGCCACGCTGGCCAGCCGCCTCTTCGCCGGCGCCAAGGAGGTGCATCTCCTCGACCAGTACCGCGACCGGCTGGCTATCCCGGATTTCGACAAGGCGGTGGATTTCGGCTGGTTCTACTTCCTGACCAAGCCGTTCTTCCACGTGCTGCACTTCTTCGGGGTGCTGTTCGGCAATTTCGGCGTGGCGATCCTGGTCTTCACCTTCCTGCTGAAGCTGCTGTTCTTCCCGCTGGCCAACAAGGCCTACAAGTCGATGGGCCGGATGAAGATCCTCGGCCCCAAGATGCAGGAGATCCGTGAGCGCCACAAGGAAGACCCGACCAAGGCGCAGCAGGAGATGATGGCGCTCTACAAGTCGGAGAAGATCAACCCCGCCTCCGGCTGCCTGCCCATCCTGATCCAGATCCCGGTCTTCTTCGCGCTCTACAAGGTGCTGTTCGTGACCATCGAGATGCGGCACGCGCCGTTCTTCGGCTGGATCCGCGATCTCTCGGCACCCGATCCGACCAACCTGTTCAACCTGTTCGGCCTGATCCCCTTCGACCCGGCGCAGTGGAGCAGCTTCTTCCACATGCCGGCCTGGGCCATCGTGATGGGCATCACGATGTTCCTCCAGTTCAAGCTGAACCCGACCCCGCCCGACCCGATCCAGGCCAAGCTGTTCGCCTGGATGCCGCTGATCTTCACCTTCATGCTGGCCAGCTTCCCGGCCGGGCTGATCATCTACTGGTCCTGGAACAACCTGCTGTCGATCGGCCAGCAGGCCTGGATCATGCGGCTGGAGAAGCAGCGCAACGCCAAGGGCGGCGGCGCGCCCTCCGGCGGGGCGGCCAGGCCGGCCCTGGCGGTGGCGAAGGACCAGCCCGCCCCGGCGCCGGCTGGTGGCGCCCGCCGCGGGAAGAAGGGGTGAGCGGGGACACCCCCCCGGCGACACCCCAGGCGGACGCCCCGGCGCCGGCCCTGCCCGCCGGCGGCCTGTCCGAGGCGCGCAACGAGGAGGAGCGCGCGGCGCTGATCGAGGCCGGGCGGCTGCTCTTCGCCCGGCCCTGCCGCTTCTTCTACGCCGCCCAGCGCGTCGACCAGCTGCCCCCCGTCACCGGGCCGGAGGTCGCGTTCTGCGGGCGCTCCAATGTCGGCAAGTCCAGCCTCGTCAACGCGCTGACCGGGCAGAAGGCGCTCGCCCGCGTCTCCCACACGCCGGGGCGCACGCGCCAGCTCAACTTCTTCGACCTGTCGGAGGGGCGGCTGACCCTGGTCGACATGCCGGGCTATGGCTACGCCCAGGCGCCCAAATCGGTGAAGGCGGACTGGCAGGGGCTGATGTTCGACTTCCTGCGCGGCCGCCCGACCTTGCGCCGGGTGATGCTGCTGCTGGACGCGCGCATCGAGACCAAGCCCGCCGACCGCATGGCCATGACCCTGCTGAACGACGCGGCGGTGCCCTTCCAGGTGGTGCTGACCAAGGCCGATGACGCCAAGCCCTTCTGGCTGCGCCAGCGGACCGAGGAGGCCGAGCGGCTGGCGCGCGCCCACACCGCGGGCCACCCGCTGGTGCTGGTCACCAGCGCCGAGACCGGCCTCGGCATCCCGGAGGTGCGGGCCGAGATCGCGGCGCTGGCCGCCCCCGGCTGATCCGGGACGCCTGGCCCAGCCCCTGGCACGGAACGCCCTGGCGGCGCACCGGGCTTCTCCTGTAGGAGGGGCCGCTCGCGCTTCGCTGCAATGCAGCATGAGGCGTCCAAGAATGGCCATGCAGGGCCGTTTCGGATGAGGCGACATGAACAAGCAGGGCGTCCCCGGCGCCGGCGTGACGCGCGATGGATGACCCCTCCGCCACGTCGGGGCCGATCGCGCTGCGGCTGCAGACGATCCGCCAGCTCTTCCACACCCTCGACCCCTCGCCCTTCCGCGAGGGCGACCTGGCGGCGGAGGCGGAGGCCTATATCCTCCGCTGGGCCCGCGACCTGCCCGCTTCCACGCCCATCGCCATCCGCCTGCACCTGCCGCGGGAGGAGGCGGGCGGCCCCGCGGCGGGACAGGCCGGGGAAGCCATCCGCCGCTTCTTCGACGCGCGGGCGCGGGAGCAGGCGAACGAGATCCGCGAGCTGTTCCGCTTCGGCCGCCGGGCGCTGGCGATCGGCCTCGGCATCCTCTCGGTCTGCCTGCTCCTCGCCCTCGGGCTCGGCGCGTGGCTGCGGGAGGGCCTCTTCGTCGAGATCCTGCGGGAGAGCCTGGTCATCATCGGCTGGGTCGCGATCTGGCGGCCGGCCGAGATCTTCCTCTACGAGTGGCTGCCGCTGGCCCGCCAGCGCGACCTGTTCCGGCGCCTGGCCGCCGCGCGGGTGGAGCTGCACCCCCTGGGCGAGGCGGACACCGCCCCCGCCCGCAACACCATGACAGGCACGACATCATGAGCCTCGCCTTCGCCACCGAACGCCGCCTGCTGGCCGAGGAGGAGCTGGAGCCGATCCGGCGCAGCCATTTCCCCCTGCTCGGCGACCTGCCGCGGGAGGAGGTCCAGGACCTCGCCCGCTGGCTGCGCGACCGGCGCAATCGCGCCCGCGACATCATGCGCGCCAGCCGCCGCGTCGGCCGCGGCAAGGCCGAGGGGCGCGGCCCGGCCCCGGCGCCCGAGGATGCCCGCGGCCTCGCCGCCAAGAAGACGGTCTATGCGAACGCGCTGAAGCGGGTGAATGCGCGGCTCGACGCGCTGGTCGGCGAGGCGAAGCGGGCGCGCAACGCGGAGCGCCTGCGCGCCAGCCTGGCCCGAATCCAGGCCGCCGCGCCGCACCATCCGACGGGCGGCGCCACCGGCCATGCCGGGCCGCGCGCCAAGCCGAATCGCAAGCCGCGGCCGACCATCCATGGCGCGCGCATCGGCAGCGTGTCCCAGGCCGGCCGCGTCGCCCAGGCGAGGAGCGATGCGCGCGGCGGGTGACCCCGCCCGTCCGCCGACCGAAGCGTCCGCATCGCCGCCGTCCGAGGAAGGACCCGATCATGGCCCGCACACCCGCCAACGCCGACACCGCGGCATCCGCGCGGCGCGATCCCGTCCTGGTCGATCTCGCCCTCCAGGGGGGCGGCGCGCATGGCGGCTTCACCTGGGGGGTGGTCGACCGGCTGCTCGAGGAGGAATGGCTGGAGATCGAGGGCATCTCCGGCACCTCCGCCGGCGCGATGAACGCCGCGGTGCTGGCCAGCGGCTATGCGCTCGGCGGGCGGGCCGGGGCGAGGGCGGCGATGGAGGCGTTCTGGAAGCGCACCTCGGACGCCGCGCGGTTCAGCCCCTTCCAGCGCGGCCCGGTCGACAAGCTGCTCGGCCGCTGGACGCTCGACAATTCGCCCATGTATTTGATGATGGACCTGATGTCGCGGGTCGTCTCGCCCTACGACATCCCGAGCATCGGCGGCAACCCGCT
>CAZMCV010000235.1:0-5569 GCA_964564645.1 uncultured Acetobacteraceae bacterium
CCCGCAGGGCTTCCTGGACGAGATCCGCGCCTACAACGCCGCCGTGCGCCAGGACATCCCCTTCAACCCGAACGTCAAGGATGGCCGCTGCACCGAAGGCCTGGCGGTGAACAAGACCAACTGGGCCAACACCATCGACCAGGGGCCGTTCAAGGCCTTCCAGGTCGGCTGCGGCATCACCTTCACCTTCGGCGGGCTGCGCATCGACACCGAGGCCCGCGTGCTGGATGCCGACCAGCAGCCGATCCCCGGCCTCTATGCCTGCGGCGAGCTGGTCGGCGGCATCTTCTACTTCAACTACCCGGGCGGCTCCGGCCTGATCAACGGCGCGGTGTTCGGCAAGCTCGCCGGCGCGACGGCGGTCGGCGACATCCGCAGCAACACGCGCGGGCTCGCCACCGCCTAGTCGACGGTGGCGCCGGCGCGTTCGGCCACCTGCTTCCAGCGCGCCGCCTCCTCGCGCATGAAGGCGCGGTAGCCATCGGTGCCGAGCGGCCAGGGCTCGGCACCGACTTCACGGAATCGCGCGGCGATGCCGGGATCGGCCATCGCGTCGAGGATCACCGAAGCCAGCCTGTCGGTCAGCGCGCGCGGCATCGCGGCGGGTGCTGCGATGCCGTACCAGGAGGAGACGTCGAAATCCGGCACGCCCTGCTCCTGCAGGGTGGGCAGCTCCGGCATGGTCGGCACGCGCTCGGCGGTCGAGACGCCGAGCGCGCGCAGCTGCCCCGCCTGCACCAGCGCGCGGGAGACCGGCGCGTTGTCGATGTTGAACAGCACCTGCCCGTTCAGCACCGCCTGCATGGAGGGCGCGGTGCCGCGATAGGGCACATGCGTCACCTCTACACCCATCCTCTCGGCGAACAGAAGCCCCGACAGATGCGAGGAGGTGCCGGAGCTCGCCGAGCTGAAATTGGCCTCCCGCGGATTGGCGCGGATGTACGCGACCAGGTCGGCGATCGAATGGATCGGCCGCGCCGCCTGCACGATCAGCACGTTCGGCAGCCGGGCGAAGCGCACCACGCCCGGCAGGTCGCGCTGCGGGTTGAATTCCCCGCGGTTGCGGTAGACCGCCATGCTGATGGCGTGGCTGGCGATGTGGTTGACCGTGACGGTGTGGTTGTCGCCCGCGCGGATGGCCGTCTCCGCCGCGATCATCCCGCCCCCGCCCGGCCGCGGATCGATGTAGAGCGGCTGGCCGAGCTTCTCGCGAATCCGGTTCTCCATGATCCGGATGAAGATGTCGGAGACGCCGCCGACCTGCGCGCTGATCACGAAGCGCAGCGGCTTGTCGGGCCAATGGCCCTGGGCCTGCGCGACGGCCGGCAGGGCGAGCGGGGCGAGCAGCAGGTGGCGGCGACGCATCGCGGTCACTCCACGCTGGCGCCGGACGCCTTCACCACCGGCGCCCATTTCGCTACCTCGGCCTTCATGAAGGCGTCGAAGGCGGCGGGTGGCAGAGGCGCCGGCTCCGCCCCGAAATCGCGGAAGCGCTGCGCGATTGCCGGATCCTCCATCGCCGCGACGATCTCGCCGCCCAGGCGGTCGACGATGGCGCGCGGCGTCGCGGCCGGCGCCACGATGCCGTACCAGGAGGCGACGTCGAACTCCGCGATCCCCTGCTCCTCGAGCGTCGGGATCTCCGGCATCGTCGCCGCGCGCTGCGCGGTCGAGACGGCGAGCGCCCGCAGCAGCCCGGCCAGCACCTGCTGGCGGCTCACCGGGGCGTTGTCGATCGCGAACAGCACCTCGCCGTTCAGCACCGCGGCCATGGAGGGCGCGGTGCCACGATAGGGCACATGCGTCAGCTCGGTGCCGGTCCGCAGCCCGAGCAGCACGCCCGAGAGATGCGAGGAGGTGCCGACGCCGGCCGAGGCGAAGGTCGCGCGGGCCGGGTTCGCCTTGATGAAGGCGACGAGCTCCGGCACCGACCTGACCGGCCCGTCGCCCTTCACGATCAGCACGTTCGGCAGGAAGCAGAGCCGCGCGACCCCCGGCAGGTCCTTCAGCGGGTCGAAAGAGAGCCGCTTGTAGAGGCTCGGCCCGAT
The DNA here is from genome assembly GCA_964564645.1 of uncultured Acetobacteraceae bacterium. Taxonomy (GTDB): domain Bacteria; phylum Pseudomonadota; class Alphaproteobacteria; order Acetobacterales; family Acetobacteraceae; genus CAZMCV01. Next base: position 2,049 of record CAZMCV010000235.1, read on the forward strand.
GCCGTGGCTGGCGATGTGGTTCACGTAGAAGGTGGAGCCGTCGGGCGCGCTGCGGGCCACGACCTCCGCCCCCAGCATGCCGCCCGCCCCGGGGCGCGGATCGATCACCAGCGGCTGGCCGAGCCGCTCGCGCAGCCGCCCCTCCAGGATGCGCAGGAAGATGTCGGACACGCCGCCCGCCGCGCCGCCGATGACGAAGCGGATCGGCTTGTCCGGCCAGCCCTGCTGCGCGCGGGCCGCGAAGGGCGCGGCGACGAAGGCGGCAGCGGCGGCGAGCGCCGCGCGGCGTCGGCCAAGGACCATCATTCCTCCCCTGGGCGGCCATTCCGGGGCCTGCCTCGACGCCGAGCCTAGCACCCGCCGCGTCGCCGGCGCATCCCCAGGGCAATCGGGTGAACGACGTCGCCTCTGTCGCTTCAGGCAAGGCCGGGGAGAAGGTATTCTCCCGTCGCCGTATACGGCGACCCCTCATCTATTTCTGCCCCTTGTCGTGCGGCGGCCGGGTGCGTGCCTTGGCGCTTCAGCCTCGCCGCGCGGGAAAGCCGAAAGGGAGCAAAAAAAGGTGGGTTGGGGTTTCGGGGAAGGGAGTTCTCTCCCTTCCCCGATCTGCCTTGCCCGCTGGACGTCTCCCCCCGCGAGAGAATCAGGACGTGCTCGGAGGCTTCACCCGATTGCCCTGGGCGCATCCCCGTCCCGATTGACCCGATGCGGGCGTGGCGCGACCATCCGGGCCGAACGGACACGCCCAGGCACAAGGAACCCGCGCCATGTCGCGCCAGATGCATCTCGTCGGCTTCCTGCAGGCGCAGAACTGCACCATCTTCGCCTCCTCCTGGCGCCATCCGGACAGCCGCACCGACTTCCTCACGGCCGACTACTTCCAGGAGATCGCGCGCATCCTGGAGGCCGGGAAGTTCGACCTGGGCTTCTTCGACGACCGGCTCTCGATGCCAGACCGCTACGGCTCCGACCATGTGCACACGATCGAGCACGGGATCCGCTGCGTGAAGATGGACCCCGTCGTCGTGCTGACCATGATGGGCGCGGTGACCAGGCGCCTCGGCCTCGGCTCCACCGCCTCGACCACCTATTTCGAGCCCTTCCACGTCGCCCGCGTCTTCCAGACCCTCGATCTGATGTCGGAGGGTCGGGCGGCCTGGAACGTCGTCACCTCGCTGAATGACGGCGAGGCGGCGAATATGGGCCATGACGAGATGATGGCGCATGACGCGCGCTACGACCGCGCCGACGAGTTCGTCGAGATCGTCCTCGGCCATTGGGACGCCTGGGAGGACGAAGCGCTGATCGTCGACAAGGCGACGGGCCGCTTCGGCGACGGGCACAAGGTGCACCGCCTCGACTATCGCGGGCAGTTCCTGAAGAGCCGCGGGCCCTTCACCGTGCCGCGCAGCCGGCAGGGAAGGCCGGTGGTGATCCAGGCCGGCAGCAGCGGCCGCGGCAAGCGCTTCTCCGCGCGCTGGGCGGAGCTGGTCTTCGTCGCCTACCACGACATTGCCGACGGCCAGCGCGAGTACCAGGCCTTTAAGGCGGCCGTCGCCGCCGAGGGCCGGAACCCCGACCACGTGAAGGTCGCGACGCTGTGCAACCCGATCTGCGCCGCGACGAAATCGGAAGCAGAAGACAAGGCGGCGCTGATCGCGAAGCTGCCGCTCGAGATCGATGCGCTTTCCCTGCTGAGCGAGGCGCTGAATTTCGACTTCGCCTCGAAGGGTATGGACGAGCCCTTCACCGACGAGGAGATGGCGGGCATCCAGGGCCTGCAGGCGATCCGCGACCGCGTGGTGACCGCGACGGGCAAGAAGAACCCGACCGTGCGCGACTTCATCGTCGGCTCCGGCCGCGGCCGGCCGCGCATGGACATGGTGGGCGGGCCGAAGGAGATCGCCGACCAGATGGAGGCCTGGTTCACGGGCGGCGCCTGCGACGGCTTCGTCGTCTCGGCCGCCGTCATCCCCGGCGGCTACGGCGATTTCGTGCAGCACGTCGTGCCGGAGCTGCAGCGGCGCGGCCTCTACCGCAAGGACTACACGGGCGCGACCTTGCGCGACCATCTCGGCCTGCCGCGTGCGACGCTCGGCGACTGGCGGCCGCGCCGGATGGCCGCGGAATAGGCCCGGGCTCAGGGGCTGGCGAGGAGCTCGCCCGGGCGGCAGCCGGGCGCGTCCAGCAGCCCCCAGCCGAAGACCGGGTCGCGCCCGGGCGCGCCCTGGTCGCGCGCGCGGGCGGCGAGCCGGCCGATCCACGCGGCCTCGGTCGGCGCGGCCCCGATGGCGGCCTCCCGCACCGGGTCGAGCAGCGCGGCCGCGGTGACCACCGGCGCGGCGAAGGAAGTGCCGGACCAGCGCCGCGGCGGCCGCCCCGCCAGGCCGGGCAGGGCGATCTCCACGCCATGCGCGGCGAAGGCGATGTGCCGCCCGACGGGCGATTTCGGCCAGGGGCGGCCATCCGCCTGCACCGCCGTCACCGCGATGGCCCAGGGATAGGCGGCGGGGTAGCGCGGCGGGGCGCGCGGCCCCTCATTGCCGGCCGCGGCGACCATCAGCACGCCGCGCCTGGCCGCATCCGCGCCCATCTGCTCCACCACCGCATTGGCCGGCCCGGCGAAGGACAGGTTCGCCACCGCGACCTGCAACGCCGCGGCGCGATCGAGCGCGGCGGCGACGTCGAAGGCATCCGCCGTGTCCGTCCCGTCCGGCGCCAGGTGGAAGGCGTCGAGCGCGACCAGCCGGGCGCCCGGCATCTGCGCCGCCAGCCGCAGCGCCACCGCCGTGCCATGGGCGGGGCGGGAGGCCCGGCGGCCCGGGCCGCGCAGCGTCTCCCGCTCCAGCGTGACCGATGAGAGGCCGGCATGGCGGGGCTCGACGGCGGTGTCGATCAGGGCGACCGCGCCGCGGAAGGCGCAGCCGGTGGCGGCGGGGAGGGTCGCCTCCGCCAGGTCCGGCGGGCCCGCGGGGATTCCGGATCCGACCGGGCTGGTCGTCGCGGGGCGATAGAGCGGGTTGCGGTCGACCACCGCGCCCGGGGACAGCGCCTGCAGCCGCGCCGCCGCCTGCTGCGGGCCGAGCCGCGCCGGGGCTCGGAGACGCACCAGCAGCGACCCGTCGGCGGTGCGTCGCTCGGCCAGGGTGACGAAGCCCTCGGCGCGCGCCCGGGCCAGCGCTTCCGGCGACAGGCGCCAGGCCAGGAGCTCGGTCGGCGTCGGGGCCGGCGCGCGCGGCGGCGGCGACGGCGGAGGCGTCACGGCAGCGGGCGGCGCGGACCCCAGCCCGAGGATCGCGCGGACCACGCGCCCGGCATCGCGGAACGGGTTCGTCCCGGGATTGGGGCCGAGATCGAAGGGCCCGACGCCGGCGCCGGACACGCCGCTGCCGCCGCCGCCATCGCCGCCCCCCGGGCCGCCGCCGCCACCGGCACCACCGCCACCGCCGCCGCCACCCGCGCCGCCGCCCCCGCCCCCCCCCCCCCCCCCCCCCCCCCCCCCCGCAACCGCCCGGACCCGG
>CAZMCV010000236.1:0-5558 GCA_964564645.1 uncultured Acetobacteraceae bacterium
ACGCGGCAGCGCCGCGAGCTCGGCCCGCAGCGCGCCGATCGCGGCGACCTCCGCCGCGCAGCCGGGGCAGGCGGCGAGGTGCGCGGCCACCGCCCGCGCGGTGGCCGGCGGCAGGGCGCCATCGGCCTGCGCGTCGAGCAAATCGGCGAAGGCCTCGCACTCAGCGCCCGGCGCGGGCATCGGCCACCTCCTCCAGCGCCGCGCGCAGCCTCTGGCGTCCGCGCGCCAGCCGCGACATCACCGTCCCCACCGGCAGGTCGAGCACGGCGGCCGTCTCGGCATGGCTCAGCCCCTCGAGGTCACGCAGCACGACCACCTCGCGGAAGGGCAGCGGCAGCTCGGCGACCGCCTGGCGGAGCCGCGCGGCGCGCTGGCGCCCGGCCAGGAGGGATTCGGCGTCCACCCCGGCGGCGGCGCGATCAAGCTCGCGCCGCGCCTCCTCGAAGGGCACCACGCGGCCCGCCTGGCGCGCCGCGCCGCGCAGCCGGGTCCAGCAGACATTGCGCAGGATGGCGAGCAGCCAGGCCCGGCCATTCTCCGGCGACACGCCCCGCCGCCCGGCCTGCCAGGCGCGCAGGCAGGCCTCCTGCACCGCATCCTCCGCCTCGGCGCCGCTGCCGAGCAGCCAGCGCGCGAGCCGCCAGGCCGCGCCCAGATGCGGCCCCACCTCCCGCTGCCATCGCTCCTCCGCTGCGTCGCGCGCCATGCTGCCCCGCCGGTCCTGCCGGAGTGAGGACTCCGCGGGCGTGCCGGATCTTCCCCGCGGGATGATAGGGGGCGGATGCGGAGTCAGGACAGGCGCGGCATCGCGCCGCCCGAGGAGACCGCCATGCATCGCCGCCTGCCCCGCCTGATCGCCGGCCTGATCCTGCTGCTGCCTGCTACCAGCCTCGCCCAGGGCGTGGGCTATGGCGCGCCCGCCGCCGCGCCGGCCGCGCCGGCCGCGGCGCTGCCCGCCGGCACGCGGCACTTCCACGTCGCCACCGTGCATCTCGACGGCAACACCGGCCTGACGGCCACCGCCGCGCATCCGGCCGAGCCGTTTCCCGCCGCCGCCATGCCGGCAGGGGGTGGGCTGCTGCTGACCCCACCGAACGCCGAGGGCGCCTGGCGCATGCGCGCCTTCGTCTTCCAGCCCGCCCAGATCGTGGTGCGCCAGGGCGATCCGGTGGCGCTGACCTTCATCGGCGTGCAGGGCCCGGCGCACCGCATCGAGGTCGAAGGCCAGGGCGAGCCCTTCACGCTGCGTCGCGGCGAAATCCGCACGGTGAGCTTCACGGTGGAGACGCCGGGCACGATCGCCTATCGCTCGCTGGACCGCCTGCCGTCGATGGTCGGCGAGGTCGTGGTCCTGCCGCGCTGAGCGCCATGGCGCGCCATCCGTCGGTGACGCGGCGCCTGTCCGACAGGGCCTTCGCATCACGAGGCGGATCGAGGCGAGGCGGGGAAGGCGATGGCGATGCGGCAGGGCTCCGCCCGATCGCGCACGCGGCGTCGGGCCCGGCGGTGATGCGCCCGACGGCCCGGCGCTCCGCGGCATCGGATTCGACATCGGGCCGGATGTGTCGAGCCGCAGATGCCACCGCGGCTCTTCATCATCTTGTCACTATCCTGGCCGCGCGGGCACGAAGCGGGCGATCGTGACGTGCAGGAACCGCTGCTGGCACGCGGCAGGAGAGGGCCGAAAATCCCCGATGCGCGACGGTGGCGGTCAAGCCTTTCCCGATCGAGAGGAGGGCGGTGCGGGGCCGCTTGATGGGTGCCAGGTCGTCGTGTTCCATGGCGCCGAAATCAGGAGATGGAGACGCGGTGAATGCCAGTCCCGCTCGCGACCTTGGCTGCGCGTTCGCGCGGCGCCACGCCCGATTCTGACGAAGCCGCGCCCGACCCCGCGGTTCCGAAGCTTGCGCCCGACCAGCGGCGCGCCGCCACCGATCTCGATCCGCGCGCCGGTCGCGGCCTCGATCCGGACGAGGCCGCCCCGGGACTTCCCGCCGCGACCGCCGCGGCTTCCGACATCGCCTCCGCCGGCGGGACGCTCGGGTCGCAGGACCTCGCGCGGTATGTCCCGAACCCATTCGCCGGCATCGATGTCGGGCTCGACGCCTCGCCCGCCTTCGCCGACCTCGACGGGGATGGCGATCTCGACCTGGTCGTCGGCGGCGACGCCGGTTCGCTGACGGCGTGGCGCAATCTCGGGTATGGGCGCTTCGAATCCTGGCCCGACAGCCCCGTCGCGGGGATCTCCGGATTCGACCTCATGCCCGCCTTCACCGATCTGGACGGGGATGGCGATGACGACCTGGTCGTCGGCCAGTCCGCGGGCCTGATGAAGGTCTACCGCAACACCGGGACCGGCTTCGAGGCCTGGTCGACGCACTCCCTCGACCGAATCAACCCGGGCTACTACAGCGCGCCCACCTTCGGTGACCTCGACGGCGATGGCGACGACGACCTGCTGGTCGGGACGGAGCGCGGACCGCTCAAGGCCTACCGCAATGATGGCGGCACCTTCGTCGCCTGGGTCGGGGCGCCGCTCGCCGGCATCGGCACCACCCTCTTCGACTCCCTCCGGGCCCCGACCCTCGCCGATCTCGACGGGGACGGGGACGACGACCTCGTCATCGGTGACGATGACGGCACGCTGGATGCTTATGAGAGAACGCTTCTGGGCTTCCGCGCCTGGGACGATGGCCCCCTCGCGGGCCTCACCGCCAGCGTCGGCAGCGCGCCGGCCTTCGCCGATATCGACGCCGATGGCGATCTCGACTTCGTGGTCGGCGACCGCTTCGGCACGCTGACCGCGTATGAGAGCCGGGGCGCGCGGAACGCGCCCGCGCTCACCTCGCCGGGCGCGGTCACGGTGCTCGAGACCGCGGTCGGGATCGCCTATCTGGCGACGGGCGCGGATGCCGATGGCGACACGCTCGCCTTTTCCCTCGGCGGCGCCGACGCGGCACGCTTCTCGATCGACGCCGCCACGGGCGCGGTCTCCTTCCTCGCGCCGCCCGACCACGAGGCGCCGGCCGATGCGGATGGCGACAACGTCTACGAGATCGTGGTCACCGTCTCCGACGGCGCCGCGCAGGCCTCCAAGGACGTGGCCATCACCGTCGCCGACATCCTCGAGCGCGTCGCGCCCTGGGTCGCCGGCCTCGCGCCCTTCGCCTCGAACCCCTTCGCCGGGATCGTCGCCGGCACCTACAGCCGGCCGGCCTTCGCCGACCTGGACGGGGATTCCGACCTCGACCTCGTCGTCGGGACGAAGGACGGCACGCTGCTGGCCTACCGGAACACCGGCGCCGGCGGCTTCGCGCCCTGGGCCGACAGCCCGGTCGCCGGCATCGATGCGGGGGGCTACAGCACGCCGGCCTTCGCCGACCTGGACGGCGATGGCGACCTCGACCTGGCGATCGGGGAACGCTACGGCACGCTGATCGCCTACCGGAACACTGCCGGCGTCTTCGCCCCCTGGGCGGCGAGCCCGCTGCCCGGCGGCGATCTCGGGTCCTGGACGCATCCCACCTTCGTCGACCTTGACGGCGACGGCGACCACGACCTCGTGGTCGGGGAGGCGCAGGGTGCGCTGCTCACCTTCCGCAACAGCGGCGGCGCCTTCGCGGCCTGGGCCGACAGCCCGCTGGCGGATGTGCGCGTGGCCAGCTTCTCGAGCCCCGCCTTCGCCGATCTCGACGGCGATGGCGATGTGGACCTCCTGGTCGGCGCCAATGACGGCACGATCTCCGCCTGGCGCAACCCCGGCGCCGGCGGCGGCTTCCTCGCCTGGCCCGATGCGCCCGGCACGGCGATCGATGTCGGGTCCGACGCGACGCCGGTCTTCGCGGACCTGGATGGCGACGGCGACCGCGACCTCGTCGTCGGCGCGCGCGACGGCACGCTCCACGCCTTCCGGAACACGGCGTCCGACGCCCCGAACGCCGCCCCGGTCTTCACCTCCCCCTTCTATGTGACCTTCCCGGAGGACGGCAGCGGGGTCGCCTACCAGGCCGTCGCCACCGATGCCGAGGGCGACGGGCTCGTCTATTTCCTGACCGGCTACGACGCCGCCTACTTCTCGATCGACGGCGCGACCGGCGCGGTGTCGTTCCGCTCCCAGCCGGATTTCGAGGCGATGGAAGGCGGCGTCTTCCCGAACGTCTTCGTGTTCACCGTCACCGCCTTCGATGGCAGCCTCGGCGCCTCGCTGGAGGTGCGGATCGAGCTGACGGACGTGCCGGAATACGGCGTGGTCGACCTCGGACCCTTCCGGCCGGATCCCTTCGCCGGCATCGATGTGGGGAGCCAGAGCCGCCCCGCGCTCGGCGATCTGGACGGGGATGGCGATGCCGACCTGGTCGTCGGCGACCAGACCGGCACGCTGCGCGTCTGGCGCAACGATGGCGAGGCCGGCTTCGCGGCCTGGGCGGACAGCCCCCTCGACGGCATCGATGTCGGGTTCGACGCCGCCCCCACCTTCGCGGATCTGGACCAGGACGGCCGGGACGACCTCGTGGTCGGCGAGTACTACGGCACGCTCTCCGCATGGCGGAACACCGGCGCCGGCGGCTTCGCGGCCTTCGCCTCCATCCCCTTCGCGGGGATCGACCTGGGCTACGCCGCGACCCCTGCCTTCGCGGACCTCGATGGCGACGGGGACCTCGACATCGTGGTCGGCGAGTATGACGGCGCGCTCGTGACCTACCGCAACGATGCCGGCGCCTTCACCCGCTGGTCCGCGACGCCGGTCGGCGTGTTCGATGCCGGCCGGCGGGCCGCGCCCGCCTTCGCGGACCTCGACGCGGACGGCGATCCGGACCTGGTCGTGGGCAGCTTCGACGGCCCGCTGGCGGCGCTGCGGAACACCGGCGCGGGCGCCTTCGAGGCCTGGGCCGACAGTCCCGTCGCCGGGATCAACGCGGGCTTCGTCAGCAACCCCGCCTTCGCCGACCTCGACGGCGACGGCGACCTGGACCTCGTGGTCGGCGAGTATTTCGGCACGCTCGCCGCCTTCGTGAACCGGGCGAACCCGCCGGCGAACCGTGCCCCCGTCCTCACCTCGGGGATGGCCGCGACGGTCGCCGAGAACCTGGACGGGATCGTCTACACCGCCGCCGCCACCGACCCGGAGGAGGAGGGCGTCGCCTTCGCCCTCGACGGCGCCGATGCCGCCCTGTTCGCGATCGACGCCTCGACCGGCGCGCTGCGCTTCCTCGCTCCGCCCGACCACGAGGCGCCGGCCGATGAAGGGCAGGACAATGTCTATGATCTCCGGGTGATCGCCTCGGATCCTGCCGGCGGCAGCGCCACGATCGACCTCGCCATCACCGTCACCGACATCGACGAGGCGCCGGCCGGGGAGGAGGTCACCCTGGCGGCGGCCGACGAGGACGGATCGCGGACCATCACCGCGGCCGAGCTCCTCTCCGGCTGGGCCGATCCGGAGGGCGCGCCCCTCGAGGTGCAGGACCTCACCGCCTCCTCCGGCACGCTCACCGACAACGGAGATGGCAGCTGGACCTTCCGGCCGGACGCCGATGACGAGAGCGCGGTGCGGTTCG
>CAZMCV010000237.1:0-5468 GCA_964564645.1 uncultured Acetobacteraceae bacterium
GTCGTCGTGGATCCGGAACGAACCCTCCCCGACGCGGAGCGGGGGAATAACCAGTCCAGGCGGCCGCGCCATGGTCCAGCTCGGCGCCCTGGCCTCGGAGGAGGCGGCACGGGCCGAATGGGCGCGGCTGCTGCGCCGCGTGCCGGAGCTCGCCGGCTTCCAGCCGCAGGTCACCCGCCTCGAGCGCGGCGAGGACCAGCCGCCGCTCTTCCGCCTGCGCACGGGCGGGCTCGCCGATGCCGATGCGGCGAAGCAGCTCTGCGAGGCGGTCCGGGCGAAATCCGGCGCCTGCGTACCCGTGCCCGGCGCCAGGGGCCGCTGAGATGGACACAGGCCACCCCCGCGCCGCCATCGTCGGCCTCGCCGGCCCCGACCTGACCGCCGAGGAGGTGGCGCTGTTCCGCGCCCGCCCGCCTGCCGGCCTGATCCTCTTCGCCCGCAACATCGACGATCCGGACCGGCTGCGCGCCCTGACCGGGGCTGCGCGCGAGCTGCTCGGGGCCACGCTGCCGATCCTGATTGACCAGGAGGGCGGCCGCGTCGCCCGGCTGCGCCCGCCGCACTGGCCGGCCTTCCCCGCCCCCGCCAGCTTCGAATCGGTGCCCGAGGATGCGGCGCGCGCCAATGCCACCCTGCTCGGCCTCGCCTGCCGCGATTCCGGGCTGGACGTGGTCTGCGCGCCCTGCCTCGACCTGCGCCTGCCCGGGGCACACCAAGTGATCGGCGACCGCGCCTTCTCCATCGACCCGGCGGAGGTGGCCCGGCTCGGCCGCGCCTGGGTCGAGGGCCTGCAGCAGGCCGGCTGCATCCCGGTGATCAAGCACATTCCCGGCCATGGCCGCGCCCTGGTGGACAGCCATCTCGACCTGCCGCGCGTCGGCGCGTCGCGCGACCAGCTCGCCGAGGATTGCGCGCCCTTCGCGGCGCTGGCCGGATCGGGCGCCTGGGCCATGACGGCGCACATCCTCTACGAGGCGCTGGACCCCGCCCGCCCCGCCACCCTCTCGCCCCTGGTGATCGAGCGGGTGATCCGCCGGGCGATCGGCTTCGACGGGGTGCTGGTCAGCGACGACCTCGCGATGAAGGCGCTGCGCGGGGCGCCGGGGGCGCTGGCGCAGCATGCCATCGCCGCCGGGTGCGACCTGGTCCTGCACTGCACCGGCGTGCTGGCGGAGACGGCCGAGGTGCTGGAGGACTGCCCGCCGGTCTCGGACGCGACCGCCGCGCGCATGGCGGCGGCGCGGGATGCGGCGGCGGCGGCGCGGCGTCCCGGGCTCGACGCGGCGTCGCTGGCCGCGTCGCGCGACTCGCAGCTCGCGGCGGCGGCGTGAGGCGCGGGGCGCGCGGCGCGGGGGGACCGGCCGCATGACCAGCTGGCTGCCCGAGCTGGTCGCCGCCGTGCTCGCGGCCGTGATCGCCATCACCCTGCACGAGGCGGCGCATGGCTATGCCGCGCTCGCGCTCGGCGACGACACGGCGCGGCGCGCCGGGCGGCTGAGCCTGAACCCGATCCGCCATGTCGACCCCGTCGGGACCCTGCTGGTGCCGGGCATCCTGCTGGTCGGGCAGCTGCTGACCATCGGGCGGGTCGAGGGGATGTTCGGCTGGGCCAAGCCGGTGCCCGTGGCGATCTGGCGGCTGTCCAACCCGCGGGTCGGGATGATGCTGGTGGCGGCGGCGGGGCCGGGGATGAATTTCGGCTTGGCCCTGCTGGCCGGGCTGGCGGCGCATGCGGTCGAGCCGCTGGGCGGTTTCCTCTCGCCCGACTCGATGGGCTGGCTCTACCGCTTCCTCGGTCTGTCGATCCTGGCGAATCTGGTGCTCGGCCTGTTCAACCTGCTGCCCATCCCGCCGCTCGATGGCGGGCGGATCGTGGCCGGGCTGCTGCCCGCCCCGCTCGCCGCGCCCTTCATGCAGCTCGAGCGCTGGGGGATCCTGCTGGTGCTGCTGGCGGTCTTCATCCTGCCGCGCCTGATCGAGGGCTTCGATCCGGTCGGCTGGGCGCTGACCGCGGTGGTCGCCGAGGCCTATGAGCTGGTCCTGCGCCTGACCCTCCATGGCGGCGCGGGGCCATGAGCGCCGAGGCCGCCCCGGTCGCGCTGCATGTCCGCCTGGACGGCTTCGAGGGGCCGCTCGACCTGCTGCTCGAGCTGTCGCGGGCGCAGAAGGTCGACCTGCACCGGATCTCGATCGTTGCCCTCGTGGACCAGTACATCGCGGTGCTGGAGCAGGCCCGCGCGCTGCGCCTCGAGATCGCGGCCGACTGGCTGGTCATGGCGGCCTGGCTCGCCTGGCTGAAATCCCGCCTGCTGGTGCCCGAGGATGCCGAGCCCGATCCGGACGCCGAGGCGCTGGCCGGGCGACTGGCGGACCGGCTGGTCGAGCTCGAGCGGGTGCGCGCGCTCGCCGCCTGGCTCGGCGGGCGGCCGCAGCTGGGGCGGGAGCTGTTCGGGCGCGGCGCGGCCGAGTCGCTGACGGTGCAGGATCGCAGCGGCATCGCGGCCGACCTGCCGGCCCTGCTGCGGGGCTATGCCGCGGCGCGGCGCCGGGCGCTGGCGCGGCGGCCCTACACGCCGAAGCCGCGGCGGCTGTGGACCGTGCAGGACGCGCTCGCGCGCCTGTCCCGTCTGGTCGGCGCGCTGCCGGGCTGGGCGGTGCTGCAGCGCTTCCTGCCCGAGGAGATCGCCGCCGGGCTCGACCCGGTGGAGCGGCGGGCGGCGCTGGCGAGCACCCTGATCGCCGCGCTGGAGACGGCGAGGAACGGCGCCGTCGAGCTGCGCCAGGACCGCGCCTTCGGGCCGATCCTGCTGCGCCGCGCCGGGACCGAGGAGCATGCGGAGAGGGATGCACGATTTGCCGCCTGATGACGGATTCTTCGTCGATGCCGCCGGCGGGACGGAGGCGCGCAGGATGGAGCCGCCCGCGACGGAGGTGCCGGCCGCGCCGGCCGGCGCCGTCGCCGCGCGCGATCCGGACCCGGCGGAATGGGAACAGGCGATCCGGCTGGCCGAGGCGCTGGTCTTCGCCTCCGACCGCCCCGTCGCGCCGGCAAGGCTGCAGCCGGTGCTGCCCGAGGGCTGCGCGGCCCGCGCGGTGCTCGAGGCGCTGGCGGGTCGCTACGCCGACCGGCCGGTGCAGCTGGTCGAGGTCGCCGGCGGCTTCACCTTCCGCACCGCGCCCGAGCTGGCGCCGAGCCTGACCCGGGTGGTGGAGGTGCCGCGCCGGCTGCCACGGGCCGCGATGGAGACGCTGGCGGTGATCGCCTACCACCAGCCGGTGACGCGGGCCGAGATCGAGGAGATCCGCGGCGTGGCGCTGTCCCAGGCGACGCTCGAATCGCTGCTGGAGATGGGGCTGATCGCGCCGCGCGGGCGGAAGGAGGTTCCCGGCCGCCCGAGCCTCTGGGGCACCACGCCGAAATTCCTGGAGCAGTTCGGGCTGCGCGCGCTGTCCGACCTGCCGCGGCGGGAGGAGCTGGTGAACGAGCCGACCCTGCCGCTGGGGGGAACGGCGGCGGCGGCCTCGCCCCCGCCCTGACCCGACGCCGCTTGCGGGGGAGGGACCTGGACGCCCGTTCCCGTCCCGCGGGGGAGGGTCGGGTGGGGGTGCCGTCCTTGCGCGCTCCGCTGTAGAGCCGGACGATGTCCCTTCGCCTTTCCGGCATCCGCCACGCCTATGGCGCGAACACGGTGCTGCGCGGCATCGACCTCGAGGTCGGCGCCGGCGAGATCCTCTGCCTGCTCGGCCCCTCGGGCGACGGCAAGACCACGCTGCTGCGCCTGATCGCGGGGCTCGAGCCCCTGCAGGCCGGGCGCATCGAGCTCGGCGGGCAGGTGATCGCCGAGCCGGGGCGGGAGCTGCCGCCCGAGCAGCGGCATGTCGGCTTCGTCTTCCAGGACTACGCCCTCTTCCCGCACCTGACGGTCGCCGAGAACGTCGCCTTCGGCCTGCGCGCCGTCCCGCGCGGCGAACGCGCCTGGCTGGTCGCCGAGGCGCTGGCGCGCGTCGGCCTCGAGACGCAGGCGCGGTCCTGGCCGCACATGCTCTCGGGCGGGCAGCAGCAGCGGGTGGCGCTGGCCCGCGCCCTGGCCCCGCGGCCGCAGGTGCTGCTGCTGGACGAGGCCTTCGCCAGCCTCGACGCCCGGCTGCGCGAGCAGGTGCGCGACGACACGCTGCATGTCCTGCAGACCGCCGGCATCCCGGCCGTGATCGTCACCCATGACGCGGAGGAGGCGATGTTCATGGCCGACCGCATCGCGCTGATGCGGTCGGGGCGGGTGGTCCAGCTCGGCACGCCGCAGGCATTGTACCTGCATCCCTGCGAACCCTTCGTCGCCACCTTCCTCGGCGAGGTGAACCGCATGCCGGCGCGGATCCGGGCGGGATGGGCGGAGACGGCGATCGGCAGGCTTCCCGCCGGCGGCCTGGCCGAGGGGCGCGCGGAGGTGCTGCTGCGGCCGGAAGGGCTGCGCCTCGTCGACCCGCCCGCCCCGGGCGGGCTGGAGGCGGAGGTGGAAGCCTGCCGGCTGCTCGGCGCCACCACCCTGGTGCACCTGGCGGTCCCGGATGGCAGCGGCGGCGTGCTGCACCTGCATGCCCGCACCCCGCCCGGGCCGCTGCTCGAGCGGGGGCGGCGCCTGGGCGTGGCGATGGATCCGGAACGCGCCTTCCTCTTCCCGGCCGAGCCCGAGGCCGCGCAGGAGGCCAACTGACGGCGGCTGCGCTGGCCCGGCGGGGGGAGGGGAGGCGCTTCCGCCGCGCCCCGCCCCCGCGCCGCGCGGGGGGCCACCCGCGACCTGACGCCGAATCCATGCGGCGTCCTTCGCATTCCAACCCGTCGCTCCCTACATGGGAGGGATGGCGGGCGGCCGCGGGAGCGGGGCCGATTGTGGCCCAAAGGCCTTCCTGCTAACGGAGGCGACCTTGCGGGCGGAGGGGCCCCGGGAGGGGAGCAGCGCCGCGCCGCGGTCGGGAGATGCATGTTCGACCTCGCCTGGTCCGAGATCGCGCTGATCGGTATCGTGGCGCTTGTCGTCATCGGTCCGAAGGACCTGCCGGAAGCGATCCGCGGCGTCGCCCGCGGCATCCAGAAGCTGCGCCGCATGGCCGGCGAGTTCCAGTCGCAGGCCGATGAGCTGGTCCGCGAGGCGAAGCTCGACGAGGTGCGGAACCAGATCCATGAGGTCCGCAGCGCGGTCAACGAGATCCGCAACTTCGACCTGCGCACCGAGGTCGAGAAATCCGTCGACGCGGACGGTACGATCCGGCGGACCTTCACCGAGGACCCGCTGAAGCCATCGGGCTGGGCCGACCCGCCGCCGGTGGTCACCACCCCGCCGCCCGAGGCCATGGAGGGGGCCATGGCCCCGGCACCCGAGCCGCCGCCGGCCTTCCTGCCGCCGGGCATCGCCCCGCCCCCCTTCGCGCTGCCGCCCGCGCCCGCGCCCGCGACCGCGGCGGCGAGCCCC
>CAZMCV010000238.1:0-5444 GCA_964564645.1 uncultured Acetobacteraceae bacterium
GGGGGGGGGGGGGGCGGGGGGGGGGCGGGGGGGGGGGGGGGGGGGGGGGGGGGGCGGGGGGGGGGGGGGTCTGCGGGGGGGGGGACACGCCAATCGCGGGCGCTTCGGCGGGGGGAAGAAGACACTTCTTCCCCCCGCCAGCCCCCCATCATCGCTTGTTGGCACACTTCCTTTCGCTCGACGATGCGTGGCGGTGATGTGAGGGAGGGGGGACGGGGTGTTCCCCATGAGGCACGCGCCGGCGGCGGGACGGGGGCGCAGGCCGCCTGCCCTGGAAGCGCGCGCCCTGCCTGCGTAGTCTCCCGGCACTGGGGGAGGAACGCAGCATGCGGATGCAGGACAAGGTCGCGGTGATCACCGGCGGCGCCTCGGGGCTCGGGCGGCGGACGGCGGAGCGGTTCCTGGAGGCGGGCGGCCGCGGCGTCGTGCTGGCCGATCTGCAGGAGGCGCCGGGGCAGCGCCTGGCCGAGACCCTGGGCGGCCCGTCCCGCGCGCGCTTCCAGCGCTGCGACGTGACGGTGGAGGCCGACATCGCCGCCGCCGTCGCGCTGGCGCTCGATTCCTGGGGGCGGCTCGACCTGATGTTCAACAATGCCGGCCGACCGGGCACGCCCGAGGCCATCGAGGCGATCCCGGTCGAGAACTGGGATGCCGACATGGCGGTGCTGGTGCGCTCCGTCATGCTGGGCATCAAGCACGCGGCGCCGGTGATGAAGGCCCAAGGATCGGGCGCGATCGTGAACACGGCGAGCGTCGCGGGCCTCGTGCCGGGCTCGACCGCGACCTCCTACGCGGTGGCGAAGGCCGCGGTGATCCATCTGACGAAATGCGCGGCGATGGAGCTGGCCGCGTTCCGGGTGCGGGTCAACTGCGTCTGCCCGGGGCCGATCGCCACGCCGATCTTCGGCCGCTCCGCCGGCGTGCCGACGCAGCTCGACGCGAAGGTCGAGGAGGCGGCGCGGGGCTCGCTGGAGGGGTTCCAGCCGCTGCCGCGCCCCGGCCTGCCGGACGACATCGCCGAGGGCGTGCTGTGGCTGGCCGACGACGTCGCCGCCCGCTTCGTCACCGGCCACGCCCTGACCATCGATGGCGGCTTCGCCGCGGGGATGACCCCGGCGCAGAGGCAGGCGGTGTGGGCGCCGCTGCGCGGCGCGGTCGCGGCGGTGCTCGGCGGGTGACGGCCGGCGGCCGCGGATGACGGGCCTGGCAGCAACGGGGCGAGTTTTCCCCAGCAAGGTGCGCAACTCTGTGGACAACTCCCCGGGCCGAATGCGGAAACCCCGGTGCGCACGCGGTCGGAGCGGAGTTCCCGGCTTGTTCGGCCGCATCCGCCCCGCGCGCGGCGCGGGGCGCTGATGGAAGTCCGGTCGCCCGGGATCAGACGATGTCAATCCCGAGCGCCAGGGGCGCGGCGATGCCGAGCAGCAGGAACCCGCCCTGCTCCGGCGTGGTCACCAGCAGCCCGGCAGCCGTCACGGTCTGGGTGACCGCTTCCTTCCCGGTGAAGCCGACCAGGTCGAGCAGGTCCACGCCGTGCTTGAAGTCGGTCACGCGGTGCAGCTCTCCATCCACGCCGCCGCGGAAGGTGTCGGCCCCGCGCCCGCCCGTCATCTCGTCGCCGACGCCACGGAACCCGATCAGCAGGTCATGGCCATCGCCACCGAGGAGCGTGTCGGCGGATTGCTCGGCCCCGCCGAACAGGGTGTCGTTGCCGGCCTCGCCATCCAGTCGCGCACCGTACTCGCCGACGGAATGGAGGGAATCCTGGCCGTTGTAGCCGCGCAGCCGATCCCCGCCCTGGCCGAGCAGCGTGTCATGGCCGCCCCCGCCATTCAGCACATCGACCCGGAGATCATCCACGACCGCCTCGAGCCGGTCATTGCCGGCCCGGCCGAGCAGCGTGTCCGAGAGGACGCCCGAGACCAGGGTGTCCGAGAGCGAGGTGCCTTCCAGGGTGGCCATGCCGGGATCTCCGGCGGGCGTGCCGCCCGCGCCGGAGATAATTGCGATATAGGATCGTTCCGCGCAAGGCCAGAACGCCGCCCCCCTTCAGGCCGCCACCAGCGGCGTCACCCAGAGCGAGCGCGTGATGCCGCGGAGCCCGCCATCGGCGCCGAACAGGGCCGTGCCCGCGGTCAGCTTCCGCCCCTCCCGCGCGACCTGCCAGCCGATGACGATGCAGGGCTCCCCCGCCCGCACCGATCCCTCGACGCGCCCGGTCATGCGGCCGAGCAGCATGCTCTGCGGCCCGGTCGGCAGGGTGAAGGCGAAGGAGCCGGCGCAGTCGAGTGCGGTCCAGAGATATTCGGGCCGCACCCTGCCCGCCGCATCGGCGAAGGCCGCATCGGGCTGCCAGAGGGCGGCGGCGATCCCGGGACGGGCCTCGATGCGGCCGGTGAAGACGCGCAGCCCCTCGCCGTCCGGCCGGGCCGCGCCGCAGGCGAAGCAGAGGCCGCTGGAATGGCTGAACGGGCTGTCGAGGAACCAGCCGGTCGCCGCCGCGGCCTCCTCCCGTGTCGGCGGCGGCGGCGGTTCGAGGTCGAGCCTCGCCTCCCGCGCCTCGGCGATGACGGTGCCCTCGGCGTCGCGTGCCTCGATGCGCCCCGTCGCGTCGCGATGGATGGTCAGGTCACGGTCGAGCGGCCAGCCGCGGCGCAAGGTCACCTCGGCCGGCTCGGCCCCCAGCAGCGCGGCCATGCGGCCGGCCACATAGCCGCCATTGCCCATCCCGGCGGGGCCGCGGAAGCGTCCCTCGATCCGCGCGCTTTCCATCCCTTCGCCCCTTTCCGGTCCGCGCGCAGTCAAGTCGGGACGCCGCGGCCTGTCCAGGCCGCGTTCGTCAGCCGGTCGGGATGGTCAGCACCGGCTGCGCCAGGCCGCGCGAGCTCTCGGCGACGGATTTCAGGATCTCGAGCAGGGTGAAGGCCATCTTCGATTCGTAGTCATCGCCTGCGATCCAGTACCATCGCCCGTCGTTGCGCACCTTGGCATAGGTGTCGCTCGGCTCCGCCGTGCCGGACCGCACGATGATGAGGGGGCGCGCGGCCAGCGCCTCGCGCAGGGTCGGGACGGTCCTTCCCGCGGCGACATCCGCCGTGGGCACCTCGATCTCCGCCGCGACGGCGGCGAGCATGCTGAGCAGCGAGCGGGTGAGCACCGGGATCTCGCGCTTGAGCTGATGCTGGCTGGCCGGGCCGTAGATGATCTCCACCTCGCGCAGCGCGGGGTCGACGCGAAGCCGGCGGTAGACCTCGTCCACCAGGCCGCGCAGCTCCGGCCGATGGGCGGTGTTGAAGCCGATGAAGGCGCGCGCGCCTTCCCTGTCCCGCCGCAGATGGATGGTCAGCACGCCGTTCTCCTGCAGGGTGCGCAGCGCGGCGAGGGTCGGCAGGAATTCCGGCGAGGCGGTGCGGCGATCCCCGGCGAGGGGGTGCGTGTTGTGCAGGTCGCCGACCGTCTGCACCACCAGGCGGAACAGCTTGTCCACCGGGATGCCGCCCTGGATCAGCGGGATGATGTCGGCCGGCGAGAAGGGGCGGAGATAGGCCTGGACGAACTGCTCCCCGTTCATCGGGTTCAGGGTGAAGGTCGGCCGGTCCGTGTACTGGATGTTGCCGAGCAGCGCCCAGAAGGAGTTCACCGCGCCCGAGGGGTTGGACTGCAGGTTGGCCTGCGCCGTGCTCTGCACCGTGTAGCCGGAGACGAGCTGGCCGATGGAGACGAAGGCCGGGCTGTCGCCGAAGCGCAGCCGCACCAGGTTGAACAGCGTCTGCCGCTTCGAGCTGTCGGAGACGACCCGCGTGTAGTCGAGCTGGTCCCGATCCAGCCGCTGCGGCCCGACCGAGGTGCAGCCCGCCCCGGCGCCGAGCGCGGCGAGCAGCAGCGCGCGGCGCCGGCGGATCATGCGAGGGCCTTCGAGACCTTCTCGAAGGTCCCGCGCGACAGGCCGGGGAGGGCGAGCACCCTCTCGAGCTCGTGCCGCATGATCGCGGCGCGTTCCGGCGCCTGGCGGCGCCAGAGGCCGAGCGGGCCCACCAGCCGCGCCGCGGTCTGGCCGTTGACCGGGTCGAGCGCGATCACGGCGTCGGCGAGGAAGCGGTAGCCCTCGCCGGAGGCATCGTGGAACCAGCGGGGATTGCCCGCGGCGAAGGCGCCAATGAGGGAGCGCGCGCGGTTCGGGTTGCGCAGGTCGAAATCCGCATGCGCGTAGAGCGCGCGCACCCGCGCGAGCGCGCCGGGGCGCCGGGCCATCGCCTGGATGGAGAACCATTTGTCGAGCACGAGGTCATCGCCGCGGAAGCGCGCATGGAAATGCGCGAGGGCGGCGTCGCGGGCGGGGTCCTCGGTGTCCGCCAGCAGCGACAGCGCGGCGAGGCGGTCGGTCATGTTGCCGGCGGTGTCGTATTGCGCGGCGGCGAGCCGCACCCCCTCGCCCCCCGCGGCGGCGAGATAGGCGAGGCAGGAATTCCGCAGCGCGCGGCCTCCGATGGCACGGCCATCGACCGTATAGGCGCCGGTGTCGGTGAACGCGTCATAGGCCGCGCGCAACGGGGCGGCGCAGGCACGGCCGATCGCGGCGCGCAGATGCTCGCGCACCAGGTGGATGGCCTCGGGGTCGGCGATCTCCATCTGGTCGGCAATGACGCCCTCGCCAGGCAGCGCCAGCGCCTCGGCGGCGAAGGCGGGGTCGCCCTCGGCATCGGCGAGCGTGGTGCGGACGGCGTCCAGAAGCGCCTCGTCGATGCCGAGCGGCTCGCCGCGCCGATGCCCGGCGACGAGGTCGAGCATCAGCGCCGTGGCGTATTGCTGCCCGCTGTCCCAGCGGACGAAGCGGTCCGTGTCGTGCACCGCGAGGAAGCGCAGCCGGTCGCTCGTCATCCCCCTCAGCCGCACCGGCGCGGAGAAGCCGCGCAGCAGCGAGGGCACGGGCGGCGCGGGCACATCCTCGAAGACGAAGCGTCGCTCGGCCGCGTCGAGGACCAGCAGGCGGGTGTCGTCGGTCGCCTCCGCCTCGCCCGCGAGCCGCGTCGGCAGCGGGTGGCCGTTGGGCCCGAGCAGCCCCATGGCGACGGGGATCGGCAGCGGCCGCTTCGCCGGCTGGCCGGGGGTCGCCGGCGTGTGCTGGCGCAAGGTCAGTTCATAGCGGCGCGTCGCGGGATCGTAGCGGTCCTCGAGGTTGAGCTCGGGCGTGCCGGCCTGGGCGTACCAGCCCGCCATGTCGGACAGGTCGACGCCGGATGCCTCCTGCATCGCGGCGACGAAATCCTCGATGGTGACGGCCTGGTTGTCGTTGCGGGCGATGTAGAGGTCCATGCCGCGGCGGAACGCCTCCGCGCCGATGCGGGTGTGGATCAGCCGCACCACCTCCGCGCCCTTCTGGTAGACGGTGGGGGTGTAGAAATTGTCGATCTCGATGTAGCTGTCGGGGCGGACGGGATGCGCCA
>CAZMCV010000239.1:0-5410 GCA_964564645.1 uncultured Acetobacteraceae bacterium
CCGAGGCGCCGCCGCATGGCGCGCCGATGGACAGCGAGGTCTTCCCGGTGGTCTGGCGCGCCGCCTGACCGCGCCCGGGCGCGCGCGGCATCGACCGCCCGTTCGACGGTTCGCGCCGCGGGCCAGGCGTTCGCGCGGGGGGCGTCACTCCACCCGGATGTTGTTCTCGCGGATCACCCGGCCCCACTTGGCGTGTTCGGTCCGCAGCCGCTCGGCCAGCGCCTCCGGCCCGCCCGGCAGGGCGACCGCGGAGAGCTGGTCGAGCCGCGCCACCACCGCCGGGTCCGCCTTCGCCGCCTCCAGCGCGGCCGAGAGCCGCGCGACCACCGGCGCCGGCAGGCCGGCCGGCCCGAACAGGCCCATCCAGGACACCGCCTCGAAGCCCGGGATCTGCTCGGCGACGGCGGGCAGGTCGGGCCAGGCGGGCAGGCGCCCGGCCGTGGTGACGGCCAGCGCGCGCAGCTGCCCGCCGCGCACCGGCCCCGCCGCCACCGCGATGTTGTCGGCGCCCACCTGCAGCCGCCCCGCGATCATGTCCGGCATCGCGCCCGTCGCCGCGGAGTGGACCAGCGGGCAGTCGGCCCCGAACTCCTTCACCAGCAGCGCCATGGTGATGTGCAGCAGCGAGCCGACGGTCGAGCCGTTGCAGGCCGCCTGCCCGCGCTGCGCCCGCAGCCAGGGCCCGAGCTCCTCCAGCCGCTGCACGGGGACGGAGGGATGGACCAGCACGAAGGATCCGAAGGCGGCGATCGGGCCGATCGGCGTCAGATCCTTCAGCGGGTCGTAGCCGATGCGCTGGCCGAGATGCGGGTTGACCGCGATGGGCGCGGCCGGGATGGCGCCGAGGGTGAGGCCGTCGGGCGCGGCGCGGGCCACCGCCTCCGTCCCGAGCGTGCCGCCCGCGCCGGGCCGGTTCTCCACGATGACGGAGGCGCCGCCGAGCCGGCGCTGGAGCTGCTCCGCCACCAGCCGGCCGATCAGGTCCGGGCCGACCCCCGGCGCGTAGCCGACGACGACCCGCACGGTGCGGTCCGGGCTCCAGGAAGGGGCGGCCTGCTGCGCCCCGGCGCCGCCGCCGCCGAGCATGGGCAGCGCCGCGCCGAGCCCGCCCAGAATCGTCCCGCGCCGCGTCGCCATGCCCCCCTCCCCGGTTTCTTGTGACCGGGACGATACGCGCCCGGTCGCCCGGGGGCGAGCGGCGCGTGGAGGGTCAGACGCCGCGCGCGGGGACGGCCGGCGCCTCGCCCGGCCGCCCGGCCCTGGCCGCCGCGCCACGCCGCGGCCGGAACAGCCGGCCCACATCGTCCATCACCGTGTAGACCGCCGGCACCACGACCAGGCTGAGCAGGGTCGAGGTGATCAGCCCGCCGATCACGACGAGGGCCATCGGCGCGCGGAACTCCGCATCCGCGCCGATGCCGGCGGCGATGTGCGCCATGCCGGCCGTCATCGCGATGGTCGTCATCACGATCGGCCGCGCGCGCTTGCGGGCCGCCTCCATCAGCGCCTCGACCCGCGGCAGGCCGGCGCGCTGCGCCTCGATCGCGTACTCGACCAGCAGGATGGAGTTCTTGGCGACGATCCCCATCAGCATCAGCACCCCGATCACCGCCGAGACGCCGAGCGCCTTCTGCGCCAGCAGCAGCGCCATCAGCGCCCCGCCCAGCGAGAGCGGCAGCGCCGACATGATCGTCAGCGGCTGCAGGAAGCCGCGGAACAGCAGCACCATCACCAGGTAGACCAGGCCGATGCCGGTGCCGAGGGCGATGGCGAAGCCCTGGAACAGCTCGGCCATGATCTCCTTGTCGCCGGTCGCGCGCTCCGCGACGCCGGGCGGCAGGGCCTGCATCACCGGCAGCGCGGCGATGCGCTTCGTCGCCTCGCCGAGCGGCATGCCGCCGAGCTCGGCCTCCACCGTCACCTTGCGCACCCGGTCGAAGCGGTCGATCTGCGCCGGGCCGGCGCCGTGGCGGATCTCGGCCACGGTCTCGAGCGGGACGGTCAGGCTGTTGCGGCCCTCGACGCGGAGCGAGCGCAGCCGGTCGAGATCCTCGCGCGCCGTCTCCTCCAGCATGACGCGGATCGGGATCTGCCGGTCGGGCAGGTTGAAGCGCGCCAGGTTCTGCTCGACATCGCCGATCGTGGCGATCCGCGCCGTCGTGGCGATCGCCAGCGGCGAGACGCCGAGCTCGGCCGCGCGCGCCTCGCGCGGCATGATCTGCAGCTCCGGCCGCTCGAGGCTGGCGATGGAGCGCACGCCCGAGAGGCCGGGGATGGTGCGCATCTGCCGCTCCAGCTCCCGCGCCGTCGCCTGCAGCGCCTCCGGGTCCCGCCCGACCAGCGTGACCGAGGCCTTGGCGCCGGAGGAGCCGTCGGCGCCGAAGCGGATGCGGGCCCCCGGGATCGCCTCCAGCGCCGGGCGCATCGCGGCCTCGAATTGCTGCTGCGTCAGCGCGCGCTCGCCCTTCGGCAGCAGGGTGACGATCAGGTTGGCGGTGCGCGGATCGCCCTCGCGCGTCGTGCTGCCCATGCCCGGGCCCTGGCCGCCGGTGTTGGCGGTGCCCATGGAGGCGAAGACGTTCTCCACCTCCGGCCGCGCCTTGAACAGCCGCGTCGCCGCCTGCACCACGCGATCCGTCTGCTCGAGCGTGGAGCCGGGCGACAGCTCGATCGAGATCGAGGAGCGGCCGCGATCGGCCGCGGCGATGAAGTCCTGCGGGATCAGCGGCACCAGCGCGACCGAGAGCGCGAAGAAGGCGGTCGCCGCGCCCATGGTGATCCAGCGATGCCGCAGCGACCAGCCGAGCAGGGTCAGGTAGCCGCGCCCGGCCCGCCCCTCGCCGATATCGTCATGCGACCGCCCGGTCGGCACCTTCAGCAGGTAGGCGCCCATCAGCGGCGTCAGCAACCGCGCGACCACCAGCGAGAAGAACACCGAGGCCGCGACCGTCAGCCCGAATTCGCGGAAGAACTGCCCGGGGATCCCGGGCATGAAGGCGACGGGGACGAAGACCGCGAGGATCGTCGCCGTGGTCGCGATCACCGCCATGCCGATCTCGGCCGAGGCGTCGAGCGCGGCTTGGTAGATCCCGGCCTCGGGGCGCTCGCGCAGGTGGCGGACGATGTTCTCGATCTCGACGATCGCATCGTCCACCAGCACGCCGACCACGAGCGTCAGGCCGAGCAGGGTGACGTTGTTCAGCGAGAAGCCGAAGGCCTTCATCACCAGGAAGGTCGGGATCAGCGAGAGCGGCATAGCCAGCGAGGCGATCGCCGTCGCCCGCCAGTCGCGCAGGAACAGCCACACCACCAGCACGGCGAGGCCCGAGCCGAAGAACAGCGCCTCGATCGCCCCGACATAGCTCGCCATCACGAAGCGCGTGGTGGAGGTGACCAGGCGCATTGTCACGCCCGGATGCGCCGCCTCGATCTCGGCGATCTTCGCGCTGACCGCCCGGGCGACATGCACCTCGGAGCTGTCGCGGGTGCGCAGCACCTCGAAGGCGACGACCGGCTTGCCGTCGAGGCGCGCGGCGGTGCGCACCTCGGCGGTCGAATCGGTCACCTCCGCCAGCTCGGACAGGCGGGCGGTGCGCCCGCCGGGCAGCACGATCGGCCGCTCGCGCAGCGACTCGACCGAGGGCGCCGCGCCGAGGGTGCGGATCGATTGCTCGCCCACCCCGAGCGTGCCGCGCCCGCCGGGCAGGTTGATGTTCTGCGCGCGCAGCTGGTCGTTGAGCTGGGCCGCGGTGATGCCGAGCGCCACCAGCCGGTCCGGCCGCAGCGCCACCCGGATCTCCCGCTGCACGCCGCCGACCCGGTTGACCTGCGCAACGCCGGGGATCGAGAGCAGCGACTTGGCGACGATGTCCTCGACGAACCAGGACAGCTCCTGCTGGCTGAGCCGCGGATCGGCGGCGGTCCAGGTCTGGATCGCGCCGCCCGTCGCCTCGACGCGCGTGACCACCGGCTCGCGGATGCCGGCGGGCAGGTCGGTGCGGATCTGCGAGACCTTGTTGCGGATGTCGTTGGTCGCGCGGTCGATGTCCTTGCCGAAGACGAACTCGACGACGGTGATCGAGACGCCGTCATTGACCAGGCTGGTGATGTGCTTGACGTCGCCGACGCCGGCGACCGCGTCCTCGATCCGCCGCGTCACCTGCGTCTCGAGCTCGGAGGGCGCGGCGCCGGGCTGGGCCACGGAGACGACGACCGCCGGCAGGTCGAGATCGGGGGTGTTGTTGATGCGCAGCGAGGGAAAGGCGACGAGGCCGCCCACGGTCAGCGCCAGGAACAGCACGATGGTGGCGATCGGGTTGCGGATCGCCCAGGCGGAGATGTTGTCGTAGTCGTAGCGCGCCTGTCGCGCCGGGGCGTCGCGCGGCGTCATCGGGCCGCCGGCCCCCCGGTCACGCGGACCCTGTCGCCATCGGCGAGGAAGCCGGCCCCGGCGGTGACCACGCGCTCGCCGGGGGCGAGGCCGCGCGTCACCTCCACCATGCCCTCGCGCCGCGCGCCGGTCGCGATCGGCCGCAGCGCGACCCGGTCGGCGCCCTCGGCCAGCACGAAGACGGCGGGCTCGCCCTCCCGCACCACCAGCGCCTCGAGCGGCACGGCGATGACCTCCGTCTCCCCGGTCGCGATCTCGGCGCGGGCGAACATGCCCGGCAGCAGGCCGGATCCGGGCGGCAGCGCGACATAGACCGTGCCGAGCCGGGTCTCGGGCGCCACCGTCGGCGCCACGGCGCGGACCGAGGCGGCGATCTCGCGGTCCCCATGCAGCACGCGCACCGCCTGGCCCGGCCGGACCCGGGCGAGCTGGAGCTCCGGCACGCGGGCGTTCAGCTCGAGCCGCCCGTCGCGGATCATCCGCACCATCTCCTGCCCGGGCTGGACGACGGTGCCCATCAGCGCGGGGCGGCGCGTCACCACGCCATCATCCGGCGCGACGATCCGCGCCTGGGCGAGGCGCGCCTCGATCTCCAGCAGGCGGGCACGCGCGACCGCGAGCCGCGCCTCCGCCTGGTCGGCCCCGGCGCGACGCTGGTCGAGCTGCTGGCGGGCGGCGATCTGGCCGCGCGACAGCTCGATGGTGCGCTCGAGGTCCTGCCTTGCGAGGACGAGCGCGGACTGCGCCTCCTCGATGCCCGCGGCGTACTGGTCGCGCTGGGCACGCAGGACGGAATCGTCGAGCCGGACGAGGAGCTGGCCCTTGGCCACCCGCTCGCCCTCCTCGACGGCCACCTCGGCGACGCGCAGCCCGCTCGCCTCGTTGCCCACCACCAGCTCCTGCCAGGGCAGGACGGAGCCGTCGCCGACCACGGGCCGGGCCATCAAGCGGGTCGCCACGGGCGCGACCAGGACGGTCAGCGCCGGCGGCGGGGCGGGCGCGGCCTGGGTCGGCGCCGGC
>CAZMCV010000240.1:0-5349 GCA_964564645.1 uncultured Acetobacteraceae bacterium
CGGCCGCGAAGCGCCCGAGCGCGGCCGCGTGGTCGCCGCGGGCGCGCGCGACCTGGCCCATCCCGGCGAGCGCCCAGGGGTGGGCGGGATCGCGCGCGAGGCAGGCGGCGAGCCTGGCCTCCGCCTCCTCCAGCCGGCCGAGCAGGCGCAGCAGCTCGGCCATCTCGACCAGCAGCCCGGGCGGGGCGGGCGCGGCATCGGCCAGGGGGGCGAGCGCGGCGAGGGCGCCGGCGAGGTCGCCGCGCCGGCGTGCCTCGCGCGCCGCCTGCCGCGCCGCGTCCGGATCGACCGGGGTGGCAGGCGGCCCGTCAGGTCGGTCGATGGCCGGGGCGGCGGCGGGGGGGGCGGGCGAAGGCGGGGACGGGATCAGGGCGGCCTCGGCGGATCCGGATGCAGCGGGCGCGGGACCTGCCATCGCCCTCCGGCCGCCGCGACCGGCGGGCGGGCTCGGGCGATCTTCAGGCCGCCATCGCATGGTTGCCAGGATGATGCTTCCGGAATGCGCATAGGGATTTCGAATGGATCATGCCAGGGGGGGGCGGGGCGATGGCCCCGGGGGGGCCGCGACCCCCACACCCCACCCCTCCCCCGCGCGCGCCAGGGGAAGGCCCTTCCGGGGCCCGCCGCGAGCGCCCCGGCCACCCGGGATGCCTGGACATGGGGGGACCGGCGGCTATGAGGCCCCGGCGGGCCCGATCCGGCGTTCCGGTGGCGCATGCGGATCCGCGGCGGGCGGAACGGAGACACGCGGATGACCTCGGGCGACACCCTGCTCAGCCTCGTCCTGGAATTCCTGCGCGAGACGCCGGGGCAGGCCAGCATCGTCGTCGACGACTCCACCCGCGCTTTGGTCGAGGCGGCGCTGGCGCGGCCGGACGCCCCCGCCGCCGCCATCCTGCCCGTCGCGCACCTGGCCGAGCGCGCGCGGGAGACCCCGCCCGAGGCGACCTGGATCGCCTTCTCCCTGGCCGACGAGGCCGGCCTGCGCGCGGCGATCGAGGCGGTGCGCCCGGCGCCGATCCGC
Source organism: uncultured Acetobacteraceae bacterium (assembly GCA_964564645.1). Taxonomy (GTDB): domain Bacteria; phylum Pseudomonadota; class Alphaproteobacteria; order Acetobacterales; family Acetobacteraceae; genus CAZMCV01. The sequence continues at coordinate 1,025 of CAZMCV010000240.1, forward strand.
CCCCCGGTCGGCGTGCTGCGCGGCCTGCTGGTCGCCCGCCTCGCCCGGCTGCAGCGCCTGCAGGGGGCGCCGCGCCGCCCGCAGCCGATCCCCGGCCTGCCGGCCTATGCCATCGCCTGCACGCCGCGCTCCGGCAGCACCTATCTCGGCCACCTGCTGGCCAGCATCGGGCTCGGCCAGCCGGAGGAGCATCTGCGCGACCGGGAGGTGCACGCGCTGCGCGACGCCGCCCCGCTGGCGCCGCGCGACGCGCTCGAGGTGCTCGGCGAGTTCATGTGGCGCAAGCAGCGGAACGGCTGGTTCGGCACCAAGCTGATCTCGCATTTCCTGTTCGACCTGCTGGACCGGGCGCGGCTGCCCGCGGAGGTCTGCGCGGCGTTCCGCGCGCGGGTCCGGATCGTCTACGTGCTGCGCCGCGACAAGGCGGCGCAGGCGGCCTCCGACTTCCTGGCCAACCATGTGAAGACCTGGCACGTCTTCGACGAGGCGGGGCGGAAGGCGCTCGAGGCATCGCACGGCGCCGTGGCCTATGACTACGCCGACATGCGCCGCCGCTTCCGCTTCATGCGCGAGCAGGAGGAGCGGCTGGCCGACTGGGTCCGCACCATGGACCACCTGCTGGTCGACTATGACGATCTGGTCGCCGACCCCGAGGGCACGGTGCGCAGCGTCGCGGCCTTCCTCGGCGCGGCCGCGGCCGGGACGCCGAGCGCCGGCGTGGTCAGCACGCGCAGCGACGCCGCCGATGCGATCCGCGCGCGCTTCGCCGAGGATTTCGCGGCGCAATTCGGGGCGCCGCCGCCGGCCTTCGCGCCGGAGGGCCTGCGGATCGCGCGCCCGGCCGGCTGAACGGGTGGGCGGCTGAACGGGTGGGCGGCTGGGCGAGAGGGCGGCGATGGCATTGCGCAACAGCGACCGGATCCGGGACTACCTGCGCGCCAAGCCGATGGTCGTCGGCGTCGGCGTCGAGAAATGCGGCACCACCTCGCTGCACGACCTGCTGCGCCTCAGCCCCGACATTTCCGCCGCCGCGCCGAAGGAGCTGGAGTTCTTCGACGGGAAGAACCGCCAGCGCGGCCTCGACTGGTATCTCGGCTGCCACGACCATGAGCGCCCGGTGCTGATGGATGTCACGCCGAGCTACCACTGGCGCGAGCAGACGCTGCGGCGCATCCAGGAGACGCTCGGCCGCCTTGCCGTCGCGGTGATGCTGCGCAACCCGGTCGAGCGCATCGCGTCGGCCTTCTGCCACCGGAACTACTGGTTCTTCGAGCCGCAATTCCGCCGCACCGGCCGCCTCGGGGAGTTCGACCACTCCCCCGCCTCGCTCTTCGCCCTGCCGCGGGACCGCTTCGTCTTCCCCTCCTTCGTCGGTGTCGTGCAGCGCGTGCGGGCGGTGTTCGGGCCGGAGCGCGTGGTGGTCGCCGACATCGCGCAGCTCGTTGCCGATCCGGGCGCGCTGGCCGGGCGCCTGGCCGCCGCGATCGGGCAGGACATCCGCCTGCCGGAGGGCGCCGCCGCGCCGAGCAGCAACACGCTGTTCATGCCGAGCTTCCACCTCGGCGAGGAGATCCTGGCGCGCGAGCCGGCGGCGGGCGGGCTGATCGACCGCCCGAAGGATGTCTACATCTGCCGCAACGGCTTCCCCGCCTGGATCGCCGAGGGCGGCGGCTACGCGGCGCTGAAGGCGATGGAGCGGCGCTGGCGCGAGCCGCTCGACGAGGCGACGGCGCGACGGGTCTGGGAGCGCTACTACGCGCCGGAGGCGGAGGAGCTGACGCGCCGGCACGGCATCGACGTCGCCGGCTGGGCCCGCTTCCGGCTGCGCGGGGAGCGGATGATGGCGCCGCTCGCGCCCGAGGCGGCCGAGGCCAGCGTCGACGTCGCCCGCTGGCGGCTGCGGCGCCTGGTGGCGGAGGGCGACGAGGCCGGGGCGCGCGCGCTGATCGGGCGCCTGCTGACGCTGCGGTCCGACCATGTGCCGCTGCTGCGCCTGGCCGCCTGGGTGCATCTCGAGTCCGGCGACCTGGCGACGGCGCGCGCGGTCATCGACCGCGCGCTGCAACTCGCGCCGATGCTGCCCGAGGTGCATCAGCTGGCGCGGACGATCGGACAGTCGGCGGCGCTGTTCGGCGCGGCGCCGGCGCCGGCGGGGGCGGGGTGATCCGGCGCGCGCGGGTTCAGCTTCCGACCCGGCCCCGCCTGGACCCGGCAAGCGTCGCGCCCGGCCGGGCCTACCCCTCGGCCGGCCAGTCGCCGCAGGCGGCGGGGCGCGGCAGGCGCGCGGCCGCATCGACATCCACGTCCGGGTAGAACAGGTCGCGCAGCACCCATTCGCGCTCCATGATCCGCGCGGCGATGTCGGGCGGCAGCGTGCGCGGGTCGATGACGGGCTCGGACGCGTTGATCGCGGGCGAGGTCTCGAGGAAGGCGAGCGCGGCGCCGACATCGCGCATCGCCGGCGCGAGCGGCCCGGAGACCAGCGCCGCCAGGTCCTGCCGCAGCGTCTCGTTGCGCAGCACCCAGCGCGTGATCGACTGGTTGCGGTGCAGCCAGAGCACGTCCTCGCGCGACTTGCAGGCCTTCAGCTTGAAGCCGGCGAAGGGGATCGACAGCCGGAGGAACCGGAAGGAGGCGTAGCCCATCTGCGCCGCGTGCTGGCGGTACTGCTCGTCGCCGAAGGCCTCCCGGCCCGAGGGGTCGGTCAGCAGGCCCACCCATTCGACGAAGCTCTCGAGGCTCGGCTGGTAGAGCCGGTCCTGCTGCTGCGTGTCCTGGCGGTTCCGCACCGTGCCGGTGCCGCTCGACAGGCCGAAATTGAACAGCGAGGTGTAGGTCGTCACCGGATGGCGCACCGAGATCAGGTAGGATTTGCCGCGGTCATAGGCCAGGTTCGGCGGCTGGTGCTTGATGGTCCCCTTCGCGGGCGGCGATTTCGCGAAGCGGCGGAAGAACGCCTCGAGGAAGGTCGAGCCCGTCTTCTGGTTCTGCAGGACGACGAAATCGTCGAAGATCAGCATGGCTTGTCCCCGCTGGGTGCGCGGCCCGCCTTGCGTGTCCGCGTCAAGGTTTCGGTGGGTGCGAGCGGTCGAACGCCGATGCCGGCGAGGCGGCCAGCCCGGGCAAACTGCCGGCGATGAATGCCCGATCGGCGCCGCCGCGCGGGATCATGAAGTCGTAGCAGGGCTGGCCCGTCGCGCTCCAGCGCGCCTCGTCGAGCGGCCGGCCGAGAAAGTCCGACCGCTCGTAGCCGATCGCGGCGAAGACGTCGAACCAGGCCCGGCAGCGCCTCGAAGAACTCGCCATTGTGTCCCTTGCGCGTGGCAAGGCGCTTCAGCGCCGCGACGTCGTACAGCATGCCGGCCTCCGCCCTGTCCCGCGGCGCGCCCGACCCCGCGCGCCCGGGCGTTCCCTCGCCCCCGTCCCGCGCCCGGTGCGCGGATCAGCCGAGCATCCCGCCCCAGAACGCCGTGTAGTCCTCGAGCCGGAGGTTCTCGGCGACGTAGCGCGCCGAGGCCGCCTGGCGGCGGGCGCGGAACGCGTCGTCCGCCAGCAGCCCGGCGACGTCTTCGGCGAACTCCCGCGCGTCGCTCACCGCCGGGATGCCGTAATCGGCCAGCGCGAAGGCGCGCTCGATATGCTCGGTCACCGTCACCGCCCCGTTCAGCGCCATCGCCGGGATGGTCTTGATGGGCGAGCCGGAGCCGACGACGACGGGCAGCGGGCAGGCGCGGGCGGCGGCCAGCAGCGGCCCCAGCCGCTCGCACCGGCCGAGCAGGAACAGGCCGCGATGCTGGTAGCCGCGCAGATGCTCGCAGACATTGCCGAGCACGAAGAGGTTGCGCCCGCGCGGCGCCAGCGCCTTGAGCCAGACCTCGTCGAGGAACCAGCGGAAGCTCTCGATGTTGGACGGGTGGCCGCTGCCGACCAGCGCCAGGTCCACCGCCTCGACCGCCGCGATCCGCTGCACGAGCGGCTCCGCCTCGGCCGGCCGGATCGCGCCGATTGCGGGGCCGGCCTCCAGCACCGCGGTCAGCACCGCGCCGCCGCCCTCGAGCATGGCGAGATCGGCCGCGCCGGCACGCGCGAAGAAGCGCTCCGCCCGCTCCGCCAGCGCGGCCGGCGCCAGTAGCGGGTATTCGCGCGGCAGGTTCTGCGCCGCCCAGCCCTCGAAGGCCTCCCGCCGGAGCATCGGCGCCCCGCATTCGGGCCCGGGGACGAGGAAGGCGCGGCGCAGGTCCTCGCGCGCCGCCAGCAGCATGCGCAGCAGGCCGCCCACCCCGGCGGCGGGCGAGGCGGCGTCCTCCGGCACGCCCTCGATGAGC
>CAZMCV010000241.1:0-5271 GCA_964564645.1 uncultured Acetobacteraceae bacterium
CGCCGCCGAGCAGGCCCAGGCGCGACAGGCCGCCGAGGCCCGCGCCGCCGAGCAGGCCCAGGCGCGACAGGCCGCCGAGGCCCGCGCCGCCGAGCAGGCCCAGGCGCGACAGGCCGCCGAGGCCCGCGCCGCCGAGCAGCTCCAGGCCCGGCAGGCCGCCGAGCGCGCCACGGCGGAACAGGTCGAGGCACGGCGCCGCGCGGAGGCGAATGCGCAGGAGGCGACCCGCCTCGGCGAGCAGGCCCGCGCCCAGGTCGCCCTGCTCAACCGCCAGCTCGAGGAGCTGCGGCGCCAGCTCACCCGCATCGCCGGCGCGCTCGACGCGGCGGAGGTCGAGGGCCGCGAGAAGGAATCGCAGATCACCCAACTCGGCGCCCAGCTCAACGCCGCCCTCGCCGCGCAGGTCGAGGAGCTGCGGCGCTACCGCAGCGACTTCTTCGGGCGGCTCCGCACGCTGATCGGCGACCGGCCGGGCGTGCGCACCGTCGGCGACCGCTTCGTCTTCCAGAGCGAGGTGCTGTTCCCGATCGGTTCGGCCGAGCCCAGCCCCGCCGGCCAGCAGCAGATCCGCGAGATCGCCGGCGCGCTGAAGGAGATCTCGGCCGAGATCCCGAAGGACGTGAACTGGGTGCTGCGCGTGGACGGCCACGCGGACCGGACGCCGCTACGCGCCTCTTCCCGCTTCCCCTCGAACTGGGAGCTGGCCGCGGCGCGCGCCATCGCGGTGGCGCAGATCCTGATCGCCGAGGGTCTGCCGGCCGACCGCGTCGCCGCCACCTCCTTCGGCGACAACCAGCCCCTCGACCCCACCGACACGCCGGAGGCCTATGCGCGCAACCGGCGCATCGAGCTGCGGCTGACCGACCGCTGAGGGAAACGATCCAGACCATGACCACGCTGACCGTGCCCGACCACGCACTGCTCGCGCACAAGCTGACGGCGCTGCGCCGGCGCGAGACGCCGAGCGCGGCCTTCCGCCGGCTGCTCGCCGAGATCGGCGCGATCCTGACCGCGGAGGCGCTGCGCGACCTGCCCGCGGCGCGGCTCGCAATCGAGACGCCGCTCGGGCCCATGGCGGGCGCGCCGGCGCTGGCCGGGCCGGAGCCCTGCCTGGTCGCGGTGCTGCGCGCGGGCCTCGGGCTGCTCGAGGGCGCGCAGCGGATCCTGCCGGAGGCGCCGGTCGGGCATCTCGGCCTGGTGCGCGACGAGAACACCCTGCGCGCGAGCGAATACGTGGCGCGGCTGCCGCCCGACCTGGCCGGGCGGGGGGCGCTGCTGCTCGACCCCATGCTGGCGACCGGGGGCACCGCGGTCTCGGCGGTCGATCGGCTGAAGGCGGCCGGCGCAAGCAGCATCCGCTTCGCCTGCGTCGTCGCCGCGCCGGAGGGGGCGGCGAGGCTCGCGGCGGCGCATCCCGACGTGAAGGTGCTGGCCGCCGCGCTGGACGAGCGGCTGAACGAGCGGGGCTACATCGTCCCGGGGCTCGGAGATGCCGGGGACCGCTGCTTCGGGACGGAGGCGTAGGGGGCCCCGATCGGGGACGGGGGCGCAGGGGCCCTCGATCCGATCCGGCGCCGGGGGCAGACTGGCCCACCCCACCGCAGGGACGCCGCCATGACCCTTCCCGTCCCGACCACGCCCGTGCCGGCGCCCCGGCGGCATCGAGGCGCCGCCTGATGCTCGCCTCCCGCCCCCTGGACCCGGTCGAGGGCGACGCCGTCCTGCCCGAGGCCGCCGATGTCGTCGTCATCGGCGCCGGCATCGTCGGCGTCGCCGCGGCCTACGCGCTCGGCCGGGCGGGGCATTCGGTCGCGCTGCTGGAGAAGGGCGTGGTCGCGGGCGAGCAGTCCAGCCGCAACTGGGGCTGGTGCCGCCTGTTCAACCGCGACGAGCGGGAGATCCCGCTCATGCAGCACAGCCAGGAGCTCTGGGACCGGCTGCCGGGGGAGATCGGCGCCGATCTCGGCCTCCGGCGGAGCGGCCTCGTCTACGTCACCAGGGACCCGGGGCAGCTCGATGCCTGGCGGGCCTGGCTCGACAGGGCCGCGCCCTACCAGGTGCCGATGCGGATCGTGGGCGCCGAGGAGGCACGGCGCCTGACGCCCGGCCATGCGGACCCGGGCTGGATCGGCGGCATCGTCTCGCCGCGCGACGGACGGGCGGAGCCGGCCGTGGCGGCGTCGGCCCTGGCGCGGGCGGCGCGGGCGCTCGGTGGGGTGACCCTGCACCAGGGCTGCGCGGTGCGCGGGCTGGACATGAAGGGCGGGCGGATCGGCGGCGTCTTCACCGAGAAGGGTCGCATCCGCACGGGCGCAGTGATCCTCGCGGGCGGCGCCTGGTCGTCGATGTTCCTCCGGCGGCACGGGATCGGCATGCCGCAGGCCTCGATCCACTCGACGGTCTTCACCACCACGCCCCCCGCGAAGCCGGTCACGCCGGGTCCGCTGCTGACGCCGGACTTCATCCTGACGCCGCGGCCCGATGGCGGCTACCTGGTGGCGGCCAAGGCGCGCGGGCGGCTGGAGCTGACGCCGGCCGGGCTGCGCCACGCGCGCCGGTTCCTGCCGAGCCTCCGGCAGAATTGGAGCCTCGTCGAGCTCCGCCTCGGCCGCGCCTTCCTGCACGGGCCGGATGCCTGGCATGGGCGCTGGTCCTTCGACCGCCCGACGGTGTTCGAGCGCATGCGCGTGCTCGACCCGAAGCCGAAGGCCGGCATCGTGGCGCCGTCGCTGCGCGCGATCGTCGCGGCCTATCCGGAGCTCGCCGGCATCGCGGCGGCGCGGATCTGGGCCGGCTGGATCGACCAGACGCCCGATGCCGTGCCGGTGATCTCGCCGGTGGAGGCGCTGCCCGGGCTGGTCGTCGCGGCCGGGTTCAGCGGCCACGGCTTCGGCATCGGGCCCGGCGCGGGGCGGCTGGCGGCGGACCTGGCGACCGGCCGCCCGCCGGTGGTCGACCCGTCGCCCTTCGCGCTGGCGCGGTTCTACGACGGCAGGGCGCTGCCGCCGCCCCAGGGGATCTGACGGCGGCGCCCGGATCGGGGCCGCCCGCCGCTACTCGGGCTGCACGCCCGCCGCGCGCAGCAGCGCCGTGTAGCGCTCGACGCTGACCCGCACGAGGTCCATCACCTGCGCGGAGGTCTCGTAGCCGGCGCGCGGCGTCACGCCGGCCAGCTCGTTCAGCTTCGGCGCGCTCTGCTGGATCGCGCCGCGGAAGGCCGCGCCGAGCGCCTCGAGCACCGCCGCCGGCGTGCCCACGGGGGCGAGGATGGGGAAGAACTCCTCGTGGATCACCTTCGGGATGCCGGCCTCCGGCGCGCTCGGCACGTCGGGGAGCGCCGGGCTGCGCTGCTCGGCGAGCACGGCGAGCGCGCGCACGCCGCCGCCGCGGATCTGCCCGAGCGAGGACGCCATGGTCGGCGTGCCGACCTGCGATTCGTTGGAGACCAGCGCCGCCACGCCCGGCCCGCCGCCGCGGTAGTGGACCATCTCGACCTGCACCTCGGTGGTGCTGCGGAAGAGCTCGCCCGCCAGGTGCACGCCGCTGCCCTTGCCGGCGGAGGCCATGTTGTAGCGCCCCGGATTGGCCTTCAGCAGCGCGACCAGCTCCTCCGCCGTGCGCACCGGCATCTGCGGGTTGACGACGAGCGTGTGCGGCGAGAAGCCGGCGACCGCGACCCCCGCGAAATCCTCGACGGTGCGGTAGGGGACGCGCGCGACGATGGCGGGCACGGTCGCGTGCGCGCTGTTGATCAGCAGCGTGTAGCCGTCGGGCGCGGAGCGCGCGACGTGCTCGGCGCCGATCACGCTGCCGGCGCCGGCACGGTTCTCGATGACGACGGACTGCCCGAGCGCCTGGCTCGCCGGCTCGGCGATGATGCGGCCGACGATGTCGTTGGATCCGCCCGGCGCGAAGGGAACCACCAGGCGGATCGGCCGCGTCGGCTTCCAGCCCGTCTGGGCGCGCAGCACCGCGGGCGAGGCGGCGGCGGCCAGCGCGAGGACGAGCGTGTGGCGGCGAGTGGGGCGCATGGGCGTCCTCCTGTTTCGTTGTGCGTCGCCCGGCGCGACGCTTGGGCAGCCAGGGGGCGCGCCTTAACGGAAAACGCGGCGTGCGCCAGGGTGGCGGTCGGGGGATGGGGGCCGCGCCCGGCGAGAGGAAGGCGCTCCCGCCCTCCCCCCCGCCGGCCTCAGAAGGCCCGCGCGACGCCGGCCCGATGCCGGTTCGTGGGCGTGAAGCCGGAGCGCTCCGCCGGGCGCGGCGCGCGCACCCAGACCTCGCGGTTCGGATGCAGGCCGCCGCCGCGTGTCGCCGGCACCGCCGTGTGGCGCGCGCGGTGCAGCAGCCGCGTATCCGCCGCGCCGCAATTCGGGTGGATGCCGCCATTCGCCGCCACCGCCCGGTCCCACGCCGCCTTGCGCCGCGCCAGCGTCGCCGGATCGTCGAGCGCGGGGCAGGTCAGGGTGTTGTCGTTGAGGTCGACGACGATGGCGTCGCCCTCCTCGACGAAGGCGATCGGGCCGCCGAGCGCCGCCTCCGGCCCGACATGGCCGATGACCAGCCCGACCGAGCCGCCGGAGAATCGCGCATCGGTCATCAGCGCCACGACGATCCCGCGCTCGCGGCAGAGCGTGGTGATGCGCGAGGTCGGGTCGAGCATCTCCGGCATCCCCGGCGCGCCGCTCGGCCCCTCGTAGCGCACGATGATCATGTCGCGGTCCGCGAAGCCCTCCGGCGCGCGGTCGAGCGCATCCAGCAGCGCCTGCTCGCCCTCGAAGATGCGCGCGCGCCCGCGGAAGACATTGTCCTCGAGCCCGCCCTCGACGCCGGCGAGCTTCAGGATCGCCGAGAAGTCGGGCGAGAGGTTGCCGCCGAGCACGCGCAGGCCGCCGGTCGGCTTGTAGGGCTTGCCGACCGGGTGGATCACCGCCCCGTCCGCGCGCCCGGCGCCGAGGCGCGCGACCTGCGCGGCCAAGGTCTCGCCGGTGCAGGTCATCACCGCGCCGTTCAGCAGCCCGGCATCGAGCAGCTCGCGCACGATCACCTGCACGCCGCCGACCCGGTCGATGTCGACCATCGAGTAGCGTCCGTAGGGCCGCGCATCGGTCAGCACGGGGACGACATGCTGCGAGAGGTGGTTGAACTCCTCGGGCGTCATGACCTCGCGCCAGAAATCGCCATAGCCGGCGGCGCGCGCGATCTCGGGCGCGTGCAGGACGACATTGGTCGAGCCGCCGATCGCCATCGCCACGATCACCGCGTTGCGCAGCG
>CAZMCV010000242.1:0-5262 GCA_964564645.1 uncultured Acetobacteraceae bacterium
CAGCTCACCGCACTGCCGCCCGAGATCGCCAGCCTCACCGCGCTGCAAACGCTCTCCCTCAGCAACAACCAGCTCACCGCTCTGCCGCCCGAAATCGGCCAAGCCAAGGGGCTCAGGAAGCTGGAACTTGCTCGAAACAGACTCACCGCAATTCCACCTGAGATCGGTGATCTAGCAGACCTGAAACGTCTTGATTTGACCGGCAACCTGTTGACTGCGCTGCCAAGATCCATGGCAAGGTTGACGAAGCTCGGCGGTGGCAACCGAAAAAGACTCAGCTCGCATGAAGGACTCCTGCTGCGTCACAACCCTCTGGAAGAGCCCCTTCGTGGATTGATCCGTGGCGGTCAGCCGAATGCGACACGGAACGTCCTGGCCTGGCTGCGCGAGGAGCCCGCTGCCGAGACGCTGCCACCACCGCAGCAGGGAAGCGACGCCCCCAACCCATCGGACGACCCGCCGCCCGCGCCACCCGCGCAGGCCGCCGGGCCGCATTTCGCCCTCGATGCGACCGGCCGCCTCGTCTTCGCGCCGCCCGAGGCGCTGGATGCCGAGGGCAACAACCTCGCTTTGCTCCGCGTCTTCCACCCCAAGGTCCGCGCGTTTGCCGAATCCCTGGCGGCACGCCTCGGCAGCACGGGCAATGCGCCGCATGCCGTGCTGGCGGGAAAGCTTCGGACCTACAGCGCTCTCATCGGGCAGGACCTTGCGACGATGGAGCCCGGGTTGCTCTACGCCGCCGGCGTGGAGCTGGAGGAGGGCTGGAAGGCGGCCGAGCGACAGATCGCCAGGGATGAACTGCCGCCACTCGACGAGGGATCCGACGGGGACCTTCAATCCCTGCTGCGGCTCCACGCCATCATGGTCGCCGCGACCGCGCGCGGCCTCGAGGCGATCGCGCTGGAGGGCATCGGTCTGGACACGCCGGAGCAGAAGCGGAACCAGGCGGCCGCGACCCTCGCCTTCGCCGAACGCCTGCAGGACCAGCCCGGTGTCATCGGACCGCGGGAGGCGGCCTTCGTGCTCGACGTCGCCCGCCGGCATGGCGAGGGCGCGCGCCCTGAGCGCAACGCCGTTCTGGCGACCGGCACCGTCCGCAATGCGGCCATCGTCCTGACCTATGGCGGGATCATCGCGACGCTGCCGGCGGTCGGCGCCACCTTCGGGCCGTTCGGCGCGGTCATCGGGCAGTTGGCGCATCTGGCCGGATGGGAGTGGCTTAAGAGCACAAAGGCTTTCACGCAGATCGTCGAACCCGCGGTGAAGGCGACGGACGACGCCACGGCACGCGCCGCGCCGAACCTGGACCGCTTGCGACGCTTTTCCGTCGAGAACGAGCAGCCACTCCGCCGCCTCGCCGCCGATACCAGACGTTTCGGTTGGCTGACGGATGTGCTGGACTGGCTGAAGCGAAACGCGGCCGGCCGGTAAGCCCCGGCGCACGCCACGACCGTCCCGCAGGATGCCCCGCATAAACAAGGCGACTTATGCCTTGGAGCTACCCGCCTCCATCAAGGCCGCCGCCGCGCGGTTGGCGAAGCAGGACGGGGTCAGCCTGAACCCGTGGATCGCCTCGGCCGTCGCGCAGAAGGTCGGCGCGGTCGAGACGGCCGACACCTTCTTTCGCCGCCGCGCCGAGGGCCATGCGCCGGAGGCGCTCTCAGCCTTCCTCGCCCGCATCCCCGAGCGCCCGCCCGAACCTGGCAACAAGCCCCACCCCACCCCATAACCCATGCAGGTCCAGGGGGCGCGGCCCCCTGGTGGGGGTCGAGGGGGCAACGCCCCTCGCGGGGCCCGGGGCAGCGCCCCGGCCCGCCCCCGGCATTTGCCGCACCCCCCCCGTCCAGCCTAACGTCCCGCACGAATACGGCACGGTCCAGGCTGCGCCGGCCACGGCAGGGGGCCAAGGATGACTGTGCTGATGGGGGTCGGCGACCCTCGCTTCTTCGCCAATACGGGACCGCACGGGCTGCGCGCCGTCGCCGCCGCCGCCGGCTCTGCCGTGCCCGAGGAGGATTGCCGCATCACCGGCCTCGCCGCGCTGGAGGCGGCCGGGCCGAGCGAGGTCAGCTTCCTCGGCGCCAGCCGCCATGCCGCGCTGCTCGAGGCCACGCGCGCCCGCGCCGTCCTGGTGGCGCAGGGGATGGAGGCGCATGTGCCCTCGGGCTGTGCCGCGCTGGTGGTGCCTGATCCCTTCGCCGCCTGGGCGCAGGTCGCGGCGCTGTTCCACCCGCAGCCCGCGCCGCGGGCCGGCATCCACCGGACGGCGGTGGTCGAATCCTGCGCGACCGTCGACCCCAGCGCCGAGATCGGCCCGCATGCCGTCATCGAGGCCGGGGCGCGCATCGGCCCGCGCTGCCGCATCGGCCCCGGCGCGGTCATCGGTGCCGGCGTGGTGATCGGCGCCGATGCGCGGATCGGCGCGCATGTCAGCATCAGCCATGCGGTGCTCGGCGACCGGGTCACGGTGTTCCCGGGTGCCCGCATCGGCCAGGACGGGTTCGGCTTCACCGCCTCGGCGCAGGGCTTCGTGACCACGCCGCAGCTCGGCGGGGTCGAGATCGGCGATGACGTGCAGATCGGCGCCAATGCGACCGTCGATCGCGGGGCGCTGCGCAGCACCGTCATCGGCGCGGGCACGCGGCTCGATAACCTGGTGCAGGTCGGGCACAATGTGCGCATCGGCCGCCACTGCGCGATCGCGGCGCAGACCGGCCTGTCGGGCACCGCCGAAATCGGCGATTTCGTCGTCATCGGCGGCCAGGCGGGTGTGGCCGATCATATGAAGGTGGGCGCGCGGGCGCGGGTCAGCGCCCAGGCCGGGGTGATGTCGGAGATCCCGGCGGGTGCCTCGGTCGCCAGCAGCCCGGCGCGGCCGGTGCGCGAGGTGTTCCGCGAGATCGCCTGGGTGAAGCGGATGGCGGTGGCCAAGGGCTGAACCGGCGGGGGGGCGTCCGGTCGCCGCGCCGACGGGCGCCGGTTCCGCTTGCCCCGGGCAGAATGTTCCTATATTGTTCCGATCTCCTTGGCGAGGCGGAACCGATGGCGCGCCCCCCTTCCCCGACCGACCGCGGCGACCACCGCGCGGAGGGCGGCCGGGGGTTTGTCCGAAACCCGCAAGGCGCCACACTCCCCGGCCACGGAGGAACACGCCCATGACCCGCCCCTGCCCCGGCCCCCGCGCCGTCACCTCCCGCCCCTCCTGGCAGCCGCCCGCGAACAGCACCGACTGCCACATGCACATCTTCGGCCCCTATGACCGCTACCCGCTCTCCCCGGGCCGCGGCTACACCCCGCCCGAGGCGTCGATCGCGATGTACGAGGCGTTGCTGGCGACGCTCGGCTTCCGCCGCACCGTCATCGTGCAGCCGAGCATCTACGGCACCGACAACGCCGTCACCCTCGATGCCGTGCAGGCGATCGGCCAGGACCGGGCGCGCGCCGTCGTCGTGGTGGACGATGCCGTCACCCCCGACCAGCTTCGCGCGATGCACGACCAGGGCGCCCGCGGCGTCCGCTTCAACGCGGTCAGCGGCAACGGCACGCCGCTCGAGCAGCTGGAGGCGCTGGTGGCGAAGATCGCCCCGCTCGGCTGGCACCTGCAGCTCTACGCCCATGCCGCCGAGATGCTGGCGCTGGAGGGCACGCTGGCCCGCCTGCCGGTCCCCGTCGTCATCGACCACATGGGCGGCATCAAGGCGGCCGAGGGCGGCGCCGACAGCCCGGCCTTCGCCGCGCTGCTCCGGCTGCTGCGGGGCGGCGCCTGGGCCAAGCTCTGCGGCTACCGCTCCTCGGCCGGCCACCCCTACCGCGACGTCGCGCCGATGGCCCGCGCGATGATCGCCGCGGCGCCCGATCGCTGCGTCTGGGGCACGGACTGGCCGCACCCGTCGCTGTTCCCGCCGCTCGAGATGCCGGATGACGGGCACCTGGTCGACCTGCTCGGCGAATGGGCGCCGGATGCCGCGCAGCGCCAGGCGATCCTGGTCGACAATCCGGCGCGGCTTTATGGCTTCGCGTAACCGAACCGCCGCTTGCGCCGCGCCCCCGGGCGGCGCTAGCCTCCGCGCCCATGACGACCCTCTCGCCCGTCATCTGCGCGCGATTTTGGTACCGCTGGTACGCACCGGCGGCCTGAGGACCCTCGCACGCAGCGAAGAGAGACCCGAAGCCGCCACCCCCTGGCGGCTTTCGCGTCTCCGGCCCCTTCGGCCCGACCGCTCCAGGCCCCCGGCGAGGTTGGCGGTCCCATCCGAAGGAGACCCGCCATGCGACCCACCCACCGCGCCAGCGACTACGACTTCGACGTCATCTCAAGCCCGGCCACGCCGTCGCGGCCCGAACAGGCCGAGCCTTCCGCCCGCGCGGGCGACCCCGCCCCGGCCCACGGCGATGCGCGCCCGGCCGAGCCCCGCCCGTCCGATCGCCCCTGACCTGGCCCGGGCCGCCGCGGACATGGCGGCGCGGCGGCCCGCCCCCCACCGGTCCGGTCGCTTGACCGCCACCCGCCCCGGCACGAAAGTCCCCGGCCGATGATCCTGCTGATCGACAATTACGACAGCTTCACCTTCAACCTCTTCCACTTCCTGGGTGACCTGCTGGGTCCTGGGGGCGTGGAGGTGGAGGTGCGCCGCAACGACGCGCTGACCAGCCAGGAGGCGCTGGCGATGCGGCCCGACGCGATCGTGCTCTCGCCCGGCCCCTGCACCCCGAACGAGGCCGGCATCTGCCTGCCGCTGATCGGCGCGGCCGCCAGCGCCGGCGTGCCGCTGCTCGGCGTCTGCCTCGGCCACCAGGCGATCGGCCAGGCCTTCGGCGGCGCCGTCATCCGCGCCCCCGTCCCGGTGCACGGCAAGGTCTGGGACGTGCACCACCGCGGCACCGACCTCTTCGCCGGCCTCCCCAGCCCCTTCCGCGCCACGCGCTACCACAGCCTGGTCGTGCGCAAGGAGGACCTGCCCCCCGAGCTCGAGGCCACCGCCTGGACGGAGGACGGGCTGATCATGGGCGTCGCCCATCGCTCCCTTCCGGTCTGGGGCGTGCAGTTCCACCCGGAAAGCATCGCCAGCGAGCATGGGCACGACATCCTGCGCAACTTCCTGGCGCTGGCCCGCGTCCCGCACGGCGCCCCGGCCTGACCCGCCCGGCGTGGACACCCTCAAACCCACCCTCGCCCGCCTGGCCGCCGGCGAGCGCCTGGCCGAGAGCGAGGCCGAGGCCGCCTTCGGCGTGATCATGGCCGGCGAGGCGACGCCGGCGCAG
>CAZMCV010000243.1:0-5249 GCA_964564645.1 uncultured Acetobacteraceae bacterium
GCCCCATCAGCGCCGAGAAGACCAGCACGGTCGTCGGCGTCTTCTCCACCATCAGGAAGCCGGCCATCAGCACGGCGCGCGCGGCGAAGATCGCCACCAGCAGCTCCCGTCGCTTCCACCGCCCCGAGAGCTCGCCCGAGATCAGCGAGCCGGCGATGTTGAAGAGGCCGATCAGGCTGATCGCCGCCGCGCCCACCGCGATCGGCAGGTGGCAGGAGGCGACGAAGCCCGGCAGGTGCACGGTCAGGAAGCTGACATGCAGGCCGCAGACGAAGTTGCCGGCGCAGAGGCACCAGAAGGTCCGGTCGCCGAGCGCGCGCCCGAGCGCCACGCGCGCCGTCTCCTCCGCCGCCGCGCCGGGCAGGGGGGCGGCGGGGCTGTCGTTCAACGGCATCGCCAGCGGGATCATCAGCAGCGAGGCGGCGGCGATCGCCATCAGCGCCACCTCCCACCCGAAGCCGGAGATGCCGAACTGCACCAGCGGCACCACCAGGAACTGCCCGAAGGAGGAGCCGGCGGTGCCGAGCCCGGTGGCGCGGCCGCGCTTCTCCTCCGGCAGCAGCCGGGTGAGGGAGGAGATGATGATCGGCATCCCCGCGGCCGAGACGGCGATTCCCATGACCACGCCGGCGAAGAAGGTGAAGAGCGGCAGCCCGTCCGACATCGTCATGCCGAGCACGGCGACGCATTGCAGCAGCGCGCCCGCCATGATGACCTTCCGCCCGCCGATCCGGTCGGCGAGCTGGCCGAGCAGCGGCTGGGTGAAGCCGTTCAGCAGCACCTGCAGCGCGATCGCGAAGGCGAAGCCGGACGCGGTCCAGGCATGCGCATTGGTCATCGGCGCGAGGAACAGGCCGAAGCTCTGCCGCAGGCCTAGGGCGAGGGCCGCGCAAAGCACGGCCGAGGCGATCAGGACCGCGACGGCGGTGGTGGCTGCGCGGTCGGGTGCCATTGCGCGGCGGGCGTCATGGGGGTCGGGCATGGGGCGCGGTCCGGCGTATTGCTCCGCACCATTCCACCGCGCCGGGGCCTGCCACAAGCCGCCCTGGCGCATGCCGGAATGGCGCGCGCATGTGCCTGGCGCAGGTCTTCCGGTCAGCCCGCGCGGATGAAGCCGCCACCCAGCACGCGGTCGCCCTCGTAGAACACCGCGGCCTGGCCGGGTGCCGCGATGGCGGGCGAATCGGGCCGCACCGTCGTGCGCGCGCCGTCCCGGACGAGCGTCGCCGGGTGCGGCGCCTCGCGCGCGCGCAGCTTGACCTGGCAGCGGAGCGGGGCCGAAGGCGGCTCGATCAGCCAGTTCACCGCGTGGACCGCGATCTCCGCCTGGGGCAGGGCTTCGCGCGGCGCCACCACCACGCGGCGGCGCGGTGCATCGATGGCGGCGACGAAGAGCGGTGCCTCGCCCTCCCGCCGCGGCAGGCCGAGGCCCTTGCCCTGGCCGACCGTGTAGCGCGCCAGGCCCTGGTGGTGGCCGAGCACGCGGCCCGCGGTGTCCACGATCTCGCCAGGCTCGGCGGAATCGGGGCGGAGCCTGGCCACGGTCTCGTGGTAGCGGCCTTCGGGCACGAAGCAGATGTCCTGGCTGTCGGGCTTCTCCGCCACCGCCAGGCCGAGACGCGAGGCCTCCGCGCGCACCGCCGCCTTGTCGGGATAGTCGCCGAGGGGGAAGCGGCACATCGCCAGCTGCTCGCGGGTGGTGGCAAACAGGAAGTAGCTCTGGTCCCGGGCGGGGTCGGCGGCGCGGTGCAGCGCGGGTCCCTCGGCGCGGCGGGCGTAGTGGCCGGTGGCCAGCGCCTCGCAGCCGAGGTCGCGGGCGAGGGCGGTGAGGTCGGCGAACTTCACCGTCTGGTTGCAGCGGATGCAGGGGATCGGCGTCTCGCCGCGGGCGTAGCTGTCGGCGAAGTCGTCGATGACGGCGGCGCGGAAGCGGGCTTCGCGGTCCAGCACGTAGTGGGGGATGTCGAGCGCATCGGCGACGCGGCGGGCGTCGTGGATGTCCTGGCCGGCGCAGCAGGCGCCCTTGCGCGACGTCGCGGCGCCGTGGTCGTAGAGCTGGAGGGTGGCGCCGATGACCTCATGGCCTTCGCGCTTGAGCAGGCCGGCGACGACGCTGCTGTCGACGCCGCCCGACATGGCGACGAGGATTCTCATGCCGGCATGCCAGGGGAAGGGCGCTGCCCTTCCCCTCGCGCTCCCCTACCCGCCAAAGGCCGAAAGGCCTTTGGAAACCAGCACTCTGCCGCTGTCCTGGCGGCACATGCGTGCCGATCCGAGGGAGAAGAAGCTGGTGTCCAGAGGCCTTTCGGCCTTTGGCGGGGTGTGCAGAGGGGCGGCGCCCCTCTGCCGGGGCCCGGGGCAGCGCCCCGGATCACGCCCGATCCAGCCCCTGCTGCCAGAACCGCGCCTCGAGCCGCGCCGCTTCCGCGAAGGTCGCCGACAGGATGGCGAAGCGCGCCGCCCCGCCATGGCTTTCGCCGAGGGCGTCGATGCGCGCGGCGGCCGCCTTGGCGAGCGCCTGGTAGCCGGGATCGGCATAGGTATCGATCCAGGACTGGTAGGCGTTGCCCGCCGCCTTGCGGCGCGGGTCGGCCAGCATGCGCAGCGCGACCTCGCCATAGCCGACCGTGCAGGGGGCCAGCGCGACCTCCAGATCCAGGATGTCGCCGGCGAGGCCGCGGTCGATGACGTAGCGGGTGTAGCTGACCGTCTCGGCGCTCTCGGGCGTGGCGCGTACCTCGGTCTCCGGGATGCCCCATTCGGCGCAGTAGCGCAGGTGCATCGTGGTCTCGGCGAGGATGGCGCGGATCGATTCCGTCTTGTCGCGCATCGCCTCGATGCTCTCGGCCTTGAAGACGGCCAGCGCCTTGGCGCGCGCGAAATGGATCAGGAACAGGTAGTCCTGGATGAGGTAGGTGCGGAAGGCAGGCAGCGGCAGGGTGCCGTCCGACAGGCGCTGGCAGAAGGGATGCCAGGTGTAGGACTGCCACTCCGAGGCGCAGGCGGCGCGGAGGCGGCGGAACAGCCCGCCCTCGGCGCCGAACTCCGTCTCCCAGGGGGCGCTCACCCGAGCGCGTTCCGCGTGCCGGCGGGGAGCTTCACCACCAGCCCGTCCAGGGCATCGGTCATGATGATCTGGCAGCCGAGGCGCGAAGTCTCCTGCAGGTCGAAGGCGAGGTCGAGCATGTCCTCCTCATCCTCGGTCGGCGCGGCCAGCTTCGGCGCCCAGGCGGGATCGACGATGACGTGGCAGGTGGAGCAGGCGAGGGAGCCCTCGCAGGCGCCCTCGATGTCCACGCCATGCTTGTGCGCGATCTCGAGCACGGAGAGCCCGAGCGGGGCATCCACCTCGCGGCGCGTTCCGTCGCGCTCGATGAAGGTCAGTTTCGGCATGGATGGGTTCGCCTACTCCGCCGCCCGCACGGGTTGTTCCGGAAGCACGCGGCGCCACGCCTCCGCCAGAGCGGTCGCGGCCCGCTCCGCGTCTTGAGGCGAGGTAAAGCGGCCGATCCCGATCCGCAAGGTCGCCCGCGCCTCCGCCTCCGGCAGGCCGAGGGCGCGGAGGACGTAGGAGGGCTCGACGGCGGCGGAGGAACAGGCGGAGCCGGTGGAGACGCAGACCTCGGGTGCCGCCTGCATCAATGCCTGCGCATCCACCCCGCCGGGGAAAGTGAGGTTGAGGTTGCCGGCGACGCGCTGCTCCGGATGGCCGTTCAGGCGGATCTCCGGGATGGCGCGGCGGAGCGTGGCGAGGAAGAGGTCGCGCTGGCCGGCGATGCGTCCCGAATCGAGGATCCCCTCCGTCGCGGCGATCCGCGCAGCCTCGCCAAGGCCGACGACGAGAGGGGCGGGGAGGGTGCCGGAGCGCAGGCCACGCTCCTGCCCGCCGCCGGAGAAGAGCGGGGCGAGGCGCACGCGCGGGCGGCGGCGGACATAGAGCGCGCCGATGCCCTTCGGGCCGTAGAGCTTGTGGCCGGAGAGGGAGAGGAGGTCGGCGCGGATGTCCTCGACATCGATGGGGATGCGGCCGGCGGCCTGGGCGGCGTCGGTGTGGAAGAGCGCGCCGGCTTCCTTGGCGATCGTGCCGATCGCGGCGAGGTCCTGGACCACGCCGATCTCGTTGTTCACGGCCATGACGGTGACGAGGAGGGTGCGGTCGTCGATCGCTTCGCGCAGCGCGTCAGGGTCGGCCAGGCCGTCGGGGCGGACGGGGAGGAGGACGGGCTCGAAGCCCTCGGCCGCCAAGTCGCGGACGGATTCGAGCACGCATTTGTGCTCGGTCGCCAGGGTGACGATGCGGCGGCGGTCCGTGCCCTGCTGCGCGGCGAAACGCGCGGCCCCCTTGATGGCGAGGTTGTTGGATTCGGTGGCGCCGGAGGTGAGCACGATCTCGCGGCCCTCGGCGCCGATGAGGTCGGCGAGGGCGGCGCGGGCGGCCTCGACGGCTTCCTCGGCCTCGCGGCCCATCGCGTGCTCGACGCTGGCGGGGTTGGCGAAATTCTCCTCCCACCAGGGGCGCATGGCGGCGAGGACGCGCGGATCGACCGGCGTGGTCGCGTGGTTGTCGAGGTAGATGGGGCGGTTCGGGCGGCTCATGGCCCGGCAGATGTGGCGCGCCCGGGGCCCGGGCGCTAGCCGAGGCGGGGCGGCGGCGCGGTGC
Source organism: uncultured Acetobacteraceae bacterium (assembly GCA_964564645.1). Taxonomy (GTDB): domain Bacteria; phylum Pseudomonadota; class Alphaproteobacteria; order Acetobacterales; family Acetobacteraceae; genus CAZMCV01. The sequence goes on from CAZMCV010000243.1 coordinate 4,661, forward strand.
GGTAGAGCGCGGGGAGGGGCGTGGTGAAGCCGCCGATGCTGGCGAGGGTCAGGGTGTCGCCCTCCGTCACCTGCGCGGGCTCGGGCGGCCAGTCGCCGGCGGGGTCGCGGCGGAGCAGTTCGGCGCGCATCGTGACGGTGTGCAGGACCAGGATCTCCCGCATGCTCGGGATGGTGGTGTAGGCCCAGACATTGGCCCAGGTCTCGGCCTCGTTGCTGGGGGAGAGGATCTCGACGACCAGCACGGGGTCCGTCAGGTGCGGGTCGGTGAGGGCGATCGGGCCGCAGGTGACGGCGAGGTCCGGGATGCGGAAGTTCAGGCCCGCACGGATGCGAGGGATGATGCCCGGGAAGGTGAGCGTCGTGCAGGGCAGGCGGCGCGCCAGCAGGTGGTTGCTGATGAGGGCGCCGAACTCCGCCTGGATGGCGCCAGGGCCGATCGGCCTGTGGGCCCTGGCGCGCGGCTCGCCATCGATCAGCTCCCAGCGCTGCCCGTCCTCCGGGCACCATTCCAGGAACTCGGCAACGGTCATGCGGTTCGGCGGCGGCTTCAGGGCAGCGGACATGCGCGGACGGTAGCACGGAGGGGG
>CAZMCV010000244.1:0-5177 GCA_964564645.1 uncultured Acetobacteraceae bacterium
AGTTCTCCGTGGCGGGCTTCGTGCGCCGCCAGGCGATCAGCCGGCCGAGCCAGGGGCGCACCCAGCCGGGCACGCGCAGGATGGCGGGGTCGGTGAAGAGGTTGACCAGGAAGGGCCGGATGCTCTCCGGCCGGTCGGGTCCGCCGAGGTTGAACAGGACGATCGCGACCCTCGGCCGCGGCGCCGCGGGGTGGGCGGCGTCCAGGGCAGGCGCGGCGGGGACGTTCTGGTCCATGGGCGTGCAAATGACATCCGGCGAGGGCGGGTCAAGGCTCGGCGCCGGAAAGCCCGCAATTTCCGTGCCTTCCTTTACCCGCCCCTCACGATCCGCACGAGTGCGGAGACGTTCTCGGTCGGCGTCGTCCGCTCGATGCCATGGCCCAGGTTGAACACGAAGGGCCGGCCGCGCATGGCACCCAGGATGGCCCGCGCCTCGGCCTCCAGCGCCACGCCACCCGCGATCAGCGACAGCGGGTCGAGATTGCCCTGCAGCGCCTGGGTGGGGGCGACCGCCGTCGCCGCCCAGCGCGGGTCCATGGCGGTGTCCATCCCCAGCGCCTGCACCCCCGTCCGCGCGGCGTATTCGGCCAGCATCGGGCCGGCCAGGCGCGGGAAGCCGATGATCGGGAAGCCCGGCGGCAGGCGCTTGCGCAGCAGCCGCACCAGCGCCGCCGTCGGCTCGATCGACCAGCGGCGGAACTGTGCGGGGGGCAGGATGCCGGCCCAGCTGTCGAACAGCATCAGGGTCTCGGCGCCGGCCTCGACCTGGGCGAGCAGGTATTCCGCCGTCGCCTCGGTCAGCTGGCGGATCAGCTTGCCGAACAGCGGCGGGTCGGCATAGGCGAGCTGGCGGGTGGCGGGAAACACCCCGCCGCCCTTCCCGTCCACCATGTAGCAGGCGACGGTGAAGGGGCTGCCGGCGAAGCCGATCAGCGTCACCCGGGGCGCGTGGCTGTTCAGCGCCTGGCGCACCAGCCGGACGGTCTCGAAGATCGGCGCGGCGGCGGCGACCACCGCCTCCGGCCCGGCGAGCGCGGCGATGCCCTCGGCGTCGCGCACAGGGGCCAGCACCGGCCCCTCCCCCTCGGCGAAGCGGAGCGGCTGGCCCATGGCCCAGGGGACCATGAGGATGTCGCTGAAGAGGATCGCCGCGTCGAAGCCGTAGCGACGGATCGGCTGCAGGGTCACCTCGGCCGCGAGGTCGGGGGCGGTGCAGAGGGCGATGAAATCGCCCGCCTCCTCCCGCACCTCGCGGTATTCCGGCAGGTAGCGTCCCGCCTGGCGCATCAGCCAGAGGGGGGGCGGCCAGACCGTCTCCCCGCGCAAGGCGCGGAGGATGGGCTTGTCGGAGCCGGTCGCGGCGGGGCTCGGCTCAGGGGTTTCGCTCGGCATGTCCTCGACTCATCGCAAGAATTAAGAATTTCTGAAAGGTGGAGGAGAGCATATGGGCCTGTGGATGGCGGGGATGCAGCCAGGGCCGCTGCCCTCCACAGCCTCGTCCACAGCAGGGTCGCTGGGCAAGGGTTTGATTCCCTTGGCGGAATCGCATCGCCCCCGCTATGGGCGATGGCCGGCCGGCGGCCATCCCCCGGACGCGCCCGGCGCCCCTTGTCCCCGCTGTCAGGCCTGCTTCCGCCCAACCGTCCCGGTTTTCCCCACCTTCCCCATCCACCCACGCTATTCTCGGCACCCGTGATGTCGCACCGGACCATCAACCTCCACCTCGTCTCCGACAGCACCGGAGAGACGTTGAACTCCATCGCGCGCGCCACCCTGGCGCGCTTCGAGGACCATCACGTCGTCCCGCACCGCTGGAGCCTCATCCGCTCCCGCCTCCAGCTCGACCGGGTGATGGAGGGGCTGCGGCATGAGCCGGGGCCGGTGCTGTTCACCCTGGTCGACCGCAGCCTGCGCCACGCGCTGGAGGAGGCCTGCGAGCGGCTCGGCGTGCCGAGCCTGTCGATCCTCGACCAGGTGATGGATCTGCTGCAGAGCCAGATCGGCGCGCAGGCACGGGAGAAGCGGGCGGCCCAGCATGTCATGGACGCCGATTATTTCCGCCGGATCGACGCCATGCACTATGTGCTGGCGCATGATGACGGGCAGGGCCTGGCCGGCATGGCGGAGGCCGATGTCTGCCTGATCGGGGTCTCGCGCTCCTCCAAGACCCCGACCTGCTTCTACCTGGCGAATCGCGGCATCAAGGCGGCCAACATCCCGCTGGTGCCGGGCGCGGTGCTGCCGGAGCAGCTCGACGACCCGCCCTGCCCGGTGGTCGGGCTGACCATCGACACCCATGCGCTGATCGAGATCCGCCGCCACCGGCTGCGGCTGATCGGCGCCGACGGGGTGCGCCAGGACACCAACGCCTATATCGACCCGGACTCCGTCAAGGCCGAGATCCTCGCCGCGCGGCGCCTCTGCACGCAGCGCGGCTGGCCGGTGATCGACGTCACCCGCCGCTCGATCGAGGAGACGGCGGCGACGGTGCTGCAGCTGATGGAGGCCTGGCACGCGCGGCGGCGCAACGCCGCGCAGCAGGCCGCGGTGGCGCGGAACGCGGCCTCCGCCGACCCGGCGGCCGCGGTGCTGGGCGGGGGCGAGGCGGCGCGGGGCGTCGACGCGTGAGCCCGCCCGCCCTGCAGCGCCCCGACCCGCCGCTGGTCCTCGCCTCGGCCTCCGCCGCGCGGCGGGCGGTGCTGGAGGGGGCGGGGCTGCGCTTCCTGGCCGAGGCCGCCGCGGTCGACGAGGCCGCCATCAAGGCCAGCGCCGCGGCCGAGGGCCTGACGGCGGAGGCGACGGCGATGCTGCTCTCGGACGCCAAGGCGCGGCGCATCGCCACGCGGCGGCCGGAGGCGCTGGTGATCGGCGCCGACCAGATGCTGGTCCTCGAGGCGGAGGCGGGCGGCCGCTGGTTCGACAAGCCGCCGGACCTCGCCGCGGCGCGGGCGCAATTGCTGGCGCTGCGGGGGCGGCCGCACCGGCTGGTGACCGCCATGGTGGCCTGGCGGGACGGGCAGCGCATCTGGCAGCACCTGGCACAGCCGCGCCTGGTCATGCGCGACTTCTCCGAGCCCTTCCTCGACGCCTACCTGGCGCTGGAGGGGGAGCGGCTGCTGGGCTCGGTCGGCGCCTATCGGCTGGAGGGGCCCGGCGTGCTTCTGTTCCGCAGCGTCGAGGGGGAGCACAGCGCCATCCTGGGCCTGCCGCTGATTCCGCTGCTCGGCTTCCTGCGCGACCACGGGGTGCTGTTGGGCTGAGAGTTCGTGAAGGATTGCCCGCCAGCCTCGATGCCGGTGGAGATCCTGCAAGGATCCCTGCGGGCGTTCTTCCGCAGGTTCGATTTCCGCGCACGGTCTGAGGCTTCGAGTGGGGATTCCCCGATCGCCCCGGGGGTTCCTTCGCGTGTCCGATGTCTTCACGAGGCCTGGGTGCAGGCGCCGGGGGCAGGGACTGCGCCTTGCGGATCATGACGCGCGGGCGGGCCCGGCCCGTGGCGCGGGGCGGGCGGATCGCCTATGGCGCGGCCGCGCCCGGTTCGATCCGGCGCGGCATGAAATGTATCCAACATTCAATATACTAAATCTTGACCGCCCTCCCGACTCTCGCGAAGCTGTGTATTGCGCCGCAGCATTCCCGCCGCGCCGCCAGCCGAGGGATCGGGATGCATGCGCCAGCTTGCCGGGCGGTACGCAGGGACGGAGGGCGCCGCCGGGCAGGCGGGCCGGGCGGCGGCGCTGCTTCCCGCGCGCGTCCAGGCGCCGGGGATGCGCGACCTCGCGGGGGAGAATGGCGGCCGCGTGCCCTGGTGCGGGCCGGCCGCGGTCGCCCTCGTCACCGGGTGCAGCCTGGACACGGCCAGTGCGATGCTGCGCGAGATCGCGCCGCATTGGTACCCGGAGGACGGGCCGGTCGTGACCGCCTATTGGCGCGACCTGCTGGGTGCGCTCGACCGCGCCGGCGTGCCTTATGCCCCCTTCGCCCCGGGCCAGGCCGGGCGCACGAGCCTGTTGCGGATGCTCCGGCGCGGCGGGCCGGAGGGTGCGATGCTCGAGCCCGGCTGGTACCTGCTGCGCGTCACCGGGCATTTCCTGCTGCTGCGCAGCTATGGCTTCGGCCTGGGCACGGTGCATGACAACCGCCATAGCGGCGTGCTGGTGACGCATCGCGCCCATGGCCTGCGGCGGGTGACGCATGCCGCCCGGGTCCTCGGCGGTCCCTGTCTCGACTGAAATCCCGCCCAGGAACGACCCGGGAATCCCCAGCCCCCCCGACCGGGTGTCAGAAGACGATGATGGGGGGCACGGGGGGAAGAAGCGTCTTCTTCCCCCCGCCTCCACGCCCCCCAGACCCCGGTCCCCGGCAACGGATCAGCCGCCCCCACCCCGCCCGGGCGGCAGCGCGTCGAGCACCGCCGCGATCGCGGCCACCGCCTCCGGCGTCAGCCCGCGGATCTCCCGCGCCAGCCGGTTCGCCAGCGCCGTCGCCTCCGGCGCCAGGCCGGCGGTGTCGAGCGTCACCTTCGGATGCGACAGCCGCGCCAGCCGGCCCATCTCCTCGGCATCGTCCCAGATCAGCCCGAAATACTCGTTCACCTGGTGCACGAGGCCCGGCGAGGGTCGGCCGCGATGCCCGTGCTCCAGCGCGGAGAGATAGGCGCTCGAGACCTGCAGCGCGGCGGCGAGCTCGGCCAGCGTGACCCCTCGTTCCCGCCGCAGGGCGCGCAGCCGGGCGCCGAAGGGCGTCACCGCGCCCTTCCCCCGGGCGGGCGGGGACGGCGCAGCAGCACATGCACCGCGCCCGGGTTGGTCGGATGCGGGTGCGCGGCGCCGAGCAGCAGCGGCCGCAGCTCCGGCGCGTTCAGCCAGTGCGGCAGCTCCCGCCGCAGCACGCCGCCCTCCGGCGAGGCGCCGCGGCCGGTGACGATGGCCACGCAGCGCACCCCGTCGGCACGGGCGGCGCCGAGGAAGGCGCGCACGGCCGCATGCGCCTCCTCCGCGCGGGCGCCATGCAGGTCGAGCGTGCGTTCCGGGCGCGTGCGGCCACGGCGGAGGTCGCGCCAGCGCCGGTCATCGAGGCCACCCGGCGCCGCGTTCACATGGATCTCGGGCAGCGCCGGGGCGAGGACCGGCCGCGCGGCCGGGGGGCGCTGCGGCCCGGGCGGGTGTGGCGCGGGG
>CAZMCV010000245.1:0-5078 GCA_964564645.1 uncultured Acetobacteraceae bacterium
CGCGGGCGGCGGCGGCGATCGCGGCATCCGGCGCGGGCGCATCCGCCGCCGCCTCGGCGGAAGCCGGCGCGGCGTCCGGGCCGGCGGCGCCGGCAATCTCGTGCTCGACCTCGGCCATCAGGTCGCTCGCCGCCTCGGCCGCCTCGGCGGCAGCGACGCGCAGCTGGGCGTAGCCGAGAAAGGCGGTCTTCAGCGCCTCCTTCGCCGCGGGCCGCGCGGCGCGGGCGAGCTGCGGCATCAGGCCGGGCGCGAGGGCGGCGACGCCGAGCCCGACGGCGACGCCGGCACCGAACAGCAGGAAGGGGACCAAGGCGGGGATCTCCTGCGCGGATGGGAGCAGGCCCAGGCTAGCGCCGGATCGGCCGGGGCGGAATCGGCGAGAGGGGCTTATCCGCCCCCCGGGACCGGACCGCGATCCACCCGCACGGATCGCGGTCTGGCGCGCGCGGGACCGGCTCCCTATCCTCCGCGCGTGACAGTTCCGGAGCGGGGATGATGACGGGATCCGGGGAGGCCTCCGGCACCGCGCTGCGCGCCCAGGCCGTGCTCGACCGCGGCGCCGGGCCGGAGGTCCTGGCCTTCGATGCCGTCAGCATCGGCACCGACGATCCGGACAACCTGGTGGTCGCGCTGGCCGATTCCGCGGGCCACACCCTGACCCTGCTGCTGCCGCGGGCGGAGGTGAAGAAGCTGCTCAGCTGGCGCCTGCTGATGTCGCTGTGAGCCTCAGCGCCAGAAGACCAGCCGCCGCTCCCCCCAGCTGACCAGCCCGAACAGCGCGAGGCTGGCGGCGGAGGCGACGAGGATCGCCGCCCAGACACGCAGGAAGTCGATCTGCAGCACCGCCTCGTAGATCGTCCAGCCGAGGCCGAGCCGCGCGCCCAGCATCTCCGTCACGATCGCGACGATCATGGCGCGCACGGTCGAGACGCGCATGCCCGTGGCGATGGCCGGCAGAGCGGCCGGCAGGCGCAGGCGCCGCAGCACGCCGATGGGGCCGGCGCCGAAGGAACGCAGCAGGTTCACCGCCGCCGGATCCACGCGCTCCAGCCCGTCGAGCGCATTGAGGAAGACCGTGAAGCCGACGACGAAGGCGACCATCACGACCTTGGAGAATGGCCCGGCCCCGAACCAGAGCAGCGCCAGCGGCGCATAGGCGACGACGGGCACCGAGTTCACCGCGACCAGCAGCGGCAGCAGCAGGCGCTTCGCCGGCGGCGCCAGCACCAGCAGCACGGCCAGGGTCACGCCGATGGCGCAGCCGAGGAGGAAGCCCGAGACCGCCTCGAACAGCGTCATCGCCGCGGCCTCGGCCAGCGCCCCGCGGTGCTCGACCGTGGTCGCCAGGATGCCGCTGACGGGCGGCAGGATGTATTCCGGCACCGCCAGCAGCCGCACCGCCGCTTCCCACAGCCCGAGCAGCAGCGCCGCGCCCAGCAGCCCGCGGCCGAGGACGGCGTTCACAGCTCCTCCTTCCAGAACACCAGGCGACGCTCGGCGGCCGCGACCACCGCGTAGAGCAGCGAGCCGAGCGCCGCGGCGGTCAGGATCGCGGCCCAGAGGGTCGGCACCTGCTCGTTGAACATCGCCTGCAGCAGCAGCACGCCGATGCCCGTGGTGGCGCCGAACCACTCGCCCACCATGGCGCCGACCAGGGCGAGCGAGGCCGAAAGGCGCAGCGCCACGAAGATGCGCGGCAGCGCCGCGGGAAAGCGCAAGGTCCAGAGCAGTTGCCAGGGGGTCGCGCCGAAGGAGCGCAGCAGCGCCACCTGCCGCCCATCGACCGCGGTCAGGCCGGCCAGGGTGTTCACCGTGACGGGGAAGAAGGTCAGGTAGAAGGCGATCGCCGCCTTGGCCAGCAGGGTGTTGCCGAACCACAGCACGACGATGGCGCCGAAGGCGATCACCGGGACGGTCTGCGAGACGACGAAGAGCGGGAAGAACATCTCCCGCAGCCAGCGGCCATGCGCGAAGACGATGCCGCTGGCGATGCCGACGAGGGCGCCCGCGGCATAGCCCGCCGCGGCCTCGGCCAGGGTCGTGAGGAAGGCGTCGCGGAAGGCCGGCAGGGCGGCGGCGATGGTGCCGAGCACGGCCGAAAGCGGCGGCAGGTAGAAAGGGCTGATGCCGAGGAGCCGCACCGCGCCTTCCCAGAGCAGGCCGAGCGCCATGACCGGCAGCAGCGCGGCGAGGAGGCGCTCAGCCATCGGTGGCGAGGAAGGTCTTCATGCTCTCCTCCTCGACCGCGTCGAGCAGCCGGCGCTTGATCGCGACGAACTCCGGCGCGGTCAGCATCGCGGCGAGGCGCGGGCGCGGCAGGTCGACCGTGAGGTCGAGCTTGATGCGCCCCGGCCGCGCCGTCATCACCACCACGCGGTCGCCGAGGAAGATCGCCTCGTCGATGTCATGGGTGATGAACAGGATGGTGCGCCGGTAGCGCGACCAGATGTCGAGCAGCCAGCGCTGCATCATCGCCCGCGTCAGCGCATCGAGCGCGCCGAAGGGCTCGTCGAGCAGCATCAGGTCGCGCTCGAACAGGAAGGTGCGCATCAGGGCGACGCGCTGGCGCATGCCGCCCGAGAGCTGCTGCGGGTAATGGTCCTCGAAGCCCTTGAGGCCGAAATCGGCGGCCATGGCGCGCGCCGCCTCGCGCGCCTCGCGCTTCGGACGCCGCCCCTCGATCTCGGTCGCCAGGATCGCGTTGTCGAGGACGGTGCGCCAGGGCAGCAGCAGGTCGCGCTGCGGCATGAAGGCCACGCGCCCGAGCAGATGGTCGAGCGGCTGGCTGGCGCCGTCGAGGAACAGCGCGCCGCCGGGATCGGGCGGCAGCAGGCCCGCCACGATGTTGAACAGCGTGCTCTTGCCGCAGCCCGAGGGGCCGATCAGGCAGACGAACTCGCCGGCGCCGATCGCGAGATCCACGGCCTCGAGCGCGCGCACCGCGCCGAAGCCCTTGGCGATGCCGGCGAGACGCAGCTTCTCCGGCGCCGTGGCCAGGAGGCCCGCGGCATCGGGGCTCATGCCATCCGCTCGGCCTGCGGGATCGCCGCGACGAAGCTGTTGCGGTAGAGCGTGGCAAGGTCCTGCGGCTTCTTGATCACCTCGGCGGCCAGGAACAGGTCATGCGCCTTCTGGATGGCGACGGGATCGATCCAGAACAGGCCCTGCTGCGCCGCGGCGCCGGCGGTCATCAGCCGAAGCACCTCGGGCAGCATCGCCTCCTGGTGCGCGCGGTCGAGGGTGGGGGCAATCTTCGTCACCGAATCGACCCCGGCCTTCGGGTCCTTCGCCGCCTCGCGCCAGCCGCGCATGGAGGCGCGGAGGAAGGCCTGCACCATCTGCGGGCTGTCGGCGGCGGTCTTCTCGCTGACGATCAGCGTGTCGCGCGGGACGGTGATGCCGTAATCCTCGGCGACGAACAGGCGCAGCTTGTCGGCGCCCATCCGCGCCTTCAGCACGTTCAGCTCGTTGTACCAGGTGGCGGCGACGATATCGACCTCGCCGTTCACGAAGGGGGTGACGCTGACCTGCTGCGGCGTGATGGACAGCGCGTCGCGCGCGATGCCCCTGCTGGCGAGCATCGCATAGAGCACGAGATGCGCGCCGGTGAACCAGGCGGTCGCCTTCTTCCCCTTGAAGTCCTCGATGGTCTTGATGGGGCCGTCGGCGCGGGCGACGAAGACGAAGGGGGTCACCTGGTGCGCGACGCCGACGCAGACGATCGGCAGGCTGCGCTCCCGCGCCGCGAAGACGCTGTCGGTGCCGCCCGAGAGGCCGAAGGTGTCGCCGCCCGAGGCGACGAGGTTCTCGGTCAGGATGTTCGGCCCGCCCGGGTTGATCGTCAGGTCGATGCCCGCCTCGCGGTAGTAGCCGCGCTCGAGGGCGAGGTAGAAGCCGGAGAATTGGGCCTGGGTCAGCCATTTCAGGCGCAGGGTTGCGCGCGCCAGCGTCTGCGCACGCAGCGCGGGTGCGGTGAGCGTCGCGGCCGCGGTGGCGGCCAGCAGGGTCCGGCGGTGCAGACTCATCGATGATCTCTCCCGGGACGTGCCTTCGGCGTCGTCAGGCCTTCCTCGGGTTCAGCAAACCGCGTGCCGGCCATGCTGGCAAGCGCGCCCACCCATCTGGCGCGCCGGACGGGCAGGCGGCATGCTGCCGCCCGCATCGATGGGGGCGGGGCGGATGGATCTGGGACTGGCCGGACGCGTGGCGCTGGTGCCGCTCGGCACCGCGGGCATCGGCTTCGGCGCCGCGACGGAGCTGGCGAAGGAGGGTGCGCGCCTGGCGATCTCCGGCCGCGACGCCACGAAGCTGGCCGAGACCGAGGCGAGGCTGCGCGCGCTCGGCGCGCCCGACGTGCTCGCCTTCCATGGCGATGCGACGGAGTCCGCCGCGGCCGAGGCCTTCGTGCGCGCGGCCGGGTCGCGCTTCGGCGGCGCCATCGACATCCTGATCGCCAACTCCCCCGGCGCGCCGTCCCGCCCCTTCCTCGAGCTGACCGACGAGGCCTGGCGCGCGGCCTTCGAGGTGAAGTTCGTGATGGCCATGCGCCTGGCGCGGCTGGTCATGCCCGGCATGATCGCGCGGAAGTGGGGCCGCATCATCTTCATCGCCGGCACCCATGGCCGCCAGCCGCACGCCCATGCGCTGACCGCCGGCATGAACAACGCGGCGATCATCAGCGTCGCCAAGGGCCTGGCCGAGGTCGGCGCGCCGCACAACGTCCTCGTCACCACCGTCAATCCCGGCCCCTTCGACACGGAGCGGATGCGCTACCTGGCCGAGCGCAAATCCGCCGACGAGGGCATCCCGCTGGACGCCGCCCGCGCGACGCTGACCGAGGAGACCCTGCTGCGCCGCTTCGGTCGCGTGGAGGAGGTGGGCTCGATCATCGCGCTGCTCGCCTCAGAGCGCGGCGGCTACATGACCGGCACCTTCGTCGACGTGGATGGCGGCCAGACCAAGGCCTGGTGAGGAGCGGACCCCGATGCCCGATGCGATGACGCGAGACGGCGTGCGCCTGCACTACGAGGAGGCGGGCCAGGGCCTGCCCATCGTCTTCGTGCACGAATTCGCCGGCG
>CAZMCV010000246.1:0-5078 GCA_964564645.1 uncultured Acetobacteraceae bacterium
TGGCGCGCGGCATCGCGCTCGAGAATTGCGGCTGCTTCGGCGTGTTCCTCGCCCGGCCGCTGCGTCCCTGGACCCCTCTCGAGGACCTCGTCCTGGCCGCGCTCGCGCTGCTCGCCCTCGGCGCGGCGCGGAGGCGGGCGGCGTGATCGCCCGGCGCGTCCTGCTGGCCCTGGCCGGCGCCACCCCCGCGGCGCGCGCGGCCGAGCCCGCCTTTCCGACATCGCTCGAGGTGGCGGGGCGCCGGCTGGCGCGCAACGGCATCGGCACCCGGCATTACCTCGGCGTCGAGATCTACACGGCTGCCCTCTACCTGGAGCGCCGGGCCACGGATTCCGACAGCATCCTCGCCGCGCCCGGCGTGAAGCTGATCCAGGTCCGCTATGCGCGGGAGGTGCCGGTCGCGGGCGTGGCGCAGGCCTGGGAGCGTTCCTACGAGGCGACCTGCCGCTGCCCCGTCCCCTCGGCGCTGCGCCACTGGCTGCGCCCGATCGGGCCAGGCGACGAGGAGCGCTACCTGTTCCTGCCCGATGCAGCGGAGCTCACCGCCAACGCCGCGCCGCCGGCGCGGATCGAGGGCACGGAAGCCGCCCGAACCCTGCTCGCCACCTGGATCGGCCCGGCCGCGCCGACCGCCGCGCTGCGCCGCGGGCTGCTCGGCGCGCCCTGACGGAGAGGACCGACCATGACCCTGCGACGGACCCTGCTGGGCCTTGGCGCCGCCGCCGCCCTGGCCCGGCCGCACCCCGCGGAGGCGCAGCGCTTCGAGGCGCTGTTCGCCCCGCGCGCGAAGCTGTGGGAACGCTGGACGGCGCATGACCCACGCTCGGCGATCGCCGTCGACCACCGCGCCTGGGACGGCTTCCTGGCGCGCCATCGCCGGGCGCTGCCGGACGGCACGGCGCGCCTGGCCTATGGCGCGGTCGCGCCGGCGGACCGCCAGGCGCTGGAGGGCTATGTCTCCGCCCTGGTGGGGGTTCCGGTCGACCGGCTCTCGCGCGCCGAGCAATTCGCCTACTGGGTGAACCTCTACAACGCGATGACGGTGCGGACCGTGCTGCACGCCTACCCGGTGGGCTCGATCCGCGACATCAACCTCTCGGGCGGGGTCTTCGTGCGGGGGCCCTGGGACGCGAAGCTGATGAACGTGGCGGGCGAGGCGCTGAGCCTGAACGATGTGGAGCACCGCATCCTGCGCCCGATCTGGCAGGATCCGCGGGTGCACTACGCGCTGAACTGCGCCGCCATCGGCTGCCCGAACCTGGCCGCGCAGGCCTTCACGGCCGCGAACACGGAGGCGCTGCTGGAGGCAGGGGCGCGGGCCTATGTCAACGACCCGCGCGGGGTGACGGTGACGGCGGACGGGCTGCGGCTGTCGTCCATCTACAACTGGTTCGGCGAGGATTTCGGCGGCGAGGCGGGCATCGTCCCGCATCTGCTGCGCTACGCCGCGGCGCCGCTGGCGGAGCGGATCCGGGCGAATCCGCGGATCGCGGGCTTCGGGTATGACTGGGCGCTGAACGACCTGCCGCGCCCGGCGGGGTGAGGCGGGTCGAGCCTGCGGGCCGGGCGCGGATTCCGGGGGGAAGAAGACACTTCTTCCCCCCGGAGCCCCCCAACATCGTCTTCTGGCCCATGTCCTTCGTGGGTCGATGTCAGACTTCGCCCCAGACCTCGCGGGCCACCTCGACGCAGAGGGCGAGCTTCGCCCATTGCTGCTCGACGGTGAGCAGGTTGCCCTCCTCGGTGCTGGCGAAGCCGCATTGCGGGCTGAGCGCGAGCTGCTCGAGCGGGACGATCCGCGCCGCCTCCTCGATGCGACGCTTGAGCTCGTCCTTGGCCTCGAGCGCGCCGGTCTTGCTGGTGACGATGCCTAGGACGACGGTCTTGCCCTTGGGGACGAAGCGCAGCGGCGCGAAGCTGCCGGCGCGCTCCGTGTCGTACTCCATGAAGTAGGCGTCGACGTCGATGCTGTTGAACAGCACCTCGGCGACCGGGTCGTAGCCGCCGGACGCAATGTGCATCGAGCGGAAATTGCCGCGGCAGAGGTGCATGGAGACGGTCATGTCCGCGGGCCGCCCGGCGATGGCGCCGTTGATCAGCCCGGCATAGGTCTGGAGCAGCCCTTCCACCTCGTCGCCCCGGTTGCGCAGGAAGGCGATCTGCTCGGGGTCGCAGAGATAGGCGATGTTCACCTCGTCGAGCTGCAGGTAGCGGCAGCCGGCGGCGGCGAAGTCCTGCACCGCCTCGCCATAGGCGGCGCAGAGGTCGGCGAAGAAGCCCTCCATGTCCGGGTAGGTGGCGCGGTCGATCGCCGCGCGCCCGCCGCGGAAGTGCAGGACGGAGGGCGAGGGGATGGTCTGCTTCGGCAGCGCGCCGCCCGCGTTCGCCGCGACGAAGCGGTAGTCCTCGACGAAGGGGTGCGGCCGATAGTGGACCTTGCCCGTGACCTTCAGCGCGAGCGGCTTGAGCTTCCCGCCCTTGAACTGGACGCCTTCCTCCACCTCGACCAGGTCGACCCCGCCGAGGCCGGCCAGGAAGTCGAAGTGCCAGAAGGCGCGCCGGTACTCGCCATCGGTCACCGCCTTCAGCCCGACGGCCTTCTGCCCCGCGATCGCGTCGCGGACGCAGCGGTCCTCGACCTCGCGCAGCGCGGCGGCGTCGAGGCGGCCTTCGGCGCGCGCGGCGCGGGCGTCGCGCAGCTCGGGCGGGCGCAGCAGGCTGCCGACGTGGTCGGCACGGAAGGGCGGCTTCCCGTGGGGCATCGTGGGCGTACCTCCGCAAGCGGGTCATGCCGCCGCCGGCGCTCCCGGATCGACGATGCCCGTTGGCGGGGATGCTACCGCGGATCGCGTTCCCGGGCGAAGGCCGCCGCGGCGGGTCGGGCAGCCGGGCCTCCGCGCCCCTCCGGGACCGGATCCGGCGATGGCCGGCAGGCGGCGGCTTGCCCCGGCCGCGGGGTCTTCCACCCCTCCGGGGAGCCGCCGATACTGGCTCCGCGAGGAAGCGGGGCGAGGGAGCGGCGCATGGCGGGGTTCCAGGACGGCATGCCGGGGCCTTTCTTCGGCCAGGACCTGCCCTGGCTGCTGACGGCGCGCGCCCGGCTGCGGCCGGACCACCCCTTCCTCGTCTGGGTTCCCTTCGAGGGCCCGGGCGAGACCTGGACCTATGCGCGCTTCCACGACGCGGTCGGGCGGCTGGCCGCGGGCCTCGCGCGACGCGGGATCCGCCCCGGCGAGACGGTGCTGGTGCATCTCGAGAACGCCCCGGAGCTGCTGCTGGCCTATTTCGCGCTGGCCGAGCTCGGCGCCGTCGCGGTGCTGACCAACACCCGCGCGGCGGAGGACGAGATCGCCTATTTCGCCGCGCATTCCCGCTGCGTCGCCGCGATCACCCAGCCGGGCTTCGCGGAGGCGGTGAATCGCGCGGCGCCGGGGCTGCGCTGGATCGCGGTGACGGCGCATGATGCCGGCGCGCCCGCCGCGGCGCCGCGGGGCGATGCCTTCGCCGCCCTCTTCGCCGATGCCGCGGACCGGCCGCGGCGCGTGCCCGACCCGACACTGCCGCTATCCGTGCTCTACACCTCCGGCACCACCTCCCGCCCCAAGGGCGTGGTGTGGACGCATGCCAACGCGCTCTGGGCCGCCCGGGTGAACGCGGCGCATGAGGAGCTGCGGCCCTCCGACGTGCACCAGATCTACCTGCCGCTCTTCCACGCCAACGCGCTCGGCTATTCGATGCTGGCGACGCTCTGGGTGGGCGGCACGGCGGTGCTGCAGCCGCGCTGGTCCACCAGCCGCTTCTGGCCGGTCGCGAAGGCGCATGGCAGCACCTGGGTCAGCTTCATCTGGTTCTCGCTGCGCGCCGCGATCGAGCAGGGCGTGCCGCCCGACCACGGGCTGCGCATGATCGGCTTCGCGACCTCCGACCCGCCGGCGGCGCAGGTGCTCGGCGTGCCCTGCGTCGGCTGGTGGGGCATGACGGAGACGATCAGCCACGGCATCGTCGGCGCGCTGCACGCCCCGAACACGCCGGGCGCGATCGGCCGCCCCGCACTGGAATACGACATCCGCATCCGCCGCGAGGACGGCTCGCCGGTCGAGCCCGGGGAGACGGGGGCGCTGTTCTGCCGCGGCGTGCGCGGCGTCTCCATGTTCCTCGAATACCTGCACGACCCGGCGGCGACCGCGGCGAGCTTCGACACGGAGGGCTGGTTCGACACCGGCGACCTGGTCACCCTGCTGCCCGATGGCGCGATCCTCTTCGCCGACCGCGCCAAGGACATGCTGAAGGTCGGCGCCGAGAACGTCGCGGCCAGCGAGATAGAGCGCGTGGTGCTGGGCGTGCCGGGGGTGCGCGAGGCCGCGGTGGTCGGCCGCCCGCACCGCATGCTGGACGAGGTGCCGGTCGCCTTCGTCACGCTGAACCCCGGCACGGACGCCGCCGCGCTGCCCGATGCCGTGATCGCCGCCTGCCGCGCGCGGCTGGCCGACTTCAAGGTGCCGCGCGAGGTGCGGATCGTCGAGGAGATGCCGCGCGCCACCCTCGAGAAGATCGCCAAGGCGGAGCTCCGCAAGCGGGTCCGGGCCGAGGGCCCCCTCCCCGCTTGACCCACCCGCCCCGGCGCGCCCACCGTCACGCCTGACCCAACGGGAGAAACCCATGCCACGCCTCGGCTTCGGTGCCTTCCTCGCCCCGCATCATCCGATCGGCGAGAACCCGCTGCTGCAATTCCAGCGCGACATCAGCCTGGTCGAGCATCTCGACCGCCTCGGCTATGACGAGTTCTGGTGCGGCGAGCACCATTCCTCGGGCTGGGAGATGATCGCCTCGCCCGAGATGTTCCTCGCCGCCGCCGCCGAGCGGACGAAGCGCATCAAGCTGGCGACCGGCGTCGTCTCGCTGCCCTACCACCACCCCTTCCACGTCGCGCAGCGCATGGTCCAGCTCGACTGGATGAGCGGCGGGCGGGCGATCTTCGGCTCCGGCCCGGGCGCGCTGGCGTCCGATGCGCATGCGCTCGGCATCGATCCGATGCTGCTGCGCGACCGGCAGGACGAGGCGATCGGCATCATCCGCCG
>CAZMCV010000247.1:0-5029 GCA_964564645.1 uncultured Acetobacteraceae bacterium
CGGGCGGCGGTGATGACGATGACGCGCGGCGGCTCCGCGCCCAGCCAGAGCGAGGCGCGCAGGGTGCGCATGCTCTCCGAGAAGGGCGAGAGCGGCTTCCTGACCACGTGGTCCTCGGGCCGCGTCCGCCCGACCAGGCCGCGGCGCAGCATGGGCACCAGGGCGAGGCAGGGCAGGCCGAGCGCCGCGCGCACCTCCTCGCCGCTGCGGATCGTGCTGTCGGCCTGCTCGAGGAACCAGATGACGAGGAGGCCGAACAGCAGCCCGAGCACGAGCGCCGCGGCGACGAAGGTCGAGACCTTGGGGAAGCTCGGCAGGCTCGGGGTCGTCGCCTGGGACAGCACGCGCGCGTCGGGCTTCTCGATCGCGGTCTGCGCGACGGTCTGCTGCGCCCGCTCGAGCACCGCCTTGAGCAGGCTGCGCGAGGATTCCGCGTCGCGCTCGAGTGCCGCGATGCGGATCTCGGCGCTCTGGCTGTCGTTCATCCGCTCCTGCTGCCGGCGCAGCGCGTCCTGCAGGCTGCGCACCCTGGCGCGCGCCGCCCGCGCCTCGGCATCGAGCGCCTGCACCACGCGGCTGGTCTCGGCGGCGACGGCGCGCTCGGCCTCGGCGACGCGCCCGCGCGCGGCCCGCACATCCGGGTGGTTCGCCCCGAGTGTCGCGCTCAGCCGCTCGAGCTCCTGCCGCGCGGTGTCGCGGGCGGCGCGCTGGGTGGTCAGGTTCGCCGCGCCGAGCGCGGTGAGGTCGGCGCCGCCGCCGCCGCCGCGCGCCGCGGACAGCCGCGCCTCGGCGGTGGCGAGCAGGTTCTGCGCCTCGATCAGGTCGGTGTTGATGCGGCTCGCCTGCTCGGTGGCGAGCCCGGCGGTGACGCCGCGGGTCAGCCCCGACTGCGCGCGCAGCTCGGCGATGCGCTGCTCGCCCTGCGCGACCTCCTGGCGGAGCTGGGCGACACGGCTCTCGAGCCAGTCATTGGCGCGGCGGACGGCCGTGAATTTCATCTCGAGCTGGTCGTTGATGTAGAGCTCGGCCGCGGCGTTCGCCACCTCGGCCGCGAGCTGGCGGTCCTGCGAGGTGAACTGGATGTCGAGGACGCGCGAATTCCGCAGCACCGCCACCAGCAGCCGGTTGCGCACCGCCTCCGCGGCGGAGATCTCGGCCGCCTCCTCCGACGGCACCGCGGCGATCGGCTCGGGCGCGACCAGCCCGGCCAGCGTCGGGGCGATCCCGTCGAGCCGCTCGGCCATCGCCTCGCGCAGCTGGAACGGGATGCTGTCCGCGCGCGCCGCGTCCCGGATCCACCAGGCGAACTCCGCCCGCGAGGTGAGGTCGAAGCGGCGCACGATGCGGCGCGCGACGGCGAGGCTTCGCAGCACCTCGATCTGGCTGGCGAGCACCGCGTCGGTGGTGCTCTCGTCGCGCAGGATGCTGCGCAGCTCGGTCGCCTCATACCCGCTCGGCTCGAACATCACCGTCGCGGTCGCGGTGTAGAGCGGCGTCAGCTGCCGCGTCGCGACCAGGGCCGCCAGGGGAAACAGCAGAACGCAGAGCACGAGCACCAGGCGGCGCCGGCGCAGCGCCGCGAGCAGCGCCGAGACGGTCATGCCCTCCGGCTCGATCGGCGACGCGGTCGCGGGCAGCGATGGCGCCGGCCGCGCGGCACCCGGCGGCGGCCGCCGGTCGGCCGGGGCGCGTCCCTCGATCGTCCTGTCGAGCATGCGCGGTCTCGGTCCTCCGGGCGGTGATGCGCGACGCGCGGGGATCGATGCCCCGCCGGACGACGCTGCGGTTGAACGGTGGCCTGCAGCCGGAGGCGGGGCGCGGCCCGCGCCGACGGCCGGGCGCGATCCGGATTACGCATCCGGATTCGGCAGGGTCAATCAACGCTCGGGCGAGCGGCGCGGCGCGGCGGCAAACAACGGCGTGAGGGCGCGGCACGCGACGGCGCGGGCGGGAGGGCGCGCCCGCGGCGGGGCGCAACATGAATGCGTGATGTCTCCGTCGCGCAAGGAAACGCGAAGCCGCGCGCGCGGATTTCTCTGTCAGAGGGAAGCGGCGGTGCCGCCGGCACAACCCCCGCGCGCCGGCCGCGCCCGTGCGACGCGCCCAGCCTGGTCGCGCGGGTCGAAGCCGCGGGGCCGCTACCGAAGGATCGATGCCCTGATGCCAGCCACCCTCGTCGCGCGACGCCGCGCCCTGCTCCTCGCCGCGCCCGCCACCCTCCTGCTCGGCACCGCCTGCACCCCCGGCGCCGGCCTGCCGCCCCTGCAGCCCGAGACCGCCTCCGCCTACCGCCTCGGCCCGCAGGACCAGGTGCGCGTCACGGTGTTCAACGACCCGCGGCTGACCGGCGAGTTCCGCGTCTCGGATGGCGGCGAGATCGCGCTGCCCCTCATCGGCGCCGTCCCCGCCGCCGGGAAGACGACCACCGAGGTGCGCGGCGCGATCGAGCGGATCATGGGCCAGAAGGGGCTGTTCCGCGATCCCTCCGTCGCGGTCGAGATCCTGGAATACCGGCCGATCTACGTCCTCGGCATGGTCGAGCGCGGCGGCCAGTTCCCCTACCAGCCGGGGATGACCGCGCTCACCGCGATCGCCGTCGCCGGCGGCTTCAACTACCGCGCCGTCCGCGACGTGGTGTCGATCACGCGAATCGGCGCCGATGGCCGCCCGGTGGAGTATCGTGCCCCGCGCGAGGCGCTGGTGCTGCCCGGCGACGTCGTCACGGTCTTCGAGCGGAGGTTCTGAATCCGAAGCCCCATCCCCCTTCCGCTGGCCCGCCTCCTCCTGCTCGCCCTGCTCGCCGCCTGGGGCGGCGCGTCCGCCTCGGCCCAGGGGGCGGCCCAGGGGGCGGAGCCGGACCCCGCCGCCTGGGCCGCCGCGCGGGGTGCCGCGCCCGGGCCGGCGCGCGTCATCGGCACGCCGACCCTCGGCTGCCTGGCCGGCGCGGAGCGCCTGCCGCCGGATGGGCCCGGCTGGCAGGCGGTGCGCCTGTCGCGGAACCGGAACTGGGGCCATCCGGCGCTGATCGCCTTCGTGCGGGACCTGTCCGGGCGGCACCGCGCGCGGGGGGCGCCCATCCTCTGGATCGGCGACCTGGCGCAGCCGCGGGGCGGGCCCATGCCCTATGGCCATGCCAGCCACCAGACCGGACTCGATGTCGACATCTGGCTCGACCTGAACCCCAAGCCGGAGGCGCCGCCGGCGGCCGCGCGGGAGGCGATCGAGGTCGCCTCGCTGGTCCTGCCGGACGAGTCGGATGTGGACCCGGGGCGATTCTCCCCGGCGCATGCCGCGCTGATCCGCCTGGCCGCCGAGAGCCCGGGCGTCGACCGCATCCTGGTCAACCACGCCATCAAGCGCGCGCTCTGCCGCGACCATCGCGGCGAGGCCTGGCTCCGGCGGGTGCGGCCCTGGCGGGGCCATGACAGCCACATGCATATCCGCCTGCGCTGCCCGCCCGGCCAGGCGGAATGCGCGGAGGCGCCGCCGCCGCCGCCCGGGGATGGCTGCGACGCCACGCTCGACTGGTGGCGGAGCGCGGAGGCGCGCCGCCCCGCCCCGCGCCCGCCCGGGCCGCGGCCGCGCCTGCCCGCCACCTGCGCCGCCATCCTCGCCGCGCCCTGAAGGTTCGTGGAGGAATGCCCGCCAGCCCCGATTTCGCGGGGATTTCCCCAATGGTTTCAAAGGGCATTCTTTCGCAAGTCCGATTGAATCACGAACCCTGAGGGCGGGTCGGGGAACGCCCGTCGGGCGCGATCCCGCCGGGCAGGCTTGCGCGGCCTCGGTCCCTCCGAGGGCCCGCCCCGTCGCCACGCGGCAGGGCGGGACCCGCCGCTGCGTCCGAGGGGGGTGGGCGGCCATCCCGGGCGCCCGGGCGCGTGTGCCGGGCGCCGCGCGCTAAGCATCGGTTCACGTTCGGTCGCGTAAGTCAGGGGCTGACCCGAAAGCGATCGCCGCCCCATGCCGTTCCACCCTTCCCGCCCGCCCGGGCCGCCGCGGCGGAACCGATGACCGGCGACCGATGACCGACCCGCATCCCGATGCCGCCCCGGTCGAAGGGCTGCTGGAGGTCGACAGCGGCGCGCCGGCCGCGCCGCCCGTCCCGGCCGAGGCCACCGCGAAGCCGGCCCCGCCGCGGCGCGACGGCGCGACCGGGCTGGCCGGGTCGCGCATCCTGGTGCTCGACGACGATCCCACGATGCGCAACGTCATCCTCGCCACCCTGAAGCAGGCGGGCTGCGCGGAGGTGCTGGCGAGCGGCAACGGGGCGGAGGCGCTGCGCCGGGTCGCGCTGCGGCCGGTCGATCTCATCCTCTGCGACTGGCAGATGCCGATGATGGACGGGCTGACCTTCCTCAAGCAGCTCCGCGCCTCGCCCGCGGGCGCCGAGGTGCCCGTGGTGATGCTGACGGCGAACCAGGAGCCGGCCGATGCCTGCGCGGCGCAGCGGCACGACATCGCCGGCTGGCTGCTCAAGCCGATCGCGCCGCAGAGCGTCGCCGCGCAGGTCGCATCCGTCCTCGGCCGCCGCACGCCGCGGGTGAGGGAGGACGTGCTCCACCGCCTGCTCGCCCGGTACGAGGAGGCGCTGCCCGAGGAGACGGCGAAGCTGCACGCCTATGTCGCGGCCTGGGACGCCGCGGCGCCGGGCTTCGACGACCGGATGGAGGAGGTGCTGCGCCGGATGCACCTGGCGAAGGGCCAGGCGGGCACCATGGGCTACGCGCTGCTCGGCCAGCTCGCGGCGATCGTGCACGATGCGCTGCGCGTCGCCGCCGAGCTTCCGCCGCCGGCCCTCGCGCCGCACCGGGCGGAGCTGACGCGGCTGAGCCGGGTCGCCACCTCGGGCATGAAGCTGGTCGCCGACCGGCGGCTGCGCGGCGAGGGCGGGGCGGCCGGCGCGAAGATGCGCGAACAGCTCGGCGCCTTCGCCGACGCCCTCCGCGCGAAGCTGGCCGAGGCCGCGGCGCAGCGACCGGCGGCCGCAGGGCGCGGCGCAGACGTGAGCACCGAGGCCAGTGCGAATGCG
>CAZMCV010000248.1:0-5006 GCA_964564645.1 uncultured Acetobacteraceae bacterium
TAGGGCACGCCCGGCAGCATCTCCTCCAGCAGCGCGCCGACCGCCAGCTCATGCGCCGGGTTGGCGATGGACCAGAGGAGCGAAACCGCCACCGCCTCGAAGCCGCGTTCCGCCAGCGTCGCGATCACCCCGCGCGCCTGCGCCTCGTCCAGCGGCAGGACGATGTCGCCCTCCGCGCCGATCCGTTCGGTGATCTCGAAGCTGCGGCGGCGGGGGATGTAGGGGTCGGGGTAGTCGTAGGAGTAGTCGTGCGGCCCGTGCTTGCCGCCCTCCTTGAAGGTCAGGGTGTCCTTGAAGCCCCTGGTGGTCAGGAAGGCGGTCTTGGCGGTGCGCTTGGTGACGACGGCGTTGATCGCGCGGGTGGTGCCGTAGATCAGCGTCTCCGCCTGGCCGAGCAGATCCGCGGTGGTCAGGCCGAGCGTGCCCGCGACCACGCCGAGGCCGCCCTCCATGCCCTGGAAGATGCGCTCCGGCGTGGTCAGTGCCTTCCCGATGTGCAGCCGGCCCGCCTGGTCCAGCACGACGATGTCGGTGAAGGTCCCGCCGGTGTCGACGGAGATCCGGTAGCCCATGCATCCTCCCAGGCAGCGGGCACGGGCTTTGCAAGCCTCGTGCCCGAAACCGGGAGGGTTCCCCATGTCCGACATCTACGCGCAGCGCGGCTATGGCAGCCGGGCGCTCGGCTTCGGCTCCAAGATCGGCGTCGTCGTGGTCGATTTCCAGCGCGGCTTCATCGACCCGGAATTCCCGATGGGCGGCGCGCCCATGGTGGACCAGGCGGTGCAGAACACCGTCCCCGTCATCGAGGCCGCGAAGCGCGCCGGCCTGCCCGTGGTCGCCTGCGTCAACGGCTACGACACCCCGCGCGCGGCGCCGCACTGGAAGGTGGCGCCGGTGCTCGACCTGCTGAAGGACACGCCCTCGACCGAGCTCGACCCGCGCATCGCCGCCGCCGGGCCCGACGTGGTGCTGATGAAATCGGCGCCGTCCATCTTCTTCGCCACCCCCGCCGCGGCGATCCTGACGAAGGAGCGGGTGGACACGGTGATCGTCACCGGCTGCATCACCTCGGGTTGCGTGCGCGCCAGCGTGAACGACGCCTTCTCGCTGGGATTCCGGGTGATGGTCCCGCATGATTGCGTCGGCGACCACGACCAGGCGGCGCACGACCAGAACCTGAAGGATGTCGAGCGCCGCTACGCCGACATCATCGACGCGAAGACGGCGATCGAGGCGATCGAGCGCTGGCGCCAGGCGAACCAGAAGGACTGACGCGGTCCGAGGACCGAAGGGCCATCGGCCCGAAGGTCTGAATCGGCCCGCCAGACAGGAGGGGACATTGGCGAAAGAGATCCTCTGCGCGTTCAGCATCCACTGCGACGCGGTGGCCGGCTGGCTCGGCAGCTACATGGGCGAGGACAGCCCGGGCGACATCAGCCGCGGCGTCTTCGCGGCCGAGGTCGGCATGCCGCGGCTGCTCCGGCTGTTCGACCGCTTCGGCCTGAAGCAATCCTGGTTCATCCCCGGCCACACCATCGAGAGCTTCCCGCGCGAGACCGACATGGTCGTGGCGGCCGGCCATGAGATCGGCCTGCACGGCTACAGCCACGAGAATCCCCTGGCCCTGACGCGGGAGCAGGAGGAGGCGATCTTCGACAAATGCATCGCGCTGATCGAGAAGCATTGGGGCCGCAAGCCCGTCGGCTACATCGCCCCCTGGTGGGAGGTGAGCGCCGCCAGCATCGAGATCCTGCTCGAGCGCGGCATCCGCTACGACCACAGCCTGATGCACCATGACTGCGTGCCCTATTACGTCCGCACCGGCGATGCCTGGACGCCGATCGATTATGCGAAGCCCGCGGCGGACTGGATGGTGCCTTTCACCAAGGGGCGCGAGACCGACCTGGTGGAGATCCCGGCGGGCTGGCACCTCGACGACCTGCCGCCGATGATGTTCATCAAGAAATTCCCCAACAGCCACGGCTATGTCGCGCCGCAGGTGATGGAGGGGATCTGGCGCGACCATTTCGACTATGTGTACCGGGAATACGACTACGCGGTCGTGCCCATCGCCATCCACCCGGACGTCTCCGGCCGGCCGCAGGTGCTGCTGGCGCTGGAACGGCTGATCGCGCACATGCTGAAGCATCCGGGCGTGCGCTTCGTGACGCTCGAGGACATGGCGGAGGATTTCCGCCGCCGCTTCCCCCGCGCGGCGACGCCCGCATGAGCATCCCCGCCGAGACCATCCGCGCCTGGAACGCGGCGCATCCGCGCATCGCCCTAACCGCGTCGCGCGCGCAGGAGTTGGCCATCGAGCTGGACCAGCTTTCCGCGGCGATCGCCTCGGCGCGGCCGCGCCTGGCCTTCGACACCGACCCGCATGATTTCCGCGCGGCGCTGCGCGAGACGGCGGCCAGGCCATGACCGACTGGTCGCGCGCGAGCCTGACGGACACCGCCGCCGCCATCGCCCAGGGCCAGGTCCGCGCGCGCGAGGTCGCGGAGGCCTGCCTCGACCGGCACGCGCGCCTCGGCGAAGCGCTTTCCTGCTTCGTCGAGGTCGATGCGGCGGGGCTGCGCGCCCAGGCCGATGCGGCGGACCGGGCGGTGGCGGATGGCGCGGCGCTCGGCACGCTGCACGGCGTGCCGCTGGCGCACAAGGACATGTTCTACCGCGCGGGTCGCGTCTCAGGCTGCGGGTCGAAGCTGCGCGCGGACCATCGCCCGACCGTCACGGCGACCACCCTGGCGAAGCTCGATGCCGCGGGCGCGCTGGAGATGGGGCGGCTGACCATGGTGGAGTTCGCCATGGGGCCGCATGGCTGGAACCCGAACTACCCGGCGCCCTGCCGCAATCCCTGGAACGCGGACCACATCCCCTGCGGCTCCTCCTCGGGCTCCGGCGTGGCGGTCGCGGCGCGGCTGGTGCATGGCTCGCTGGGGTCGGACACGGGCGGGTCGGTGCGCTGCCCGGCCGCGGTGACGGGCGTCGTCGGCATGCTGCCGAGCCAGGGGCGGGTCAGCCGGCACGGCATGATGCCGATGTCCTTCAGCCTCGACACCGCCGGGCCGCTGGCGCGGACCGCCCGCGACGCGGCGCGGCTGATGGACGTCATCGCCGGGCCTGACCTGGCCGATGCCGGCACGCTGGACTGGCCGGCGCCGCCGGGCTGCGAGGCGGCGCTCGACAGCGCGGCACCGCTGCCCCGGCTCGGCCTCGCCCGTGGCTATTTCGAGGAAGGGCTGCACCCCGAGGTCGCGGCGGCGATCGCGGAGGCCATCACCGTGCTGGAGCGCGCCGGCCATCCGGTGCCCGAAATGCCGCTTGATGCCGCGCTGCTGCACGAGGTCGCCGAGCTGCATCCCCTGGTGATGAAGGCCGAGGGCGCGGCGAACCACCTCGAGCAGATGCGCAATGGCCAGGAGGATTACAGCTTCGAGGTCGGCCAGCGCCTGCATGCCGGCTTCTTCATCCCCGCCGCCGACTATATCCAGGCGCTGAAGCTGCGCGGCGCGCATCTGCGGGCCTTCTGCGCCCAGGCCTTCCGCGATGCGGAGGTGCTGGTCACGCCCTGCGTCGCCATCCCCGTCCCCACCATCGCCGAGACGACGGGCAATCGCGGCCGCGCCTATCTCGACATGGTCGTGGCGCTGACGCGGAACACCAAGGTGGTGAACTGGCTCGGCCTGCCCGCCGTCAGCCTGCCGATCGGCTTCACCCGCAACGGCATGCCGGTCGCGCTGCAGCTCATCGGCCGGCCGATGGCCGAGGCCGCGCTGTTGCGCATCGCCCACCGCTACCAGCAGCTCACGGGCTGGCACGCGATGGAGCCGCCGATCCTCGGCTGAAACGAAAAGGGGGAGGCCGAAGCCTCCCCCGATCACAGGCCCGAAGCGGCCGCGAGGATCACTCCTCGCCGGCCATCTCGCGGCGGCGGCGGATGGCGGCACCCAGGATGTCGCCCAGCGACGCGCCGCTGTCGGTCGAGCCGAACTCCTTCATCGCCTCGCGCTCCTCCTCGATCTCCTTGCCCTTGATGGTCAGGGCCAGGCGGCGCGCGGCGCGGTCGACGGCGGTGACCTTCGCATCCACCTTCTCGCCGACGGCGAAGCGCTCGGGACGCTGGTCGCCGCGGTCGCGGGCGAGCTCGGCGCGGCGGATGAAGCCGACCAGCACGTCCTCGACCTTCACCTCGATGCCGTTCGCCTGCACCTGTGTGACGATGCAGGTGACGACGTCGCCCTTGCGGACCTTGTCGAGCACCTCGGCGGCGGGGTCGGCCTGGAGCTGCTTGATGCCGAGGGAGATGCGCTCCTTCTCCACGTCGACATCGAGCACCTTGGCCTTGACCGTCTCGCCCTTGTTGTAGTGGAGGATGGCCGCCTCGCCCTGCTCGTCCCAGGACAGGTCGGACATGTGGACCATGCCGTCGAGGTCCGGGCCGACGCCGATGAACAGGCCGAACTCGGTGATGTTGCGGATCTCGCCCTCGATCTCGGAGCCGGGCGGGTGGGCTTCGAGGAAGACCTCCCACGGATTGCCCTGCGCCTGCTTCAGGCCGAGCGAGATGCGCCGCTTCGGCTCGTCGACATCGAGGATGAGCACCTCGACCTCCTGGGAGGTGGCGACGATCTTGCCCGGATGCACGTTCTTCTTGGTCCAGCTCATCTCGGAGACATGGACCAGCCCCTCCACCCCGGGCTCCAGCTCCACGAAGGCGCCGTAGTCGGTGATGTTGGTGACGCGGCCGGAGAACTTGCCGTTGACCGGGTACTTGATGGCGACGCCGTCCCACGGGTCGGACATCAGCTGCTTCATGCCGAGGCTGATGCGCTGGGTCTCCGGGTTGAAGCGGATGACCTGCACCTTGACCTTCTGGCCGATCTCCAGCGCCTCGCTGGGATGGTTGATGCGGCGCCAGGCGATGTCGGTGACGTGCAGCAGCCCGTCGACGCCGCCGAGGTCCACGAAGGCGCCGTAATCGGTGATGTTCTTCACCACGC
>CAZMCV010000249.1:0-4969 GCA_964564645.1 uncultured Acetobacteraceae bacterium
CTCCCGGCCGCGCCGCCGCCCGTCCCGATCGCCGAGGCGCCACCACCCGCCCCGGCCCAGGCGGCGAGCGAGGCGGCGCCCGCCGAACCCGCGCCGATGCCCGCGCCGGCGGCCCCGCCCGCGGACGCGGCCAACGGCGCGCTGCTTCTCGATGTCTCCGACCTGCTCGACTATTTCCGCCACAACCGCGCGCCGACGGGCATCCAGCGCGTCCAGCTCCAGCTCATCGGCGCCCTGCTCGACCGGGACGGCGCGGCCGGCGACACCCGCCTCGTCGTCTTCGACCCCACCTTCGGCGCCTGGAAGGGCCTGCCGGTCGAGACCTTCCGCCGGCTCGCCCAGCTCTCCCGCGCCGGCGCCTCGGCCGAGGAGCCGGAATGGGCCGGCAGCGTCGCCGCCGCGGTCAGCTTCCTGCTGCGCAGCCCTCCGCTCGCCCTCGGCGCCGGGGCGCGGCTGGTCAATCTCGGCTCCTCCTGGTGGCTGCCGGACTATCTGCGCCGGGTGCGCGAGGCCAAGGAGCGCTGCGGCCTGCGCTACATCCCCTTCCTGCACGATTGCATCCCCCTGCTGGTGCCGGAGCATTGCGCGGCGGGGCTGGTGGACGAGTTCGCGCGCTGGTTCGCCGGCGTCGCGCTGCTGGCCGACAAGGTGCTGTGCAACTCCGCCTCGACGGAGGCCGATTTCCGCCGCCTGCGCGGGCAGCTGCTGCCCGAGGCGGCGGAGGCGGTGCCGACGGCGGTGATCCGCCTCGACGCCGTCCTGCCGCACGAGCCCGCCGCAGAGCCCGTGACCTTGCCGCTGCCGCTGCGCAGCGGGCGGCCCTTCGTGCTCTGCGTCGGCACGATCGAGGCGCGGAAGAACCACCAGATGGTGTTCAACGCCTGGCTCGACCTGCTGCGCCGGCATGGCGCGGAGGCGGTGCCGGACCTGGTCTGCGTCGGCAAGCGCGGCTGGCTGGCCGAGGCGGCGCTGGCGCTGCATGCCAACTCCCAGGCGCTGCGCGAGCGGGTGCACCTGCTGCATGACATCCCGGACACCGCGCTGGCCGCGCTCTATCGCGGCTGCCTCTTCACCCTGGCCAACAGCTTCTACGAGGGCTGGGGCCTGCCGGTGACCGAGAGCCTGGCGGCGGGCAAGGTGCCGCTGGTGCCCGACCATTCGGGCTTCCGCGAATCGGGTGCCGGCCTGGCCGTGACCTTCGAGCCGCAGAACGCGCCGGACCTGGTGGCCAAGCTCGAGCGCCTCGCCTTCGATGCCGGCTTCCGCGCGGCGCAGGAGGCGCGGATCGCCACCGGGCTGCGGCTGCGGAGCTGGGCCGATCTCGCCGCGCAGATGCTGGAGGAGGTGGCGCCGGAGCGCCTGCCCCCAGGGCCCGGGCGGCCGGCGGTGCTGGCCGCCGCCGCCCCGCTCGGGGCCATCCACCCCGTCGCGCTGCTCCCCGGTCCCGCGCCGAGCCTGGCGATGGCGCTGGCCGATGCGCTGCGCGACGGGCCCGCCTGGTCGGTGCTCGAGCCCTGGGGTGCCTGGACCCTGCCGGGGACGGCGCGGCTGCGCCTGCCGGTCCCGCCCGGGGTGGAAGGGCCGGTGCGCGTGCATCTCGAGCTGCAGGGCCCGCCGAAGCCGCAGCGGATCGGCCTGCGCGCCGCCGCCGGCGTGCCCTTCCGGGTCTTCGAGCTGGCGGCGGGCGAGCGGCTGCTGGCGGTGGTCGAGGCACGCGCCGAGGCAGGGGCGGCGAGCGTCGAGATCGACTGCGCCGAGGGGGTCCACCCGGCGGCGGAGGGGCCGACGCCCGATGTCCGGCTGGTCGGCGTCGGCGTGCGCAGCGTGATGGCCTGCCGGCCGGACGACCTTGCCGCGCGGCTGGACTGGCTGGAGCGCGCGGCGCTGCCGCGGCTGGCGCGGGCCTGAGGGCGTGCGAGGCGATGCCCGCCATCCGCGATCCCGGGGGGCTCCCCGGTGATTGCGGCGGGCCTGCCGTCGCGCGCCCGGGATGTTCACCGATCCTGAGCGGCCCGCTCAGGGGTTGGTGAAGATCCGCGTCGCCACCGCCACCTGGTAGATCAGCCCGAGCAGGTCGGAGCCGATCTGGAGGAGCTTGGGGTCGACATAGGGCAGCGCGATCAGCTCGTCGCCGGGCCGCGGCGGCTCGCGCGGCTCCAGCACCAGCTCGCCGCTGCCGCGGCGGATCATCATCGCGCTGCTGCGGCCGCGCGGCGTGTAGCCGCCGGCCTCGCGGATGTAGTCCTCGATGGTCAGCCCCTCGCGCCAGATGATGGCGCGCGGCGCCACCACCTCGCCGGCGACGAGGACCGTCTGCAACCGGTCGGGGATGACGATCACGTCGCCATCCTCGAGGCGCACCGGCAGGCAGCGGCCCTGGCTGTCGAGCACCACGACCCGCCCCTCCGGCGTCGCGCCGCGCGCGCGCTGGATGTAGGAGGAGACGAGGTTGGCCTCGCTCGCGCGGATCGCCGCGACCCCGGTGGTCTGCGACACGCCCATGAAGAGCTGCCGCTCCAGCCGGTCCAGCGCCTCGTCGATGGCGCGGCGCTGCTGCGCCGCCACGCTGCGTCGCAGCAGGTAGACCGAGCGCGTGTCGGCGAGCTTCGGGTCGACGGCGATGTGGTCGAGCACCTGGCAGAGCTGCGCGTCGCGGTCGGCGACGAGGACGGAGGGCCCGATCCGGCTGCCCTCGACCGTCACGCGCACCGTCGGCGCGGGCGAGTCGGTGATGAAGGTGACCGTGTCCTGGTCGCCGAGCGTCTGGGCGGCGAACTCCGGCAGGCCGAGATAGCGCGAGAAGGGCTGGCCGCGGCGGGTGCCGCGGATGACCGCGTTGGTGGCCGCCGGCAGCGGGCGGGCGTATTCGATCAGCTCGCGCCCGGTCATGGCGCGGCCGGGCACCTCGAACAGGTAGTTGTTGCGCACCGCCCCGTCGGCGCCGACCACCGCGCGCTGGCTGCCGACGACGATCGTGTCGCCCTCCTGCAGCCGGATCTGGGGCAGGATGCCGCGCAGCAGGAAGCGGTAGAGGTCGACCTGGGCGATGCTGCGCCCGTCGCGCTGGACCTGGATGTCGCGATAGCTGCCGCGCGCCGGATCGACCCCGCCCGAGCGGAGCAGGAAGTCAAGCACGCTGTCCGAGGCGGAGCCGCCGAAGCGGCCGGGCGTGCGCACGAAGCCGGCGACGAACACGCCGATGCGATTGGTGGTGAGCAGGGTCGCATAGACCTTCACCTCGTCGGTGAAGACCCGCTTGATCTGCTGCTCGACCACGCGCTGGAGGTCGCCGGCGCGGGTGCCGGCGATCTGGATCGGCCCGACATTGGGCAGGAAGATCATGCCGGCCGGATCGACGACGGCCAGCGTCTCGCCCTCGACCGCGCCCCAGGTGCGGACCGAGACGCGGTCGTTCGGCACGATCACGTAGTTCGGGTTCGGCGCGTCGGAGACCGTCGTCGCCTCGCGCGTGAACAGCGAGGCGCCGAAGATCGCGCTGGCCCCGGCGGGGCGGCCGGTGTCGCCGAGCGGGCCGGTCACGGCCGGCGCGTTGGTGGTCTGCGTCTCCTGCCCCGGCCGCGTCAGCACCGCCTCGGGCGCGAGGATGTTGGGCAGCGTCTGCACCCGCGGCTGCAGCGGCACCAGCGGAAAGGCCGCGCCGCCCGCGGAGGGGTTGGAGAAATTGTTCCGCGGCTCCGTGCCGAGCTGCGCCGCGGCGGGCCCGGCCAGGAGGAGGAGCGCGGCGGCCAGCAGGGCGCGCCGCGGGCGCCGGTCAGGCCGCATGCTCGCGCGTCCCTGCGATGAGCAGCCAGGCCAGGCCATAGGCCACGGACAAACAGAGGAAGACATAGAGCACGTTGAGGGTCGCCTTCGGATAGCGCGGCCATTCGGCGAGGTTCGGCTCGACCACGCGGAGCAGGAAGACCTGCTGGCGCTGCGCGTCGCCGATCGCCCGCTCGAGCGAGGCCATGGCGGAGGCCAGCTGGGTGCGGGCCAGCTCCCGTTCGGTCGAGAGCCGCTCGTACTCGCCGAGATTCTGGGTGAGGTTCCCGTCGTCGCGCCGGCCGAGGCGGTGGCGCTCCTCGGCGACCTGGGTCGACAGCCCCTCGATGCGGTTGCGCAGCTGCACCACGCGCGGCGCGTCGCCACGGGCGAAGCGCTGCGCCTCGGCGAGCTCGGCGCGCGCCTGCGCCAGCGCCGCCTCGAGCTGGCCGAGATTGGTGATGGCGACGGCGGCGGATTGCGCCAGGTCGACCGCCCGCTCGCGGTCGCGGAAGCCGGTCAGCGCCGCCTGGGCGCTGGTCAGCCGCGCCTCGGCGCGCGCCACCTCCTCATGCGCGACGCGCAAGGTGTCGTCCTTCATGCGCTGGTTCTGCACGTTCACCAGCTCCTCCGCCAGCACGAGCATCTCCCAGGCGATCAGGCGGGAATCCTCGGGGCGGAAGCTGCGCACCTTCAGCTTGGTGATGCCGCTGGTCATGTCGTACTCGGTGGTGACCATGCGGTTGAAGTAGTCCGTCAGCCGCTCGAGATGCGGCGCCTCCCAGCGCAGCCGGGCGAGCGGGTCGGCCTCCGGCCGGCGATAGATGCCGATGAGGTCGAGGCGGGCGCGGAGCGCGGTGACGGCGTCGTGCGACTGGAGGTAGTCGCGCACGCCGACCGCCTCCTCCGACGCGCGGCTGAAGCCCGCGCCCTGCAGCGCGTCCGCGATGCCGCCGCCCGACCCGCCGCCCGATCGGCCGCGCACCAGGAAGCGCGCCTCCGATTCGTATTGCGGCGCGGCGAAGCCGAAGAAGTAGATGCCGGCGATCAGGGTGGGCAGCAGGACGGCCAGGACGAAGCTGCGCCGCGCGGCCCAGCCGCGCAGGCGCCGGAGCGGGGAGGGGCGCGGCGAGGCGGCGGCGGGGCCCGGGGCCGGGGGCTCCGGCGCGATCGGCGGAAGGCGCGGCTCGACCGCGGGCGGCGACTC
>CAZMCV010000250.1:0-4946 GCA_964564645.1 uncultured Acetobacteraceae bacterium
CGCCGCAAGCCCCGGCGGGCGGGGCCGCGGCGCCGGCCGGCGCGGCGCCCCCGCCCGGGGCGGTCGGCGAGCTGCGCTTCGGCGCGCTGTTTCCCCTCTCGGGGCCGCTCGCCCTGCTCGGCGACGAGGCGTGGCGGGGCCTCGAGATGGCGGCCGAGGAGCGCAATGCCGCGGGCGGCGTGCTCGGCCGGCCGATCCGGCTGCTGCGGACCGACGTCACCGACCCCGCGCAGGCCGGGGCGGAGGCCCGGCGCCTGGCGGGGCTGCCGGCCGCCGAGCGCCCCTTCGCGCTGTTCGGCACGCTCGACACCCAGCTCGCCCTGGCGGCCTCGCAGGTCGCGGAGCTGCAGGGGCTGCCCTATCTCGAGCTCTGCGCGCCGGGCGAGGCGCTGACGGAGCGCGGCTTCCGCCTGCTGTTCCGCAGCGGGCCGCGCATCCGCGATTTCGCGCGCGCCGCGCTCGGCGCCGCCGCGCCGCTGTCGCGGCTGCTCGGGGAGGCCGAGGCGGGCCTTCGCATCGGCATCCTGCATGCCGATGGCCCGGGGGCGGAGGCGCTGGGCCAGGCGCTCGAGGCGCAGATCCGCGAGGCCGGGCTGACCCTGGCGGAGCGTGCCGGCTACGCGGCGCAGCTGCCGGCGGAGATCGGCGCGGCGGTCCGGCGGCTGCGCGCCGCCTCGGCGCAGGTCGTGGTGCATGCGGCGGGGCGGAACGGCGATGCGCAGGCGCTGTTCCGGGCACTGTCGGACGAGGGCTGGCGGCCCAAGGCGGGGGTGGTCGGCCTCGCGGGCGGCTACATGCTGCGCGAGACGGCGCAGGCGCTGGGCGCGGCCTTCGAGGGCACGCTGGTGGCCGACCTGCCGCAGCCGCGCATCGAGGAAAGCTTCGCCCCCGGGCTTCCCGCCTTCGCCGAGGCCTATCGGCGGCGCTACGGCGCAGAGCTGCGCTCCGGCCATTCCGCCGCCTGCTACGCCGGCGCGCTGGTCTTCTTCGACGCGCTGAAGCGTGCCGGCGCGGCCGATGCGGCGCGGTTCCGCACGGCGGTGCTGGCGACGGAGCTGGGCGACCGGGCGCTGGCCAATGGCTGGGGCGCGCGGTTCGAGGAGCGGAGCGGGCAGAACCTGCGGGCGCGGGCGGTGCTGATGCAATGGCGGTCCGGCCGGCTGCTGGCGGTCCGGCCGGAGGAGGCGGCGGTGGCGCCGCTGTTCCTGCCGCCGGCGTGAAGGATCGCTCGCCGCCCCGATCCGGCCGCCGGCCGACCCCACTTCCGCGCGAGCCGAGGCATGGGCATTGTCCGCGCGACGTTGCGGTCGGAGGGGGACATGCCTGGCGGAGCGAGGTTGCGGCGGCGTGGTCGGACGGTGGCGGTGCCGGCCCTCTTCCTCGTCCTCGCTCTCGGCGGCTGCGACGATCCGCTGGCGCCGCCCAAGCCGGACCGCGCCGCGATCGCCCAGGCGCAGCGGGAGATCGCGGCCGTTCCCCCGCCGCGCGCCAACCCGCGCGGCCTCGCCGCCGACCGCGCCCTGCTCCAGCGCGTCGCCGGGCGGCTGACCCAGGCGGCGCAGCCCTTCTGCCTGGCCGAGCTGCGCCGCGCCTGCACCTTCCGCATCGACCTGATGCAGGCGAACGAGGCCAATGCCTTCGCCAGCGG
This sequence comes from uncultured Acetobacteraceae bacterium, assembly GCA_964564645.1. Taxonomy (GTDB): domain Bacteria; phylum Pseudomonadota; class Alphaproteobacteria; order Acetobacterales; family Acetobacteraceae; genus CAZMCV01. The sequence continues at coordinate 1,649 of CAZMCV010000250.1, forward strand.
CCGCAACGAGATCGTCGTCACCACGGGGATGATGCGGCTGCTCGAGACCGAGGACGAGCTCGCGGCCGTCATCGCGCATGAGATGGCGCACCACATCGCCGAACACATCGCCGAGGGCACGCTCCGCACCCAGGCCGGCGCGATCGCCGGCGCGCTGGTCGGCGCGGCCGCGACGGAGGCGCTCGGCATCGATCTCGGCCTGTCGCGGCTGGGCGCGCAGGCCGGGGCGCAGGCTGGAAGGCTGTCCTTCTCCAAGGCGGATGAGCGGGAGGCCGACTATCTCGGCGCCTACATCATGGCGCGCGCGGGCTTCGACCTCGACCGCGGCGGCACGCTCTGGGCGAAGCTGACGCATCTGTCGGGCAAGGGGACGACCTCGCTGCTCGACAGCCATCCGGCGGGGCCCGAGCGGCTGGCGGCATGGCGGCGCACGGTCGAGGAGATCCGCGCCAATCCTGACGCGATGCCGCGGCGCGGGCGGTGAGGCGCGGCGGGATCGGGCCGTAGGGCGAAGCCGCGTCCCCCGAACCACGAAGGACCAGTGCCAGAAAGCGATGATGGGGGGCTTGCGGGGGGAAGAAGTGTCTTCTTCCCCCCGCCACCGCGCCCCGATCCAAAGGTCTTCAACACCCCTTCGACAATCCCTACCGGGTCGGCACCGATGCGATCGCGCTGTAGGGCGAGCCCTCGACCAGCTTCGTCGACCAGGCGAGGTAGATCACCGCGTTCCGCTCCTCGTCGATGAAGCGGTAGACCCGCGTCTCCTTGAAGAAGAAGCTGGCGCTGCTCTCGTAGACGCGCTCGCCGCGCTCGCCGCGGCGGGCGCTGTCGGCGATCCGCACCGGGCCGGTGGCGCTGCAGGCGAGCGAGAAGCGCGCCGGGTCCTCGGCGACGCCGACCATCCCGGCGAGGCCGCCGGTGCGCGCCTGGCTGATCCAGCAGGAGATCCCCTCGACCTTCGGGTCGTCGAAGCGCTCGACCACCACGCGGTGGCTGCGGGTCAGGCCGAGATTGGTGATGGCGGTGTTGACGTAGCCGATCTCCTTGGTCTCGTCGGCCGCCCGGGCGGGGGCAGCGGCGGCCAGCAGGGCCGCGAGCGCGAGCGGGACCAGGCGGCGGGTCGGGGCGGGGGTCGCGGGCATGGCGGCGTTCCTCGGGGCGGGGTGGCGGGAAGGGGCGCACCACGCCCTGTCCGCGCCGCGTTTTCAATCCCCGCGATGCGCCCCGCCGGATCACCTTCTCATCGTGTGCCGCGCGGGCGTGCCGGCGGCGCGTCGCTACTCGCCGAGCGCCACCCCCTCGCGCCGCGGGTCGGTGCCCCCGGCCAGCCTCCGCCCCTCCGGCGTGCGCGCGATGCGGATCACCCCGAGGCCCGAGGTGTTCGGCACGACCCGCGCCGGGAAGCCCCGCGCCTCCAGCGCCGGCGCCAGGATCGCGGCGGCCGTTCCCGCCTCCAGCTCCAGCTCGTCGTCCCGCGCGCCGATGCGCGGCAGGGCCACGGCGGCCTGCGGGTCCATGCCCCAGTCGATCAGCGCGACGAGCGCCTGCGCCACATGGCCGATGATGCGCGCCCCGCCCGCGGAGCCGAGCGCCAGCACCGGATCCCCGTCCGCGCCGAACACGATCGTCGGCGCCATGGAGGAGCGCGGCCGCTTGCCGGGCCCGACCCGGTTCGCGACCGGCCAGCCATCGATCTCGGGCAGGAAGGAGAAGTCGGTCAGCTCGTTGTTCAGCAGGAAGCCGCGGACCATCAGCCGCGCGCCGAAGGCGGATTCGATCGTCGTCGTCATGGCGACGACATCCCCGGCGGCATCGGCGATGGAGAGATGGGCCGTGCCGTGCTCCGGCTGCGGCGGATGGATGGCGGGCAGGGGGCCGAGGCGCCAGGGCGGATTGCCGGCGCGGGGTGGCGGGACCAGGGCGCGGTCGCGGTCGATCAGCTGGGCGCGCAGCATGAGGTAGACCGGATCGAGCAGCCCGCGCACCGGCACGGCGGCCTGCGCGGGGTCGGCCAGGTAGCGGTTGCGGTCCGCGAAGGCGATCCGCCCGGCCTCCCCGATCAGATGCGCCGCGTCGAGGGCGAGCCGCTCCGCGCCGGGCGGGCCCGCCGCGGCGCCGCGCGCCGGGTCCAGCGCGGCCATGTCCTGGTGGCCCAGCAGGCCGAGGATCTGCAGCACCGCGACGCCGCCCGAGGAGGGCGGGGGGAAGCCGCACACGGTCGTCACCCGGTAGACGCCGCAGACCGCGTCGCGCCGCACCGGCCGGTAGCCCGCCAGGTCGTCGGTGGTCATCAGGCCGGGATTGGCGTGGCGGCGGACGGCCGCGGCGATGTCGGCCGCGATCGGGCCCCGGTGCAGCGCGTCCGCCCCGCCCTCGGCGATGGCGCGGAGGGTGGCGGCGAGCGCGGGGTTGCGCAGCCGGTGCCCCGCCGGCAGCGGCTGGCCATCGGGCAGGAAGAACAGGGCCCGCGCCCCCGGGTCCTGGCGCAGCCGCGGCGCATCGGCCGCGAGCATGCCCGCGAGGCGCGGCGAGACCGCGAAACCCTCCTCGGCGAGCTGGATCGCCGCGGCGAACAGCGACCCCCAGGGCAGCTTGCCATGCTGGCGATGCGCCGCCTCCAGCATGCGCAGCACGCCGGGGACGCCGACGGCGCGGCCGCCGATCGCGGCCTCGAGGAAGTCCATCGGCCTGCGGTCGTCGCGCAGGAACAGGCCCGGGCCGGCCGCCGCCGGCGCGGTCTCCCGCCCGTCCCAGGCGGCGAGGGAGGCGCGCCCGGCGTCCCAGTGCAGCAGGAAGGCGCCGCCGCCGATGCCGGAGGATTGCGGCTCGACCAGGGTGAGCACGGCCTGGACGGCGATGGCCGCATCGATGGCGCCGCCGCCGGCGCGGAGGATCTCGAGCCCCGCCGCGGCGGCGGCCGGGTGGGAGGCGACGACCATGTGGCGCTGCGCGGCGGGGCCCTGCGCGTGGGCCGGGGACAGGGCCGCGCCGGACAGCAGCAGGACCAGCAGCGCCAGGAGGCAGGGCGGCAGGCGACGGCCCGGACGGTGCATGCGGTGCTTCCTGCGAGGGGGGCGCGCCCGGGCCGGGGCCGCCGGGGTGACCGCGATGTCTAATCGCTGCGCCGCGGCCCGGCTACCTCGCGGCCGCGAGCGCGCCGCCGGCCGCGATTCGCCGCCGGAACGCCAGCGCCTCGGCGACATGCGCGCGCTGCACCATCGGCAGCGCGGCGAGATCGGCGATATGTGGGGCACTGGAGCGCCCGGTGTTGCCGGACAGCCCGATGACTTCCCGCGCC
>CAZMCV010000251.1:0-4917 GCA_964564645.1 uncultured Acetobacteraceae bacterium
ATCGGGGAGCCCTCCAGCACCGAGGCCTCCGAGTGATTCAGACTTCAGGCGGGACAGGAATCCCGACGACCTTCAAGCGATTGCCCTGGGGCGCCCGCCGGTTCCGCCTCGCATGGCCGCGCACGAACCCCTCCACCTGCCCGAGATCGCCCGGCAGGACCGCGTAGCGCTCCTCCCGCGCATACAGGTCGGCCAGGCGGGCGGGCAGGGCGGGGCGGTGGCCGATCGCCTGCTCCACCGCGTCGGGAAACTTCGCCGGGTGCGCGGTGGCGGCGACGATCACCGGGATGGACCGGTCCTCCGGCGCCAGGGCACGGGCCGCCGCCGTGCCGACCGCCGTGTGCGGGTCCGCCAGGTAGCCCTGGCCCTGCCACAGCCGCCGGATCTCGGCGAGCGTCCCGGCATCGTCGAGCGTAAAGCCGCGGAACAGCGACGTCGCCTGGCGCCAGGCGGCATCCGGGACCGGCATGCGCCCCTCGGCCCGGAACCGCCGCATGGTCTCGGCCGTCGCCGCGCCGTCGCGGCCCAGAAGCTCGAACAGCAGCCGCTCGAAATTCGAGCTGACCTGGATGTCCATGCTGGGCGAGAGGCTGGGCTCGACGGGGCGCGCCGTCATGTCGTTGGCGGCGAGGAACCGCGCCAGGATGTCGTTGCGGTTCGATCCCACGATTAAGCGCTCGATCGGCAGCCCCATCCGCCGCGCGCCCCAGGCCGCCAGGACATTGCCGAAATTGCCCGTGGGGACGCTGACCGCGACCGGCCGGTCGGGCGCGCCGAGCGCCAGCGCGGCGGCCGCGTAGTAGGGGATCTGCGCCGCCACGCGGGCCCAGTTGATCGAGTTCACCGCCGAGAGGTTCATCTCGCGCCGGAAGGGCGCGTCGTTGAACATCGCCTTCACCAGGTCCTGGCAGTCGTCGAAATCGCCCTCGACCGCCAGGTTGGCGACGTTGTCGGACAGCACCGTCGTCATCTGCCGCCGCTGCACCTCGCTGGTGCGGCCCCGGGGATGCAGGATGACGATGTCGAGATTGGCGCGGTCGCGGCAGGCCTCGATCGCGGCCGATCCCGTGTCGCCCGAGGTCGCGCCGACGATGGTGATGCGCTCGCCGCGCCTGGCCAGCACATCCTCGAACAGCAGGCCGAGGAGTTGGAGCCCGAGGTCCTTGAAGGCCAGGGTCGGCCCATGGAACAGCTCGAGCGCGAAGCTGCGGTGGTCGAGCTGGACCAGCGGCACGACGGCCGGGTGGCCGAAGCCGCGATAGGCGGCCCCGGTCATCGCCTCCAGCGCCTCGAGGCTCAGCGCGCCGCCGGTGAAGGGATGGATCAGCCGCGCGGCGAGCGCCGGATAGGGCAGGCCGCGCAGCGCACGCCATTCGGACGGCGACAGCTCCGGCCAGGCCGCGGGCACAAACAGCCCGCCATCCTCGGCGAGGCCGGCGAGCAGGACGCTTTCGAAGTCGCGCGGCGGGGCCTCGCCCCGGGTCGAGAGGTAGCGCATGGCGGGCACCGTATCCGCGCGCGGGAGCGAAGGCGAGACACCTCGGGGCAATCGGGTGAACGACGTCGCCTCTGTTGCGGCAGGCAAGGCAAGGCCGGGGAGAAGGTGTTCTCCCCGAACCTCTCATCTGCTTCTGCTCCCCGCCGCGCGGCGGTCGGGTCCATGCCGCGGCGCGCGGGAAAGCCGAAGAGGAGCCGAGAAGACAACCATCATGCTTGATTTCGCCGGCGTTCCGCGCGACGCTCGTTTCATTCAGGCTGCATCACAGGAACTTATTCAATGGCGACGCCCGACCGTGCCGATGGGACGGTTCACCTCCCTGCCCAGACCCTGACGTCAAGAGATGGAGAGCCGGACTCGAGGCTTCGCCTGGCGTTGATCGTTACGGTTGGCTCCTTCCTCATCGTCTCGCTGCTGATCGTGGTGATCGTCGTGCTGGCCGCGTTCAGCAATGGCGCGAACGGTACAGCGGCCCCGGCCGTGCAGATGGCGGAGAAAATCTTCACCGTACTGCTGCCAGTCCTCGCCGGCTGGGTCAGCACCGTGTTGACCTTCTACTTCCAGTCGCGCGCCCTCGATCGCACGCAAGACAGCCTGGAAAACGCGGTCCGCCGCGTCGGTGCGCCGGGCAGCGACGCGACCACCGTGAGCGTCCGCGAAAAGATGATCCCGATGGCCTCGATCCGGGGCGCCTACGACCTCACGGTCACGCCGCCCGACAAGATCGCCATCAGCGAATTGCAGACACGGCTCGGGCCTGAGACGGGCAATTCGCGGCTCATTTTCCATGCAGCGCTGGTCTTCCGGCATGTCCTTCATGTGAGTGAGCTGAACCGTTACATTGCCTCCCTGTCCCAGGATGAGCGCGGCCAGGCGCAGACATTCGCCGACTTCCTGCAGGACACGGCGCGCCTGGACCAAGTCAGCAGGAAGGTCGCTTTCGTCGAGCCCGCGGCGAGCTTGGCGGCGGCGCGCTCCGCGCTCGATGCGGTCTCCGGGGCGCAGGACATCATCGTCACCGCCAATGGCAAGCCGGATTCCGCGATGCAGGGCTGGCTGACGAATGTCGACCTGCTCAAGGCGTTCGGATGATGCTGGGCCTACCGTCCGGGGCCGATATGGGCGGCTTCGTGCGTCGCGTTGCCTTCGCCGCTCGCCAGGTCCACTGGTCCTGGTGGGCCATGTTCCTTGGCATCGGATCGGCCTTCTTGACCGTCGTCGTAGTCGCGTGGCTTCACGCTGCGCCGCCGCATGCCGACTACGACGGTGCCCTCCGCGAGGCCGCGCGCTACCGTCCCGAGGCCGTGCCGCTCCGCTCCCTCCCGGCCACCGAGCAAGTCGAGCTGATCAACTTCACTGTCGACGCCAAGCCCGGTCCGCAGGAGCTCAAGCGACCGCTCTGGCTCGCCCTGCCGGATGAACTGCGCCGGCGATGCGCGGGCCTGGCCGACCCCGAGCGCGCGCTGCACCGGATCCTCGGGCTTCCTCTGCGCGCGCCGAGGCGCAATGTCTTCACGGTCAAGGTGCCAAGGGCGGCGTTGATCCGTCCCTGCGTAAGCGGGACATCACTCGAAACGTCGGCATGCTCCGACGACTTCCAGCCGCTGCCCGAAGCGGAGATCTCGTCGCTCGCCGGACATCTCGAGGCGCTCGCGGCGGCGGTCCGCGCCATGGGCGTGCCGGCGGAGCCTGCCGTACAGCCCTCCGTTGCGGGTCCGGCCGAACTCGAGCAGCAGTTGAAGGCGGTCACGACGCAGTTCGGCGCGCTGTCCGACCATCTGCGGGATCTGCACTTCGTCGCCGGTCACCTCTGGCAGTCCTGGCGGTACGGTCGGCCCGACCCCTGGGCCGGGCGCGGCTACTACCCGTTCGGTGCGGTCCCCTTCACCGGGATCGGGATCACGCATGACTGGTCGAACAGCGCGAACGGTGCGCTCGGCGTCACCGAGTTCGTTGCCCGGGTCGGCACGACGGTCACTTTCGGCCGCGCGATGACCGCCGAGGAGTTCTGCCGCGGCACCTGATCGTCGCCCCCAGGTTTCCGGGGCTCGCAGCCCGCGAAATGGCTCTCCGACAGCGGACGCGGCGTGATCGCATCCCCGTGGCTCCCTCTCGCAACACGTCGGAAGGCGCGGCGGAGAGGGGCCCTTCTCGGGACAGGCGACGGCATCGGGTTTCCGGAATCCGACCCGCGCCGTGAGCGCGGCCGGTTCCGCACCTGGACCAGAGGTCTCGCCCGGGGTCTTGCCGCCTCCAGGGCCGCCAGGTTGGTGCCGGCAGCGGGACGGTCCGCCGCGGCAGGGGTGTCAGGCAGCGCCGTGAGCGGGGCCCCGGCGAACCCGAGGGAGGCTCCGGTGCCCAGGCACCGCATGGGCGCCCCCGCTCAATAGGTCCCGCCCGCCGCCATGCTCTCGACCGCGCCCGCCCGCGCCTCCTCGACCGCCGCGCGCAAATCGGCGACGTAATCCTCCGCGATCTCCGCATGCACCGGGTTCAGGTGCAGATGCATCCCGTCCGGCTGCTGCATCCGTCCCGGCAGCCAGCCGCGCCCATCCATCGCCGTGGCGATCCGCCCGATATCCAGCGCCGGGTCGGCGGCACGCCAGACGAACAGGCTGAGATCGGTCGGCCGCAGCACCTCGAGCCCGGGGATCGCCGCGATCCCCGCCGTCATCACCCGCTTGGCCGCCAGGATCCGCCGGGCGAGGTCGAGATACCCCGCCTCCCCCAGATAGTGCAGCACCGCCCAGGCCGCCGCGACCGCCCCGCCCGGCCGCGCCCCCTGCGTCGTGTAGGCGGCATAGGGCCCGCGCTGCCAGGCGCGGCTCTCGAAGCGGTGGAAGCGCCGCAGCGCCTCGTCGCGGACCAGCAGCAGGGAGGCGCCCTTGGCCGCCATGCCGTGCTTGTGGATGTCGGCCGAGATCGCCGTCACCCCCGGGACGCGGAAATCCCACTCCGGCACGGGCTCCCCGAGGCGGGCGAAGAAGGGCGAGAGGAAGCCGCCGACGCAGGCATCCACATGCATCCAGATCCCGCGCGCCGCGGCGATCCCGGCGATCTCCGCGATCGGATCGAAGACGCCGAAGGGATAGCAGGGGGCGGAGCCGACCAGCGCCACCGTCTTCCCATCCACCGCCGCCGCCATCGCCGCCGGGTCGGCGCGCAGCCCCGGGCCCACCGGCACCCGCCGCGGCGTCATGCCGAGATACCAGCAGGCGCGGTCGAAGGTCAGGTGCGCGCTGTCCGGCAGGACGATGTTGCCCTCGCCGAAGGCCACGCCGCGCTCCGCGCGCGCCCGGTCCCGCGCCGCCAGCATCGAGAGGAAGATGCTTTCCGACCCGCCCGAGGTGAAGGTGCCCCCCGCCGCATCGGGCGCCCGCATCAGCGACAGGCCCATGCCGATGACCTCGTCCTCCAGC
>CAZMCV010000252.1:0-4912 GCA_964564645.1 uncultured Acetobacteraceae bacterium
GCGCCGAGATGCAGAAGGCCTGGCGCGAAGGCCGCGTGTCCGAGGCAATGGCGATCCAGGACCGCCTGGTGCCGCTGCACGACGCGCTCTTCGCCGAGACCTCTCCCGGGCCCGTGAAGTATGCCGCGAGCCTGATCGGCAAGACCCCGAGCGATCATTGCCGCCTGCCGCTCGCGCCCGTCGGCGAGCCGACCCGCAAGCGCGTGCGCGAGGCGATGATCTCCGTCGGGCTCCTGAACTGAACGAAGGGGCACGCCGGCAGGGCTGGCGCCGCGGGCGGCCGCCCGGCCGCCGCGCCCCCTGGCGCGAAGCCAGGCGCGCGCCCGGCGTCTGAGGACCATCGCATCGTGACCACCGCACCGCGCAAGAAGGGCATGATCAGCCACGGCGTCGCCTCGACCAACCGGAAGGCGCGCTATGACTACAAGATCGGCGACACGGTCGAGGCCGGGCTGATGCTGGTCGGGCCCGAGGTGAAGAGCCTGCGCGCCGGCCGCGCCACCCTGACCGAGGCCTGGGCGGGCGAGCGCGACGGCGAGATGTGGCTGTTCAACGCCTACATCCCCGAATGGCAGGCCGGCAGCTTCATGGCGAAGTTCGAGCCGCGCCGGCCGCGCAAGCTGCTGCTGCACAAGCGCCAGGTGCAGGAGCTGACCGGCGCGATCACCCGCGAGGGCTCGACCCTGGTGCCGCTGCAGATCCACTTCAACGAACGCGGCCGCGCCAAGGTGCTGCTCGGCCTCGCCGAGGGCAAGAAGAAGCACGACAAGCGCGCGGCGATCGCGGCGCGGGACTGGCAGCGCGACAAGGCGCGGCTGATGCGGGAGAAGGGGTAGCGGCGGCCGGCGCCCCGCGCGCAGGCGGCAACCGCCGCGGGGCCGCCCGCGCGCGGCGCCAGCGCCTTGCCAGCGCCCCTTGCATCCGACCCGCCGGCTGGCACCTATGGGGCGATGGAGGACGGCATGGCCGATGGCGAGGACCCCGAGATCCCCCTGACCGGCAAGGTCCGGGACAAGCTGGTCGAGACGAAGCAGGCCTGGGCCCGCGACGGCCGGCTGCTGACCGGCAGCACCGCGGACCCGGCGCGCGACCGCCTGCCGCCCGGCCAGACCCTGGTGAAGGATTGGCCGGTGCTCGACCTCGGCGTGCAGCCGGATGTCGCCAAGGACAAGTGGCGGCTGCGCGTCGAGGGGCTGGTCCAGGCCCCCGTCCGCCTGACGCTCGACGAGTTCCTGGCGCTGCCGCAGGTCGAGACCGTCAGCGACATCCACTGCGTCACGCAGTGGAGCCGCTACGACAATCGCTGGCAGGGCGTGCGCGCCCGCGACCTGATCGCGATGGCGCGCCCAAAGGAGGAGGCGCGCTTCGTCTCCTTCACCTCCTATGACGGCTACACCACCAACGTCCCGCTCGAGGATTTCGTCGCGGAGGACGTGCTGCTGGCGCATTCCTGGGAAGGCCAGCCCCTGACCCGGCAGCATGGCGGCCCGGTGCGGGTGGTGCTGCCGAAGCTGTATTTCTGGAAGAGCCCGAAATGGGTGACGCGGATCGAACTGCTGCGCGAGGACAGGCCCGGCTTCTGGGAGGTGCGCGGCTACCACAATTACGGCGATCCCTGGCGGGAGGAGCGCTATGGCTGAGGCATCGGCGATCGGGCGGCGCGGCCTGCTCGCGGCGGGCGCGGCGGTGATGGCCGGCCGGGCCGAGGCGGCGATGACCGTCTTCGACTTACCCCTGGAATCGCTCGATGGCGGGCCGCTCGACCTCGGCGGGTTCCGCGGCCGGCCACTGCTGGTCGTCAACACCGCCAGCTTCTGCGGCTACACGCCGCAATATCGCGGGCTGGAGGCACTGCACCGGCGCCTCTCGCCGCGCGGGCTGGTCGTGCTCGGCGCCCCGTCCAACGACTTCAACCAGGAAAGCAGCGATCCCGCGGCCATCCGGCAATTCTGCGAGGCCACCTACGAGGTGCAGTTCCCGATGACGATGCCGCTGCGCGTCCGCGGGCCGGAGGCGCATCCGCTCTTCGCCTTCCTCGCCGAGCGCGGGGGCGGGCCGCCGCGCTGGAATTTCCACAAATACCTGGTCGCGCGGGATGGCCGGACCGTGCAGGGCTTCGCCACGAGGATCGCCCCGGACGCCCCGGAGCTCGCGCGCGCCATCGAGGCGGCGCTGGCCGCGCGCCCCGGCGCTTGAAGGCCCGGATCGGGCCCGGCGACGCGCGCCGCGGTCAACTGGCGCGAAGGATCGCCGCGGCGACCACCGCGTCGAACATCTCCGCCGTCAGCCGGCGAGTCGAGGTGTTGTAGCGGCTGACATGGTAGCTGTCGGCCAGCAGCAGCGCGGCGCCGTCGCGGCCGGGCAGCGCATGCACCGCCCCATGCGCGAATTTCGCCACCCGCAGCTTCTGGCCGAGGGCCCGCAGCAGCGCGTCATGCGCAAGCGTGCCCAGCGCCAGCACCAGGCGCAGCCGCGGCATCGCCGCGATCTCTCCGCGCAGGAAGGGGTTGCAGCTGCGGGTCTCGGCCGGGGTGGGCAGGTTGGCGGGCGGGACGCAGCGCACGGCGTTGGTCACCCGGCAGCCGACCAGGGTCAGCCCGTCATCGGGCCGCTCCTCATAGGCGCCGCGCGCCAGGCCGCGGGCGAGCAGGGTGGTGTAGAGCAGCCGCCCGGCATGATCCCCGGTGAAGGGCCGCCCGGTGCGGTTCGCCCCGCGCAGCCCGGGGGCCATGCCGAGGATCAGGATGGGGGCGTCGAGCGGCCCCCAGGAATCGACTGGCGCGTTGTGCCAGCCCGGCCAGCTCACCCGGCTGGTCTCCCGGAGCGCGACGAGGCGGGGACAGAGCGGGCAGTCGCGCCCGGGCGCTTCCGGCGGGGCGGGCGCCTCGGCGGCCGGGGGCGCAGGATCCATGGGGAGGCCGGGGGGCGCGGCCCGTCTTCGGTCCGGCCCCTTCGTCAGTCCAGCCCGTCCGGCGCGACGTCGCGGAAGGGCTCGGCCGGCGTCGCCCCGCGGGGCACGGCCGCCGGCGCGGCGGCGGGCGACAGCGTGCCGGCGGCGCGCAGGGTGTTCGGGCCGGGCGTGGTGCCGAGGCGCGGCCGCGGCTCGACCTGGCGGCGCGTGATGTGCTCGGCGAAATCGGCGAGATCGAGGAAATTATCGGCCTGCCGGCGCAACTCGTCGGCGATCATCGCCGGCTGGGTGCGGATGGTGGAGACCACGCTGACCCGGACGCCGCGCCGCTGCACGGATTCGACGAGGCGCCGCAGATCCCCGTCGCCGGTGAAGATCACGACGTGGTCCAGATACGGGGCGAGGTCCAGGATGTCGACGGCCATCTCGATGTCGACGCTGCCCTTGACCCGCCGCCGGCCCGTGGCGTCAGTGAATTCCTTGGCCGGCTTGGTCACCACCGCGTAGCCATTGTAGCCAAGCCAATCAACCAGCGGTCGAAGCGGTGAATACTCCTCGGTCTCCAGGATCGCCGTGTAGTAGTAGGCCCGGGTCAGGTGCCCCTGCTTCCGGAAGTAGGCCAGCAGGTTCTTGTAATCGACGTCGAAGCCGAGCGTGCGGGAGGCGGCGTACAGGTTCGCGCCGTCGATGAACACGGCCAGACGTTCGTAGCGATCCTGGTTCAACGGGAGAGGCCTTCGAGATTGGCTGCGAGAATCCAAGGCCGCATGTTAGCAGCCTTTCGCCTCGTGATAAGGACCCATGGATACATTCGTGGCAATAGGCGCGAACCTCCCCGGGCCGGATGGGGCGGACCCGCTGGAGACCTGCCGCCGCGCGGCCGCGGCCCTGGCTTCGCTGCTGCCTGGCTGGCGCCTCGCCGCGGTGTCGCGCTGGTACCGGTCCCCGGCGGAGCCGCCGCAGCCCGGCGTGCCGGATTTCGTGAACGGCGTGGCGCGGCTGGCGCTCGACGGGGCCGCATGCGGGCCGGGCGGGGGCGTGCCCGACCCCGCGGCGCTGCTGGCCGCCCTGCACCGGCTGGAGGCGGCGGCGGGCCGGGTGCGGGGGCTGCCCAATGCGCCGCGCACGCTCGACCTCGACCTCATCGCCATGGGCGACCTGGTGCGCGCCGCCCCCGATCCGGTGCTGCCGCATCCGCGCGCGCATCTCCGTCGCTTCGTGTTGCGGCCGCTCGCGGATGTCGCGCCGCCGGGCTGGCGGCACCCGACCCTGCGGCAGGGCGTGGCCGAGATGCTGGCCGCGCTGCCGCCCGGCCCGGAGGCCACGCCGATCGCGCCGCCAGCCGACGCGGCGGGCTGAGACGCGCCTGGCCCGCGGCCCGCCGGCACCGGAATTGCTAGGCTTTGGCTTGCGGATCGGCAGGGCGCTGGCTATCTGAACAGCCCGTATCCGGCCCGGCGGCCCCTCCGCCGCCGGCGCCCCGACCTATGCCAGAGGGACCATTTCCGCATGGCCCGCGTGACCGTTGAAGATTGCATCCTCAAGGTGCCGAACCGGTTCGACCTCGTCCTCCTCGCCGCCCAGCGCGCCCGCAACATCGGCCGCGGCGAGCAGCTGACCGTCGATCGCGACAACGACAAGAACCCGGTGGTCGCGCTGCGCGAGATCGCCGAGGAGACCGTCGACTTCCCCGAGCTCGAGGCCGGGATCATCAAGTCGCTCCAGCGCGCGCCGGAGCCCGAGCCCGCCGAGGAGGAGGTGCTCGACCTGATCGCGACCGACGAGAACATCTTCGGCGTGATGGAGGTGAACGACGAGCAGCTGCCCGAGCTGCCGGCCGAGGACATGTCGGCGGAGGATATCGAGGCGCAGATCGCCGCCGAGCTCAGTGGCGGCGCGGGGCGCCGCTAGCCTGGCCCGACCGCGACACCCCCCGGCGACGGCCTTCCCGCGGCACCGCCGGCGGGACCGGGGCCGCGCCGCCCCGGCGCCCGGCGCGGG
>CAZMCV010000253.1:0-4864 GCA_964564645.1 uncultured Acetobacteraceae bacterium
TGCGCGGCCGCGGCCAGCGCGCCGGGTTCCGCGCCGCTCTCGGCCAGCAGCCGCGGGCTGCCGAGCAGCAGCCGCCTTCCCATCGCCAGGCCCGCGACGCCCCGGCCGGGCAGCGCGCGGAACGCCTCGACCGGCGGCGGGCTGGCGGCGGTGCCGAAGCGTTCCAGCACCGCGCGCGCCAGCGGGTGCTCGCTGCCCGCCTGCAGCGCGGCGGCGAAGGCCAGCGCCTCGGGTTCCGTCACCCCGGGCGCCACGTGCAGCGCGGCCAGGCGCGGCCTGCCCTCGGTCAGCGTCCCGGTCTTGTCGAAGGCGACGAGCGTCACGCCCTGCGCGCGCTCGATGGCCTCGGCATCGCGCACCAGGATCCCCGCGCGCGCCGCCGCCCCGGTGCCGGCCATGATGGCCGCCGGCGTCGCCAGGCCGAGCGCGCAGGGGCAGGCGATGACCAGGACCGCGACCGCCGGCAGCACCGCCGCCTCGAGATCCGTGCCGGCGAGCAGCCAGCCAACCAGCGTCGCGGCGGCGATCGCCACGACGACCGGGACGAAGACCGCGCTGACGCGGTCGACCAGGCGCTGCACCGGGGCGCGCGAGGCCTGCGCCGCGGCGACGAGGGCGGCGACGCGGGAGAGCACCGTCTCCGCCCCGATCGCCCGCGCCTCGATCACCAGGCGCCCGTCGAGGGCGATGCTGCCGGTCGCGACCGCGCTGCCGGGCTCCTTCTCGATGGCGCGGCTCTCGCCGGTGAGCTGGCTCTCGTCGACGCCCGCGCGGCCTTCCAGCACCACGCCATCGGCCGCGATCCGCTCCCCCGGGCGGACGACGATCCGGTCGCCGAGGGCCAGGAGGGCCGTCGCCACCTCCTCCTCCGCGCCCTCGGCGGTCAGGCGTCGCGCGGTGCGGGGGCGGAGCTCCAGCAGCGCCCGGATCGCGGCCCCGGTCGCGTGCCGGGCCCGCGCCTCGAGGAATTTGCCGAGCAGGATGAAGAAGACGACCGCCGCGCTGGCCTCGAAATAGAGGTGGTGCGCGGCATGCGCGCCGCCGCCATGGCGCAGCAGCATCCAGGTCGACAGGCCCCAGGCGGCGGATGTGCCGAGCGCGACGAGGAGGTCCATGTTCCCCGTGCCCGCGCGCAACGCCGCCCAGCCGGCCCGGTAGAACCGCGCGCCGAGCCAGAACTGCACCGGCGTGGCCAGGGCGAATTGCACCCAAGGGGCCGGCATCCAATCCGCGCCGAAGGCCATGCCGAGCATGCCGAGGAGGAAGGGCGCGGTCAGCAGGGCGGCGAGGGCGAGGTCCCGCCTCTCCCGCCAGGCCCGCGGCGCCTCCTCCGCATCGGCCGCCTCGGTGCCCGGCGCGGCGACCACCCGGTAGCCGGCGCGCGCCACCGCGGCGGCGAGCAGGGCCGGGTCGGTGCCGCGCAACGCCCGGACCGTGGCGCGCTCCGTCGCCAGGTTCACCGAGGCCTCCAGCACCCCGGGGACGGCGCGCAGCGCCCGCTCCACCCGCCCGACGCAGGAGGCACAGGTCATCCCGCCAATGCCGAGCGTCGTCCCTTCCTCCGGCACCGCGTAGCCCGCCCTGGCCACCGCGGCGGCGAGGGCGGGAAGTTCGGCGCTGCCGCGCACCTCGGCGCGCTCGGTGGCGAGGTTCACATGCGCCTCCGCCACCCCGGGGACGCCGCGCAGCGCGCGCTCCACCCGCCCGGCGCAGGAGGCGCAGGTCATCCCGTCGACCGGGATCGAGATGGGGGCGGCGGTGGTCAGCGGCGCTTCGGGCATGGCGGCGTCCTCCGCCGGGGGAGATGGTGCTTCCCACCATGGGAGGGTCAAGGGCCATTGGCGCCTCCCGCCCGGGACGGGTCAAGCGCGGCGAAACGCCTCGGTTCCGCCCGGGGCCATGGCCGCGCGGGTCACGGACGATTGACTCGGCCCGCGGCGACGCCGACATGCGGCCAGCCATGCGCCGCTTCCGCCGCCTCCTCCTCGCCGCGACCCTGCTCATCGCCCTGCCGCCCGCGCCCCCCGCCGCGGCGCAGGAGGCGCAGGTCTTCCGCGTGGTGAACCGCACGGGCGCGGACGCGGTCGGCCTCTACGCCGTGCGCGCCGGGCGTGGCGCCCAGGGCGACTGGGGCGGCAACCTGCTCAGCCCCGACCGCCCCCTGCTGCCCGAGGCCGGGTTCCGCGTGCGCACCAACGCCCAGGCCGGCTGCCGCTTCGACCTGCGCCTGGTGCTGGGGGATGGGCGGGAATCGGTGCTGCGCGACCAGGATATCTGCGCCGCGACCGAGGTGGCGCTGAGCGGCGCGGCGCGGCCCGCCGCCGCGGCGGCGCCCTCCGGCCCCGAGGTGGCGCAGCAGCGGCCGAACGCGCAGGCACGCGCCGTCTCGACCGGGACCGGCTTCCTCGTCGCGCCGGACCGCGTGCTGACCAACCAGCATGTCGTCGAGGGCTGCAACCGGATCGTGCTGCGCACGCCCGATGGGCGCTGGCTCGGCGCGGTGCCGCCGGCGAAGGTGGACCAGCAGCTCGACCTGGCGCTGCTGGCCGTGCCCGGGCTGCCAGGGCCGCCGCTGGCCTTCCGCGCCGGCCCGCCGATCCGCCGCGGCGACGGCGTCGTCGCCTATGGCTTCCCGCTGGCCGGGCTGCTCTCCTCCGACCCCAAGCTGACGCGGGGCGAGATCAACGGGCTGGCCGGGCTCGGCGACAACCCCGCGCAGTTCCAGATCAGCGCGGAGGTGCAACCGGGCAATTCCGGCGGCCCGCTGCTCGACATGCAGGGGCACATCGTCGGCGTCGTCGTCTCGAAGCTGAATGCGCAGCGCGTGGCGCAACGCACCGGCGACATCGCGCAGAACGTCAATTTCGCGGTGAAGGGGGAGGCGGCGCTGGCCTTCCTGCGGCGCACCGGCCTCGCGCCCGCGGTCGCCCCGAGCACCGGGCCGGAGCGCGGCGCGGCCGATGTCGGCGAGATCGCCAACCGCAGCACCCTGTTCATCCGCTGCGAGAAGTAGCGCCGGTCGCGGCAGCGGTCTGCCGGACCGGCTCGCGACGCTGGTGAGTCGGGCAGCATCGGGCGAGGCCGCGGATCGGGCGGGCCCGCCGGTTCCCCGAGGCGAAGGGCTGCCGGGCCAATGACGTGGCCACCGCGAACGCACGCCGCCGGCCTTGCCGGCGAGGCGAAAGGAGCCCTGCCCCTCCCCGGCGCGGCGGAGCGCGAATCCTTTTGATCGCGGGCCGGCCCCTGGTGCAGGCTCGCGGAGTGCGCGGTCGACGACATGCCGCGCCGCAGGGAGGAAACAAGAATGATCGGACGCCGCCACATGGCCGGCGCCGCGGCCGCGACCGCGACGCTCGGCCTGCCCATGCTTGCCTCCGCGCAGCCGCGCATCCGCTGGCGCTGCCCGGGAAGCTTCCCGAAATCGGTCGACACGCTCTGGGCGGTGCATGAGCGCTTCTGCAAGCGCGTCGAGGAGCTGACCGACGGCACCTTCCAGATCGTTCCCTTCGGCCCGGGCGAGATCGTCCCCGCGCTGCAGGTGCTCGACGCGGTCGGCGGCGGAAATGTCGAATGCGGCTTCACGCCCGCGCTGTTCTACTACGGCAAGGACCCGACCCTGGCCTTCGGCACCGCCGTGCCCTTCGGGCCGTCCAGCCGCCAGACCTGGTCCTGGTTCACCCAGGGCGGCGGGCGCGACATCCTGCAGGACGTGTACCGCGACCAGGGCGTGCATGCGATCCCGACGGCGAACACGGGCGCGCAGATGGGCGGCTGGTTCCGCCGGGAGATCCGCACGCTAGACGACATGAAGGGCATCAAGATGCGCATCGCCGGCATGGCCGGCCTGGTGATGACCAAGCTCGGCGTCGTCGCGCAGCAGCTCGCCCCCGGCGACATCTATCCGGCGCTGGAGCGCGGGGTGATCGATTCGGCCGAGTATATCGGGCCCTATGACGACGAGAAGCTGGGCTTCAACCGCATCGCCAAGTTCTACTACTACCCGGGCTGGTGGGAGTTCGCGCCGTCCACCGACATGATGATCAACGCGAAGCTGTGGGACCAGCTGCCGAAGCACTACCAGCAGACGCTGGAGGCGGTGGGCGCCGAGTGCTGGCACTGGGTGATGGCGCGCTTCGACGAGATCAACCCGCCGGCGATGCGCCGCCTGATCGCCCAGGGCGCGCAGCTCCGCCCCTATTCGCGCGAGATCCTGAACGCCGCCTACAAGGGCAGCCAGGAGCTCTATGCCGAGCTCGGCGACCAGAATCCGCGGTTCCGGAAGGTCTGGCAGCACTGGGAGAGGCACCGGGTGGAGCAGACCCAGTGGTTCCGCGTCGCCGAGGATTCGATGGCCAACTTCGTGGCGGTGGCCTCGGCGCGCTGAGAGCTTGTTAAAGCAGGCCCGTCAGCCTCGACCTCGAGGAGAATTCCCCGAGGACCTCAGCGGGCATTCTTTTGCAATTTCGATATTTTTCACGAACTCCGGGGCGCGCGGCGGAGGGGCCTTCGCCCCTCCGCCATCCGGCTCAGTAGCGGTACTGCTCGGCCTTGAAGGGGCCGGCCTCGCCGACGCCGATATAGCCGGCCTGCTGCGCCGTCAGCTTCGTCAGGGTCGCGCCGACCTTCTCGAGGTGCAGCGCGGCCACCTTCTCGTCCAGGTGCTTGGGCAGCACGTAGACCTTCCTCTCGTACTTGCCCGGATTGGCCCACAGCTCGATCTGCGCCAGCGTCTGGTTGGTGAAGCTCGCGCTCATCACGAAGGAGGGGTGCCCCGTCGCGTTGCCGAGGTTCACCAGACGGCCTTCGGACAGCAGGATGATGCGCTTGCCGTCGGGGAACTCGATCTCGTCCACCTGCGGCTTCA
>CAZMCV010000254.1:0-4859 GCA_964564645.1 uncultured Acetobacteraceae bacterium
GCGGGCACCGTGCCCGTTGCCAGGGTGACCATGGCGCGCTGGCCGATCGCCCAATGCGGCGGCGGTTCTGCCAGGGTCACCTCCACGGTGAACTCGCGCGTCGTCGTGTCCACGCTGCGGCCAAGACGCAGCACCGTCCCGCGGAAGACGCGCTCCGGATGCGAGACGTAGCGCAGCTCCGCCGCCTGTCCCGGCGCGATCTGCGCCATGACGGATTCATCGAACCGCGCCGCGAGCACCAGGCTCGCCGGATCGACGAGCCGCAGGATGGGCGAGCCGGCGCCGACCACATCGCCGACGCTGCGCAGCCGGTCGGTGATGATGCCGGCCACCGGCGCGGCGATGACGGTGTCGCCCAGCCGCACGCCGCTGCCGCGCGCCCCGGCCTCGGCGGCGCCGAGCTGGTCGCGGGCGCGCATCACCGCGCTGCGGGCGCGATCCGCATTGGCCGCGGCCTGGTCGAGCGCCGACCGCGCCGCGTCGAATTCCGCGCGGGTCGAGAATCCGCGGGGCAGCAACTCTTCCTTGCGGCGGAAATCGGCCTGGGCACGCAGCAGGGCGGCCTCGGCGGCATCGCGATCGGCCTCCGCCTCGGTCACGGCGCGGCGCGCGGCGGCGGTCTGTGCGTCCGCCTGGGCGAGAAGGTGCCCCGCATCGCCGGTATCGAGCCGCACCAGAAGCGCGCCGGCAGCGACGTGGTCGCCCGCCTCCACCGCCAGTTCGGCGATGCGGCCCGGGATCCGCGCCCCGACCTCCACCTTCACCAGGGCGTCGAGCAGGGCGGGACCGGTGACGGTGCGCGTGAAGGGCGCCGCGCGGACCTGGATCGCGTCGGCCTGCGTCGGCACGCCGTATCGCCAGCCGAGCGCAGCGGCAGCACAGAGGGCGGCCAGCAGGAGCCAGCGCCGCCCGCTGCGGCGGCGTGGCGGCGGGGGCGGCGGTTCGGCCTGCGACAGGCCGGACGCTGGACCCTGACGAAGGGGGGGAGCGATATTCATAGAGCCATCCTGTCTCGGTCATGCGCTTCCAGGCGGGGCTCACCCCGCCCGGACGGCGCGTCACCAGCCGCGCTGTAGGCTGCCCGAACGCGTCACCGTGCCGCCGCGGCGCCCGGTCGCGGTGCCCTGCGTCGACCATTGACCCGGCGCCGTCCGCGTGACGGTGCGGTTGCGCGTGGCGGTCTGGCCCTGCGGCCCGGTGACCGAGCCGGACCGGGTGCAACTGCCATCGGCACAGCTGGCCGATCCGGATCGGGTCGCGGTCTGCCCCTGCGGGCCGGTGACGCTGCTCTGCGCCTCCCAGGCGACGGCCGCTGGGGACATGGCGATGCTGCTGAACAGGGCAGCCATGAAGACGATCCTGCGCATCGGTCGAGGCTCCGGTCTGGAGGAGGAGGAGAAGGGCGGGAGCCGGGGCTCAGCGCGGGAGGCCGCTCAAGGCCTGCCGGCAATTGGGCGAGACGCGCTCGCTGTTCTGCCGCAGGCAGGCGAGGATGCGGCCACCGCCGCGCTCGACCTCCGCGCAATGGGCGCGAATGTCGGGCATGCAGGCCTGGGCGACCTGGCGCTGCGCCGGGGACGGGCCGTTCTGTGCGGATGCCGGGCCCGCGCAGAGCGCGAGCGCGGCCAGGGCCAGGATGCCAGGGCGGCCCTTCGGTCTTGACGTCATTCGAGCTTCTCCTTCCGGGACAGGCGGGTCATCCGCGCCGGGGGGCTTCGAGGACGGGCGCGGCCCGGGGTCTGCTGCGCACCCGGCCCATGGCGAGCGGCGGACCATGTCGGGCCACCGCGCCATGGTCCTGTCGGAGAGAGCCTGAGCCGCGGCCGTCACGCATCGTCATCCTCTCGGGACGCCCCATGGCATCCCGGTCTCTGCGGCGTGGTACGGGGCTGATCGGCGGAGTCGCCGCCGCCGGCCGACGATTTTTTTCTGCCGCGGCGCCGGGGATTCGGCCGGCCTGGCCCGTAGCATGGCCGTGATGCGGCCCCCGAACCCATGCGCGCCGTGCTGAGCGCGGCGCCCGACGCGGCGGAGGATGCCGCCCTGATGGCGCGCATCGCCGCCGGCGACGAGGCAGCCTTCCGCCGTTTCGCGGACCGCCATGTCGGGCGGATGCTGCGGCTCGCCCAGTCGATCCTGGGTTCGGCGGCCGAGGCGGATGAGGTTGCGCAGGAAGCGTTGCTGCGCGTCTGGCGTCACGCCGCGCGCTGGGATGCGGCGCGCAGCCAGCCCGGAACCTGGGTGCACACCATTGTCACGCGTCTCTGCGTGGACCGGCTGCGCCAACGCCGCCACGAGCCGATCGACGCGGCGACGGAGGTGGCCGATCCGGCGCCGAGCGCCCTCGACGCCCTGTCATCGCGTCGCGAG
The DNA here is from genome assembly GCA_964564645.1 of uncultured Acetobacteraceae bacterium. GTDB lineage: Bacteria > Pseudomonadota > Alphaproteobacteria > Acetobacterales > Acetobacteraceae > CAZMCV01. Next base: position 2,371 of record CAZMCV010000254.1, read on the forward strand.
GCGCAGGCCCTGCGCGACGCGCTGGCATCCCTGCCGGAACGCCAGCGGGTCGCGCTGACGCTGTTCTATCAGGAGGAGCTGCCGGGCGCCGAGGCAGCCGAGACTCTCGGCCTCAACCTGCGCGCCTTCTGGTCATTGCTGGAACGGGCGCGCCGGACGCTGCGCCTTCGGATGCAGCGCGATGCCGACCCCGGTGGGAGGATGTGAGGAATGACATCGATGAATCCCGAGGAATTCTCCCGTCTGCTGGACAGCCATGGCGGCGACCTCGAACGCTGGCCCGAGGCGCAGCGCGCGGCGGCGCTTGCGCTCTGCGAGGCCTCCGCTGCGGCGCGCGCGCAATGGATGGCGGCGAGGCAGCTTGATGGGCTGCTCGCCGCCGGCAGGGCGCCGCCGCCGGATCCGGCGCGGCAGGCACGGGTCGTCGCCGCGGCGATGGCGCGGCTCCGCGCGCGCGCGGAGCCGTTGCTGGATTGGCGCTGGCTGTTCCCGCGGCCGATCGGCGCGGCCTTCGCGGCGAGCCTGGTCGCCGGCTGGCTGGTCGGCGTGCAATTGGGCAACGGCGCGGTGCCGCATCCGATGCTCGCCGATCTCCGCTTCGAGGACCTGTTCCAGTGATGCCGCGGCTCACGCCAGGCCGGCTTCGGGTGATCCTCGCCGTGTCGATCGCGTTGAACCTGTTCCTCCTTGCGCTCGTCGGCGCGCAGCGCTGGCGGGCGGTGCAGGTGCAGCGCATGGCGATGCCGGCCGTCGGCCTGGTCGAGGGGCGGGGGATCCAGGACCCCGAAGGCACGCTACAGGAATTCGTCGCCCGCCTTTCGCCCGAAGATGCCGCGATCCTGCAAGGCGCGACCCGCGCAAGGCTGGGCGATCTGCTGGGCGCGCGGCGCGACTTCGCCTCGGCGGTGCAGCGCGCGCGCGAGGAGATCGCCCGCGACCCCGTTGATCCGACCGCCCTGCGTGACGCCATCGCGGAGGCGCGCCGGCAGCGTCGGCGCTTCGGACCCTTGCTCGAAGGCATCCTGCTGGACGCCGTCCCGCGGATGACGCCGGAAGGACGGCGGGCGCTGTCGCGAGCGCAGGGCGTCGCTGCGCCATGAGGCGCCGGACGGCAGCCGCGTCCGCAGGGGCGTGTCGTCGCCACGATCCTGTCGCTGCCGCGGACAGCCGATGCCCGTCGCCATGGCCCGGTGACGGCTCGAGCCCGGTTGCACATCCCCTGCCAGGATGCGCAGCGCCGCCCCGACCGCCGGGCCGGGCACCGGCCGGCCCCTCCCGTCACAGTGCCGCGCTGCCGGCCTGCCGGCCCACGCCGCCCAGCGCTCGTCGAAGTGCCGCCTCCAGCTCGCCCTGCACCAGCGGCTTGCGCAGCAGCTCGGAACCGCGGCCGGAGCCGCCCGGCGGCAACTCCCCGTATCCCGTCGCCCAGATCACCGGCACGCCCTGCGTCGCCAGCAGGTCGGCCACGGGAAACGCCGCCCGGCCATGCAGGTTGACGTCCAGCACCGCCGCGTCCAGGCGCCCGGCCTGGGCGGTGGCGAGGCGCATCGCCTCCTCCAGCATCGCGGCCGGCCCGACCACCTGGCAGCCGAGCGCCGCCAGCGTCCGGGCCATCTCCAGGGCGACGAGCGCCTCGTCCTCGGCCAGCAGCACCGCGCGTCCCCGCAGCGAGACCTGCGGCCGCGCAACCTCGGCGCCGCCGTCGGCGTCCCATGCCGGCGCACCGACCTCCTCGTCCGCCGCCACCACCCCGCCGGTCGCCACCCGCTCCGCCGCGATCGACACCACGCAGCGCAAGCCCGCGGTGCGCCAGCGGAACTCCGCCGACCCGCCGAGCTGTCCGCGCGCCGTCGCTTCGATCAGCGTCGAGCCGAAGCCCTTGCCCTCGGGCGGGACCAGGATCGGCGGACCATCATGCTCCTCCCAGCGGAGCCGCAGCGCGCCCGTCACCGGGTCGCGCCGCCAGGACACCTCCACGCCTCCGCCGGGCACCGACAGGGCGCCGTACTTCGCCGCGTTCGTGGCCAGCTCGTGCAGCACCATCGCGAGCGGCTGCACCGCCTCGGCCCGCAGCCGCAATTCGGGGCCGACCAGGCGCACCCGCCCGCCGCCGCGATAGGCCCCGAGCTCCTCCTCCACCACCGCGCGCAGCTCCGCCCCGCGCCAGCGGTCGGCGGCGAGCAGCGTGTGCGCGCGGGCCAGCGCCGCGACCCGCCCCTCCACGGCACGCGCATAGGTCTGCATGTCCTCCGCCCGCGTCAGGCGCAGCACGCTCTGCACCACCGCCAGCGCGTTCTTCGCGCGGTGGTCCACCTCGCGCGCCAGCAGCGCCTGCCGCTCCGCCGCCGCCCGGCGCTCGGTGACGTCAAGGAACAGGCAACCGAACCGGCCCGGGGCGACGCGGTAGGCGGAGACCTCGAACCAGCGCCCGAGGGGCGCGGCGTAGTCCTCCAGATGCGCCGGCTCCCCGGTCTCGACCACCCGGTCGT
>CAZMCV010000255.1:0-4836 GCA_964564645.1 uncultured Acetobacteraceae bacterium
GTGCGACCCGGGCGCCGGGCCGCCGCGCCGCGGGGCGCCGCCGCCATTGCGGCCGCGTCCGCCACGGGCCGGCGCGGGCACGCCCGACTTCGCCAGCGGGATGGACTGGTCGGCGCGGTGGTCCTCGGCCGGGATCGCCTGGCGGATCAGCTTCTCGACCGCGCGCAGCTTGTCCATCTCGTCCGGCGCGCAGAGCGCGACGGCCTCGCCCGACGCCCCCGCGCGTGCCGTCCGCCCGATGCGGTGGACGTAGCTCTCGGGCGTGTCGGGCAGGTCGTACTGCACCACGTGGGAGACACCCGCCACGTCGATGCCGCGCGCGGCGATGTCGGTCGCCACCAGCACCGGCGCGCGGCCGGTCTTGAAGTCGAGCAGCGCGCGCTCGCGCTGGCCCTGGCTCTTGTTGCCGTGGATGGCGTTGGCGGCCAGCCCGTCCTGCTCGAGCTGCTTCACCACCCGGTCGGCACCGTGCTTGGTGCGGGCGAAGACGAGCACGCGCTCGACGCCCTCGCCGCGCAGCAGATTCGCCAGCAGGGCGCGCTTGCCGCCGGCCTCGATGTGCAGCACGCGCTGCGCCACGCGCTCGGCGGTGGTCGCCACCGGCGTCACCTCGACCTTCGCGGGGTCGGTCAGCAGCTCGGCCGCCAGGCGCCCGATCTCCTGCGGCATGGTGGCCGAGAAGAACAGCGTCTGGCGGTTCTTCGGCAGGCCGGGGACGATCTTGCGGACGGCCGGCAGGAAGCCGGCGTCGAGCATCTGGTCGGCCTCGTCCAGCACGAAGACCTGCGCGTGATCCAGCCGCACGCCGCGCTCGGACAGATGGTCGAGCAGCCGGCCGGGCGTGGCCACCAGCACGTCGACGCCGGCGGCCAGCGCCCGGCGCTGCGGGTTGTGCGGCACGCCGCCGAACACGGTGGTGACGGAGAAGCCGAGATGCTTGCCGTAGCTCTTGAAGCTGTCGGCGATCTGGCTGGCCAGCTCCCGCGTCGGGGACAGCACCAGCACGCGGCAGCCGCCGCGCGGCGGCCGGCCGGGGGAGGCCATGAGCCGGTGCAGGATCGGCAGCGCGAAGGCCGCCGTCTTGCCCGTGCCGGTCTGGGCGATGCCCAGCAGGTCCCGCCCGGCGAGGACGGAGGGGATCGCCTGCGCCTGGATCGGCGTCGGCGTCTCGTAGCCGGCCTCATCGAGCGCGCGCAGCAGCGGCGCGGCGAGGCCGAGATCAGTGAAGGATGTCAATGGAACAGGATCCCAGTCACGCGGCCGCGCGGACACCGTCGCGCTCTGCGCGCACGGAGCCGGGGCCGCCTGTTGCAGAAGGAGACCCCCGCGTGTCCGGGTCGGTCCGGAAGAAAGCTTGGCCTGGCCCGGCAGTTCGGCAGGGCCCGCGCGCATGGGCGGTCCGTGGGGACCGTGAAGGGCGGGCGACGACCGCTCACGCGGCCACCGGGCGGCGCCGGGGCGTGGTTCGCCGCCGACCTCCTCTACCTGCGCTTTCGCAGCGCAAAAATCAAGGACAACCCGCGGCGTCCCCTACAGGGTCGGCATGCGCCGGAAGCCGGGCTCCTCCGGCGGGTCGCAGAAACTCTCCTCGATCCGCTCGACCCGCGCCATCAGCGGGCCGCGCCGGCTGAGGGTCAGCAGCTCCATCACCGCCGGCTCCTCGCCCGCCAGCACCGCCTCGACGCTGCCATCGCTGCGGTTGCGGACCCAGCCGGACAGGCCCCGGCGCGTCGCCTCCCGCACCATCCATTCGCGGAAGCCCACGCCCTGCACCCGCCCCTCGATCCTGAGCCGCCGTGCCTGCATGGGGTCCGCTCGCCCTCGCCCGCTGCGTCGGCCCAGCCAAGCATGGCCCGGGCCCCTTGGGGAAGCGCATCTCCGGTCAGCCTTGCGCCAGCGCCACCAGCCGCGCGGCCAGCGCCACCTCCGCCGCCATGCGCTCGCGCCGCGCCAGCGCCTCGGCATCGACGCCCCAGAGCCGCTCCTGGAAGGTCTCGTCGAGGGTGGCCAGCCGATACGCCTCCTCCGGCGAAAGCCGCCCGCGCGCGACCGCCAGCCCGAGCACCAGGCTGCCGAGCACCGGCACCAGCACGCCGAGCGCGGCGAGGTCGAAGGCCCCATGCGCCGCCACCGCCCGCCGCAGGGCCGCCAGCGCCGCCGGGTCCTGCGCCACCGGCATCAGCCCGGTCGTGCTGCGCAGCGGCGCGTCCAGCTGCAGCGCCGCCCAGTCGAGCAGCGGCTGCCACGCCGCCGCCTGCTCGGCCGCCAGGCGCGGCTCCTCGGCGCGGTAGCAGAGCAGGTCGCTCTCCCCGTACTTCGCCAGCGCCGCCACCGTCGGCCCGGGATCGGGCGCGAGGCGCTCGATCGCGGTGCCGGCAAGGCGGGTCAGCGGCACCTCGGCGAAGGTCATCTCCCCGCCCTTGGCGCCGGCAGCGGCGCGCGACCATTCCTCGGCGATGGCCTCGGCGAGGGGCGCGGTCGGCACGCGCAGCGGCGTGCCGCCGGGCAGGCGCACCGGCCGCCCGTCCAGGCCGACGCCGTACCCAGCCCCTTCCGCTTCCGGCGCGACCACCGTCGCCGAGTCCCAGAAGCGCTTCATGCGGGCGCCGCCCACCTGGTCACGGGACCCCGGCAGGCGGGGCGGGTCACTGGCTGGCGGCATGCGGTTCCTCGGGCCCGGTCATGGCGGGGCGGCCGCGCGGCGGGGCATCAGCGCCCGCGCCCGAACAGGCCGCGGAGCAGGTCCTGGGCCGGCCCCTGCAGCTCCCGCGGCAGGCCGGGCAGGGGGGCAGTCTGTGGGGCCGCCCGGGGGGCCGCCTGGGCGGGCGCCTCGGCCGGGCGCTCCGCCAGGCTGGCGGCGCAGGCCGGCAGGGCCGGGCCATCCTCCCCGCCCAGCGCCTCGGCCAGCGCCCGCAGCCCGCGATCGGGGGTGCGCTGGAGCGAGAGGAAGGCGCCGATCCCCCCCGCCACGGCGGCCTCGGGCGAGACGCCGAAGCGCGGCCGCGCCAGGGTCCCCCCCACCAGCACCGGCGCGCGCAGCCGGATCCCGCCGAGCTGGACATCCGGGATCAGCCGCATGCCGAGCGTCTCGTCCTTCAGGTTCACGCCGCCCTCGCCGGCGACGCGCCCGAAGGCGGTCTCGGCGACCGCCCCGGTCAGGCGAAGCTGCCCGTCCTCCGCCCGCGCCCGCGCGACGAAGCAGCGCAGCGCGATGTCCTCGCCGTTGGACAGGCCCGCGACCAGCCGCCGCACCTCCCCCGGCAGGCCGCCCAGCACCCGGTGATCGATCCGCCCGCCGCCCGGCATGGTCGCCGCCAGCCTGCCGGAGAGGCTCGCCGCCACGGCGCGCAGATCCTGGCCCCGCCCGGCGAGGTCCGCATCCAGCGCCAGGCGGCCGGTCAGGGTCTCGGGCAGGCCCAGGGCGCGCAGCAGCGGGCCGAGCTCGATGCCCTCGGCCGGCGTCTTCGCCGTCAGGTGCAGCCGCGGCGGCGCCTCGGCCGTGTCGGCGGCAAGGGTGGCGGAGAGCCGTCCCCCGCCGGGCAGCGTCACCGCCGCGGGATCGAGCCGCGCCCGGCCATCGGCCAGCACCAGCCGGGCCGTCGCGTCGCGCCAGGTGACGCCGCCGCGGACCAGCTCCGCCACCGAGAGGCGAAGATCGGCATCCATCACGCGGAGCGCGCCGAGCGGCAGGGGCAGGGCGGAGATGACGCGGCGGTCGCCCTCCGGGGCCGGGGCCGGGCCCGGGGCGGGGGCAGGGGCGGGGGCCGGGCCAGGGGAGGAGGCAGCGCCCGACGGGGCCGGCGCGCGCAGCGCATCGAGATCGAGCCGGCGCGATTCCAGGGTCCCGGTCGGGCCCGGGCGCGCGCCGATGACCCAGGTCAGGTCGCCGCGCAGGTCGCCGGCCGAGGATTCGGCCGCGATGCCGCGCAGGATGGCGCCGGCCGCGAAGCCCGGCCCCCGCTCCGACAGCCGCGCGGTGGCGCGCAGGTCGCGCAGCGGCGGCAGGGCCGCGGACCCGGCCGGCAGCAGCGGCGCCAGCTCGGCCAGCGCCGGCACGGACAGGGCGAGGGCGAGGTCCACCCCGGTGGCCGCGCGCGGATCGGCGATCACCCCCTCGGCCCGCGCCTCCGCCCCGCCGGGCAGGCGGAGCGTCGCCTGGACCGGCCAGGGGGTCCCGCCGATCAGTCCCGCGGGCGGGCCGAGCCGGGCCGAGAGGCCGAGCGGCGCGTCGCGCAGCCGCGCCTCGGCGGCGAGCGTGACCGGCTGGTCGAGCGCCGGCGCGGTCGCGGTCAGCCGCAGCAGCCGGAGACCGGGCTGCAGCGGGGCGAGGTCGGCCTCCCCCAGGGTCAGCTCCATCCCGCTCAGGGCCGGTGCGCCGCCGGGGCCGGGCCATTCGATCACCGCCTTCCCGCTCACCGGCCCGAGCGGCGGCGGCAGGTCCGGGAACAGCGCGGCCAGGCGCGCGGGCTCGGCCTGGCTGGCCGCGACGGCGAGGCGGGGGCGCGGCGGGCCCGCCGCCGCGCGGGTGATGTCGCCCTCGGCGGCGATGCGCATCCCGCCCGGGCCCTCGAGGGTCAGGGCGATCGGCCACCGCCCGGGCGCGGCGCCGAGCAGCATCCCGGGCGCCCCCGCCTCGCCGCGCAGCGTCGCCTCGATCCCGGCGAAGCCGAGCATGCCATCGAGGCGGAGCGGCGCGCCCGGGCTGGCGGCCCTGGCGTCCAGCCGGGGCACCACCAGCGTCCGGGGCGGCGCCGCCGGCACCTGCCAGGTGATCCTGCCGTCGAGGATCGTCACATGGCCGAGCCGGAGCTCCGTCCCCCCGGCCGCGCTGCCCGC
>CAZMCV010000256.1:0-4790 GCA_964564645.1 uncultured Acetobacteraceae bacterium
GTCGGCACGGCGAAGCCGACGCCGGCCAGCCGCACCGTGCCGAAATCGGCGGGCGGCAGGCCGAGGATCGGCGGGACCGGCAGCCGCGCCCGCGCGCGGTCCGGCCGGCACAAATCGGGCCGCAGCGCGAGGGCCACCGACCAGACCGGATCGCCGCCATGGCCGAGGCTCTCGGCGGGACCGCCGAGCTCGGCATGCAGCGCGCCGGCCGCGCGCCACAGGTGCAGGGTCGGGATGCGCAGGTCGTGGCGGCGCCGCAGCGCGCGGCAGGCGGCATCGACCGGCCCGATCGAGCCGGCATGGCCGTTGACGATCAGCACGCGGCGCACGCCGGTGCGGAGGAGGTTGCCGCAGACCTCCTCGACGACCGCCTGCAGCAGGCCGGGGGTCAGCACCACGCCGCCCAGCGTGAAGCCGAAGAAATCCTCGCCGCCGAAGGGGATCGCGGGCAGCACCAGCGCATCGGCGCTGCGCAGCATGGCGGAGGCGGCGGCGATGCGGTCGGCGATCGCCTCGGCCAGCAGGAAGTCGCCCATCGGCGCCTGCGGCCCATGGGTCTCGAGGCTGCCCATCGGCAGGATGGCGCAGGCGCCGGCGGCCAGCCGCTCGGCGACCTCGGGCGCGGTGAGCTCGGCGATGCGGTGCGTCACGCCAGCATGTCCAGCGCGATGCGCGAGATCGCCTGCACGCCGAGGCCGATGCAGCGCTCATCCGGCTGGTAGTCGGCATTGTGCAGCCGGTCGTCGCGGCCCGGCGCGCCGGCGCCGATGCGCAGCTGGAAGCTCGGCACGCGCTCGGCGAAGGCGGAGAAATCCTCGGCGCCCATCGAGGGCTCGCCTGCGTCGACCACCTCGCCGAACTGCGCGCGCACGGCGGCGATGGCGGGATCGAGCACGCGGTCGTCATTGACCAGCGAGGGGACCTTCCGCTGGTAGTCGACGGTCGCGGTGCAGCGCATGGCGGCGCAGGTGCCCTCCACCAGCCGGCGGATCGCGCCCTCGGCCTTGTCGCGCGCCTCCGCCTGCAGGGTGCGGACGGTGCCCTTCAGGTGCACGCGCTCGGGGATGATGTTGTAGGTGGTGCCGCCCTGGAACATGCCGACGGTGACGACCGCCGGGTGCAGCGGCCGCATCTCGCGGCTGACCACGGTCTGCAGCTGGGTGATCAGGTGCGCGGCCGCGACGATCGGGTCGACCGAGGCGTAGGGGTGCGCCGCGTGGCCCGACTTCCCGCGGAGGATGATGTCGAAGCGGTCGCTCGCCGCCAGCGAGGCGCCGCGGACATAGCCGAAGCGCCCGACCGGCATGTCGGGATGGTTGTGGAAGCCGAGCGCCATGTCGATGCCCTCGGCGGCGCCATCGGCGATCATCGCCGCCGCGCCCTCCAGCACCTCCTCGGCCGGCTGGAACACCAGCACGATGCGCCCGGCGATCCGCGGCGCCAGGGATTGCAGCACCTCGGCGGCGCCGATCAGCGTCGTGGTGTGGATGTCGTGGCCGCAGGCGTGCATCTTGCCCGCGGCCGTGCTGGCGAAGGGCAGGCCGGTCTCCTCGGCGATCGGCAGCGCGTCCATGTCGGCGCGGATGGCGAGCGTCGGGCCGGGCCGCCCACCCTCGATCACGCCGAGCACGCCGGTGCCGCCGACGCCGGTGCGGTGCGGGATGCCGAGGCGCGCGAGTTCGGCCGCGACGATGCCCGCGGTGCGCGTCTCCTCGAAGGCGAGTTCGGGATGGGCGTGGATGTCGCGGCGGATCCCGACCAGCCGCGGCTCCAGCGCGGCCGTGGCCTCGCGGATCAGCGTTTCCGGATCATTGGCGAGCGTCGTCGGCGGCATGGTCGGGGGCGGATCCGTCTGGGGAGGAGGGCGCCGCAGGATCGCCGCAGGACCGGGCCGAGGCAAGCCGCGATCCGCCCCGGGCGGCACCGCTTGTCGGGTCGGATCGGGCCATGCCATACGCGCCGGGGCGGGAGGCAAGGGATGTCCGGGAAGGGTTCGCGTCGTGCCGTCATGCTTGCCGCCGGTGGCGCGGCCGCATGGGTCGCCGCAGGCCCGACGCTGCGCGCGCGGGCGCAATCCGCTTCACCCTGGCCATCCCAGCCGATCCGCCTCGTGGTGCCCTTCGCGCCGGGCGGGACGACGGATCTGGTCGCGCGCCTCATCGGCCAGGGCCTGTCGGAGCGCCTCGGCCAGCCGGTCGTCATCGAGAACCGCGCCGGCGCCGGCGCCACCGTCGGCAGCCAGGCGGTCGCGGCCGCGGCGCCGGACGGGCTGACCCTGCTGATGTCGAACATCGCGGGCCAGGCGATCAGCCCGACGCTCTACCGGTCGGTCCGCTACGATCCGCTGCGCGATTTCGCGCATGTCGCGCTGCTGGTGACCGCGCCCTCGGTCTGGGTGGCCAACCCGCTGCTGCCGGCGCGCAGCCTCGCGGAGGTGGTGGCGCGCGCGCGGGAGGATCCGGGCGGCCTCGACATCGCCTCCTCCGGCTCGGGTTCCTCGAACCATCTGCTCATCGTCCTGATGGCGCAGCGCACCGGCGCGCGGTTCAACCACGTGCCCTATCGCGGGGCGGGGCCGGCGATGACGGATGTCATCGCGGGGGTCGTGCCGATGATGTCGGACAGCCTGCCATCCTCCGTCGCGCATATCCGGCAGGGCTCGGTGCGGGCCATCGCCGTCAGCGCCGAGGCGCGGCACCCCGCCTTCCCGGACGTGCCGACCTTCCGCGAGGCGGGCTTCGATCTCGTCAGCACCTCATGGTTCGGCCTGTCCGCCCCGGCCGGGACCGCCGCGCCGGTGGTCGAGCGGCTGGCGGCCGAGGCGCAGGCGGTGCTCGACCGCCCGGCGACGCGGGCGCGGCTGGCGGAGATCGGGGCGACGCCGGGGCGGATGGGTCCGGCGGCCTATGCGGCCTTCATCGGCGAGGAACTGGCACGCTGGGCCCCGGTGGTCCGGGCGTCCGGCGCGCAGGTGGATTGAATGTCATGCGGTATCCATACTGTCGGCTATTTGGATTTTGGTGGGCGCGTGATGCTTGACCGCGCGCGGCGGCCGGGTTCTGGTGAAACGAACCCTGCGCGCGGCGGCGCTGTCCGGCGGGGATGGGAGGCGTGAAGGGACTGTCATGAAGATCGGCGCAAAGAACATCGCGGCCGGCGTGTTCTTCATCCTGCTTGCGGCGGCAGGACTTTACCTCAATCAGGACCACGCGCTGGGCTCGGCGCGGCGCATGGGCCCGGGCTACATGCCCATGCTGGTGTTCTGGATCCAGGTGGGGCTGGGCGGCCTGGTGCTGCTGAACGGGCTCATCGGCGGTCCCGACCCCATGCAGAAATGGACGGGGGTCGAATCGATCAGCTTCGCGGCCTCGATCGCCCTCGGCCTGTTGGTCTGGTACCTCTCGCCCGCGCTCGGCCCGTATTTCTCGCAGACCTATGCGGGCGTCGGCCTCGGCATGCTCGCCGGCTTCCTGCTTCTCGCCTATGCGGCGGGTTGGCGGATGCTGGCGCTGATCCTCGCGGCCATGTGCGTGTTCAGCCTGCTGCTCGAGAAGCTCGGCCTGATGCTGGCGATCATCGGCACGGTGGCGATCTCGGCGATGGCCGATCCGGACCACCGGGCGCGGCCGCTCGGCGTCGTCGGCGCGACGATCTTCCTTCTCGGGCTCTGCTGGTGGGTCTTCATCCGCGAGCTCGACATCCGGGTGCCCGTCTGGCCCTGGTCCAACTGACGCCGCCGCCGGGAGGGGTCCACACGACATGGAAACGCTGTTCGTCAACCTGGCGCACGGATTCGGCGTCGCGCTCACCTTCGACAACCTGCTCTTCGCGCTGATCGGCTGCCTGATCGGCACGGCGATCGGCGTGCTGCCGGGGATCGGGCCGGTGGCGACGATCTCGCTGCTGCTGCCGATCACCTTCGGCCAGCCGGCGACGACCGCCATCATCATGCTCGCCGGCATCTACTACGGCGCGCAGTATGGCGGCTCGACCACCGCCATCCTGCTGAACCTGCCGGGCGAGGTGAGCTCCGTCGTCACCACGCTCGAGGGCTACAAGATGGCCCGCAACGGGCGCGCGGGGGCGGCGCTGACCACGGCGGCGATCGGCAGCTTCTTCGCCGGCACGGTCGCCACCATCCTCGTCGCCGCCTCCGGCCCGCTCCTCACCTCGGTGGCGCTGTCCTTCGGGCCGGCGGACTACTTCTCGCTCATGTTGCTGGGATTGATCATCTCCGCCGTGCTCGCGCAGGGCTCGGTGGTGAAGTCGATCGCGATGGTGGTGGTCGGCGTCGGCCTCGGCCTGGTCGGGACCGACGTGCAGACCGGCCAGCAGCGCTTCACCTTCGGCATCCCCGAGCTCTCGGACGGCATCGGCTTCGTCGCCATCGCCATGGGCATGTTCGGCATCGCCGAGATCATCCTCAACCTCGAGCGGCCCGAGGCGCGATCGGTCCTCAAGACCAAGGTCGACAACCTCTATTTGACCAAGGAGGAGTGGAAGCGTGCCACCCCGGCCGTGCTGCGCGGCACGGTGGTGGGCTCGCTGCTCGGCATCCTGCCCGGCGGCGGCGCGGCGCTTTCCTCCTTCGCCTCCTACATGATGGAGCGGAAGGTCTCGAAGGGCCGGCACCTGTTCGGCACCGGCGCGATCGAGGGCGTGGCGGGGCCGGAGGCGGCGAACAACGCGGCCTCGCAGACCTCCTTCATCCCGCTGCTGACCCTCGGCATCCCGGCCAACGCGGTCATGGCGCTGATGGTCGGCGCGCTGATCATCCAGGGCATCCAGCC
>CAZMCV010000257.1:0-4774 GCA_964564645.1 uncultured Acetobacteraceae bacterium
CCTCGGCGCCCAGGCACATCGGCAGCAGCCCCTTGCCGGTGCCGGCCCTGATCGCCGACAGGATGACGGAGGAATCGGTCGAGGCGATGCGGATCGCCTCGTCGGGCCGGCGCTCGCGCTCGAGCCAGCGCGTCGGCATGTGCCGGGGCTGCTCCGGGTCCCACAGCGCGGCCCAGGGCGCCGTTTCGGGATCGGTTCCCCGCAGCGTGTAGACGGCATAGGCCAGCTCGCCGAGCTTCACGGCGAATTCCGGCTCCCGCGGCGGGCTCTCGAACCAGAGCGCCAGCGAAGGCTCCCCGAGGCCGAGGCTGCGGGGCGAGGAGCCGCTCGAGATCCGCAGCTCCACGCCGGGATGCCGCCCGGTCAGCGCGGGCAGTGCCCGCCCGACCAGGCGCGCCAGCATCCAGGTGTTCCCGTAGAGGCGCAACGGCCCCGCGACCTGGCGGCCGGCCTCGGACGCCGCCTCGGCGATGCGCAGCACCCGGCGCTCGATCTCATGGGTCCGCTCGATCGCGACCTCGCCCGCCTCGGTCGGCAGGAGGCCCGTCTTCGACCGCACGAAGAGGATCACGCCGAGCTGGGCTTCCAGCCCCGAGAGCCGCCTTCCCGCCGTCGACTGGTCGATCCCGAGCAGCGACGCGGCGCCGGTCAGCGAGCCGGCCCGGCTCACCGCAAGCAGCACCTTCAGATCGTCCCAGGAAAGCGACATGGCGGAAGGCTACCATACATTTCTGCAGGGTGGTCCTGCATTGATGCGGCAACCGGTTCGGCCCGCCCCGGCCGAGGGCACGGGCCGGCCCCGTCCCCTGGGCCTCGCCCATGCCGGGACTGTGATGCAGCGCACACGAACCGGAAGCTGCGCAAGGCCGTCCTGCGGCCGTGGTGGTTCCCGCGTCCGGCGCAGGCCGGTAGCACCGGGAGCGACGCGACGCCTCCGTCGTGTCGCGGACCCAACCAGGGAGGCCAGACATGCCCATCGGGACACCGATCAACTTCATCAACGGCACCGCCGGGGACGATATCCTGTTCGACACGTCGAACCCGGACGCGATCGCCGGCAACGACGGCAACGACACCGTCGTCGCCAGTGTCAATGCGGGCAACGATGCCGAGTGGGACACCTTTGATGGCGGCGCCGGCACCGACACGCTCGACTACTCCGACGCCGGCACCGGTATCAACGGCAATCTCGACGGGGGGGTGGTCAACCGCGTCGTCGGTTGGGGTGGCATTTTCAGCATCGACTTCGCGACCGGCTTCGAGAACGTGATCGGCACCGGCTTCGCCGACACGGTGGCCGGCAGCACCGCGGCCAACCGGCTCGAGAGCGGCGCGGGCAATGACAGCCTGCTGGGCGGCAACGGCAACGACACGCTTCGCGCCGGCGATGGCGCGGACACGATCAACGGCGGAAGCGGGCGCGACCTGATCGTCGGCGGCGACGGGGCCGACCGGCTCCGCGGCGGTAGCGGCAGCGACAATTTCCGATGGGAGGCCGGGGACTACGGCGCGGACGTGCTGGTCGATTTCGTGCTTGGCACGGACCAGATCTCCTTCGGCCGGGGCTTCCTCGCCACGGACCCGGCGGAGCGGAGCGACTATGCGGACATGCTGAGCACCCTGCAGGCGGTCCAGGACACCCTGCTCTATGCCGAGACCGCCGACGGCGTGCGGCTGATCGCCCGCTTCCAGGGCGTGGACCGCACGGCGCTGCAGGAGGCCATCGACGACGGCAGCCTGTTCGCCATCCAGCGCGGCGACCTCGCCGGCGGTGGGCCCGGCGGCGTGACGGCGACCGTCCCGGGCCTCGGCGCACCCCCGTCCGGCGGGTTCGACCTGATCGGCTGAGCGTTAGCGACAGAATGCCCGTCCGCCCGGCGATCGAGAGGGTTCACGATGGCTTCAACGGGCATTCTTTCGCGGGTTCGATGTTGTCACACGCTCCGGGCAGGGCCCGGCGTGGTGCCGGTTCGCTCAATCGAGCCGGACGCCGGCCTTGCTGGCCACCCGGCGCCAGACCTCGGATTCGCGCGCGACCAGCGCCGCGAAGGCCTCCTGCGAGGTCCAGACCGCCTCGGCGCCCTGCCCGGCCAGGCCGTTCCGCACCGATGGCGTCTCGGAGGCGGCGCGCAGCGCCTCCGACCAGCGATCCTGCACCGGCCGCGGCAGGCCGGCCGGGCCGATCATGCAATACCAGTTCTCCGCCAGCAGCTCCGGCCAGCCGGCCTCGCCGGTGGTCGGCAGGTCGGGCAGGGCGGGGCTGCGGCTGCGCGCGGCCAGCGCCAGCGCCGTCATCGTGCCCGCCTTGATGTGCGGCAGGATCACCGGCAGGTCGGCGAACAGCAGCTGGATCTGCCCGGCCAGCAGGTCCGTCACCGCCGGCGCCGCGCCGCGATAGGGCACCACCACCACCTCCGCGCCCGTCTGCACGTTCAGCAGCTCGGCCGCCAGGTGCGAGATGCCCGCCGCCCCGGCCGTGCCGATGTTGAGCTTGCCGGGCTCGCGCTTCGCCAGCGCCACCAGCTCCGGCAGGGTCTTCACGCCGATCCTGGGGGAGGCGACCAGCGCCTCCGGCACCGTGGTCACGACGCTCAGCAGCGTCATGTCCTGCGGCACCTTGTAGGGGACGGCGTTCGTCACGTGCGGGCTGATCACCAGCGAGCCGCCATTGGTGATCACGGTCGTGTAGCCATCGGGCGCGGCCCGGATCGCGGCGTCGGTGCCGACCAGGCCGCCGCCGCCGGCGCGGTTCTCGATCACCACCGGCTGGCCCAGCCGCGCCTGCAGCACGGGGGCGTAGAGCCGCGCGATGATGTCGTTCGGCCCGCCGGGCGGGAAGGGGACGATGACGCGGACCGGGCGGGTCGGCCAATCCGCGGCGCCCTGCGCGATCGCGGCGCGGGCCAGGCCGAGAGCCGGCAGGGTGCCGAGCAGGATGCTCCGGCGATGGCGGTGCTGCATGCGTTTTCCTCCACGCGCCGCGTCCGCCGCGCGCCGCGCCATTCTGCCGGGGAGGCGCCGCGAGGGTAAGGGCCGCGTCGCCGCCGCGGCACGGCGCCTGTCGAGGGATCGAACCTGCGGAAGCATGCCCGCTGGAAGCACCGGGGAGCGCCAGCCCGGACCGGGGCTGGCGGGCGTTCCTTCAGAAACTCTCAGTCCCGGCCGCTTCCGGTCGGCAATTCCAGCAGCGTCACCACGACCCGCGCCGTGCCTTCCTTGCGCATCGCCAGCCGCTCCGCCGTGCGCGGGCTGAGATCGATGATCCGGCCCTTGGCATAGGGCCCGCGATCCTTGATGCGCACCACCTCGGACCGCCCGTTCGCCAGGTTGGTCACCCGCGCCAAGGCCCCGAGCGGCAGGTGGCGATGCGCCGCGGCGTTGGAGTTGCGGTCGAAGCGCTCGCCATTGGCCATCCGCCGCCCATGCAGCCGCTCCGCGTAGTAGGAGGCCTCGCCGCGCTGCGTCGCCGGCGCGGGGGCCCGTCGCGGCTCGGCCGCCGCCGCCGTCGCGACCAGGCCCGCATCCGCGCCGGCGAGCATGGGCGCCACGGCCAGAAGCGCGCCGAGGCCGGTCGCGGCGAAGCGGGATGCCTTGCGGGTCATCGGCCCCTGGTTCCTTTCCTGTTGGCCCATGCCGGGCTGACGCAGGGGCGGGGCCCCGGTTCGCTCCCGCTCGCGCCATCGCGAACGGGGCGGTGGCCGGCTGCCGATCCAGGCCGGCCACGAAATACGCCCCGGACCGGCGCGCGCGATGCTAAGCCGCCCGGACCATGAGCTCCTCGATCCAACAACGGTCCGTCGCGCCCGACGAAGCCGACACGCGCCTCGACCGCTGGTTCCGCCGGCATTTCCCCATGCTCACCCAGGGGGCGCTGCAGAAGATGCTGCGCACCGGCCAGATCCGCGTGGACGGCAAGCGGGCCGAGGCCGCGACGCGCCTCGCCGCGGGGCAGCAGGTGCGCATCCCGCCCTTGCCCGAGGGCCCGCCGCCGCCGCCCCGCGACCGCCCGCCCGTCTCGGAGCGCGAGGCGAAGGAGCTGGAGAGGCGGCTGGTCCATGTCGATGAGCGGGTGATCGTGCTCGACAAGCCGCATGGCCTGGCGGTGCAGGGCGGGCCGGGGATCACCAAGAACCTCGACGCAATGCTGGACGCGCTGCGCTTCGGGCATGCGGAGCGGCCGCGGCTGGTGCACCGGCTGGACCGCGACACCTCCGGCGTGCTGGTGCTGGCGCGCGACGTGGCGGCGGCGGCGGCGCTGGCCAAGGCGTTCCGCGGGCGGGACGTGCAGAAGACCTACTGGGCCGTGACGGTGGGCGAGCCCGAGGGGCGCGAGGGACGCATCGACCTGGCGCTGGTCAAGGAAGGCGGGCCGCGCGGCGAACGCACCCATGCCGTCGACAATTGGCGCGAGGGCGCGCGGGCGATCACGGATTTCCAGGTGCTCGACGCCGCCAAGCGCCGCGCCGCCTGGCTGGAGCTGCGGCCGCAGACCGGGCGGACCCACCAGCTGCGCGTCCACTGCGCGGAGGGGCTCGGCACGCCGATCCTCGGCGACGGCAAGTATGGCGGGGCGGAGGCGCATATCGAGGGGCTGTCCGGCGCGCTGCACCTGCATGCGCGGGCGCTGCGGCTGCCGCATCCGGAGGGGGGGTGGCTGGAGGTCGCGGCCGCGCTGCCGCCGCATATGGCGGGGACATTCGAGTTCTTCGGGTTCGAGACGCCGCGGCTGCCGGGGGCGCGGAGGGTGGCGAAGTAGGGGGCTGGTGCGGGGGGG
>CAZMCV010000258.1:0-4717 GCA_964564645.1 uncultured Acetobacteraceae bacterium
CGGGCCCGGGCCCGGCCGCCACGCACCAGGCCGCGATCCCCGTCGCCGCGGCCAGCGCCTCGGCCCCGGCGACGCCGGCGGCGACCAGCACGCAGGGCCCCCCGGTCGCGGCCAGGCGCAAGGCGTCGGCCGAGGCGAGGAGCCGGGGCGGGTCCCGTGCCGTCATCGGCGCGCCCCTGCCCCGTGCGGCGGAACCGTCCGGTCCAGGTGTTCGAGGAATCCCGCCATCCCTTCCTCCCAGCCCGTCGCCGCGACCCGCGCCGCCGCCGCGGCCGAGACGCGGCGCAGCAGGGCCCGGTCCGCCGCCAGCCGCCGCAGATGGCCTTCCAGCGCGCCGAGCACCGCCGTCTCGTCCCGCCCGGCCTGCGGCACCAGGAAGCCGTCCGCGCCATCCGCCAGGATCTCGCCGATCGCCCCGGCCTCCGTCGCCACCACGACGCAGCCCATGCGCTGCGCCTCCAGCACCACCAGCGGCACGCCCTCGAAGCGCGAGGGCAGCACCAGCACATCGGCCCAGGCGTAGAGCGCGTCCAGCGCCGCCGGGTCGCTCACCGGCGGCTCGATCGGCACGCCGAGGGCCGGCGGTTCCTCCTCCAGCACGGGGCGGCCGACGACGCGCCAGTCGACCGGCGCGTCGCGCGTCGCCGCGATCAGCGCCGCCAGCCGGTCCGTCCCCTTCTGCGGATCCAGCCTGCCGAGGAACAGCGCGCGCAGCCTCGCCCCCTCGGGCCGGGCCGAGCGGGCGGCGAGCGCGGCCGCCACCGCCGCCAGGGGAGTCGCATGGCCCGGCGCGTTGCGCAGCAGGTGCAGCTTGCCCTCCGGCATGCCCTGCGCACGGCACCAGTCGCGGAGCTGCCCGGAGATCACCAGGACGCCGTCATAGGCGTGCTCATAGGCCAGCGCGATATGCGGGTTGCCGATCGGCTGGCCCCAGGCCTGGCGCTCCAGCAGATGCAGCCCGACATAGGTCCTGACGCCGGCCCGGCGCAGCCGCGCCATCAGCGCATGCGCGCCGAGCGCATGGGTGTTCACGACCACGTCGAAGGTCGCCAGCGCGCCGGCGACATCCGCCGCGCCGGGGGTGCTGATGTCCGGGTTGCGGGCCTGCGGGCTGCCGAAGGCCGCGGTGTCGGCGCCGAAATAGGGGCGTCGCCAGTCGCTGTCCGCCTCGCCGAGATCGGCGGCCAGGGTGACGCTCTCGAAGGTCTCGCGCACCGCGCGCGGCAGCACCGCGCGCTCGGCGCCGAGCAGGAGCAGGTGCGGCCGCCAGCCGCGGCGGCGCAGCACGGCGGCCTGGTTCAGCACCACCCGCTCCACCCCGCCATGGGTGAACAGGGGCAGCACGAAGCCGATCGCGCGGTCGCCCTGCAGGCTCGGGCGCCAGGGCAGCACGGCGCCGAAGCCGGCGGCGGCATAGGCGGCGGGCGCCACGGCGTCGCGCGGCGTGCGCCATTCCTCGCGCCACTCGCCGCGCAGCACGGTGCGGCGGCGCCGCGCCTCGCGCAGGCCGGCCGCTTCCTCCAGCAGGCGCTGCAGCGGGGCGGCGGTGCGCAGCAGCCTCGGGCCGGCGTCCGCCGGCGCGGCGGAGGGCGGTGGCGCGATCAGGCCGGCGCGTGGCGGGATGGCCGGGGGCACCAGCACGCGCAGCCGTCGCAGCCGGGGGCGGGGCTGCTCCGTGCGCAGGCTCTCGAGCCAGCCGGACCAGGTGTCGGTCGCCGCCTCGGCCAGCAGGCGGCGGGTGACGAGCAGCAGGGCGGCCTCGCCGACCGGCCCCGGGCCGTGCAGCTCGGTCACCACCGCCTCCTCGCCCTCGGCGATGCCGATCTCCACCGCGACCACGGCGGAGGCGGTGGCCCGCCCCTCGCGCAGCGCCGCCTCCGCCCGCCAGAACACGCCGCGGACCAGCCGCGCGGCGCGCAGCAGCGTCATCGCCTGGGGTGCGGCGAAGGCGAGGAGGGCGGGGTGAAAGACGGAGGACGGCGTCTCCTCCGCGGCGAGGAAGCGCGCCCGCGCCTCGGCCGGTGTCAGGATCTCGGCCAGGTCCTCGGCCGGGTCGAGCAGCCAGCGTACCTCCGACCCGCCGCCATCGGCCAGGTGCAGCGCGGTCCGCGGCATCTCCGCGGCCTCGAGCGCAAGCAGCCGGCGCGGCGCGAAGAGCCGGGCGCGATGCTTGGCGCGCAACCCTTCCAGCAGCACGGCGCGCTGGCGATCCGCCTCGGCCAGCATGCTCTCGGGGCGGCGGCGGTAGCGGAAGCCGGAGCGGGGGAGGTGCTGGCCGCGGAAGCCGGCGGCGCCGGCCTGCAGCCAGAAATCCCAATCCTCGAAGCCGCTGCGCATGGCCGGGTCGAAGCGCAGCCCGGCTGCCTCGAAGACGGCGCGGCGGACCAGGCTGCCGGCCTCGCAGAGATTGTCGACGAGATGCGCCAGCAGCGACCACGCCCCGCCGCCCGAGCCGTTCATCGGCTGGCCGAACATGTCGAAATCCGGATAGACCCAGCCCACCGCCGGCGGCGCGGCCTCCAGCGCGGTCCAGGCGCGGGCCAGGAAGGGCGGGTGCAGCCGGTTGTCGGAATCGAGGAAGTAGATCGCCTCGAGCCCCGGAAAGGCGGCCAGCGCGAATTCGATCCCGGTGTTGCGCGCCGCCGAGAGCCCCCCGTTCGGGCGGCGCAGCGCGAAGACGCGGCCAGGATGGGCGGCGGCGAAGGCGGCGGCGACCGCGCGCGTCTCGGGGAAGGGGCAGCCATCATCGACGACGACGGCGGCGGTGGGCGGCGCGCCGCGCTGGTCGAGGATGGAAGCGATCGCCTCGGGCAGCAGGGCGGGCTGGCCGTAGGCGGGGATGACCACGGCGATGCGGACCGCGCCGGGATCGGGCGCCGCGCCCGCCGCGTCCAAGGCCAGGGCCCCTGCCATCCGGTGTTTTCCCCCCTCAGCCGGCCACGATCGCGCGCAGCAGCCCGTGATAGCGACGCAGCATCGCCGCCTCGTCCCAGCGACGGACGGCGTCGAAGGCCGCCGCCACCCGCAGCCGCGCGGCGGAGGGCGCGATGAAGGTGGCCACGGCGTGGTCCGTCAAGCCCGAGGCCATGTCGTCCTCGGCGATCGCGGCGAGATCCCAGGCCGCCTCGCCCAGCCCCTCCAGCGCGGCGCGCATCGCCACCACCGGGCAGCGCCGGGCCGCGGCCTCGAGGAAGACCAGGGGATGCCCCTCCAGCCGCGAGGGCAGCACCAGCGCATCCGCCGCGAGCATCCATTCGCCGACATCATCCACCTGGCCGAGGAGCCGGAGCGGGCCATGACCCGGCGCGGCCGCCGGGTGCGCGGCCAGCGTCTCCGCCATCGGCCCGTCCCCGAGCGCCACCACCCGCGCATGGCGCCCGAGCCGGTCGCGCAGCGCCAGCGCCAGGCCGGGCAGCAGGTCCGTGCCCTTCTTCGGCTCCAGCCGCCCGACCGTGAGGAACAGCGGCGCGTCGCGCGGCAGCAGCAGCAGGTCGCGCCGGACCCGCCGGATCCGGTCGCGCGCCTCGGGCGCCAGGCGGGGGATGGCAACGCCGTTCGGCACCACGGCGATGGCGGAGGCGGGCCCACCATAGAGCGCCGCGATCCGGGCGGCGATCACCGGGGAGACCGCGGCCCAGGCGACGGAAGGAGGGCACGGAACGGCCTGGGCCAGCGCCGCCATGCCGGGCTCCGGCTCCTCCGGCGCCAGGTGGGAGATGGCGAGCGTCGGGATCCGGGCCTCGGCGAGCGGCCCAAGGAATCCGGCGCCGTGGGTGGGCCAGGGCAGGGGCAGGATCGCGGCGTCGGGGCGGACGGTCATGATCCGGGCGGCGGCGATGGCGCCCTGGCGGCGCAGGTTCTGCGCATCCGGCTCCTCCTGGCGCCAGCCGAGGGGGGCGGCGGAGAGCGAGTCGGCAAGGGCCGGGCCGAGCATGGTGGCGAAGCCGGGCAGCAGGGACGGCTCGATGGCGATGTCGAGCGCGATCCCCTCGGCGGCGAGGAAGCGGGCGAGGGTCGCGGTCATCACCTCCGCCCCCCCGAGAGCCATCGAGGGCAGGAGGATCAGCGCGCGGCGAAGGCGGCGCGGCGCGGTCACGGGGCGCGCAGGACCAGGAGCCGCGCCGCGCCATGCGCGCGCTCGGCCAGCGGCGCGAAGCCCGGAGGGGGCGCGGCGGGGTCGTCGCCGCCGAGCTCCGCGGCGACGATCGCGCCCGGGCCGATCCAGCCGGCGGCGGCCAGGGCGGGGAGGGCGCGGGCGGCGAGGCCCTGCCCATAGGGCGGGTCGAGGAAGACCAGGCCGCAGGCGGCGCGGGCGGTCGGCGGGCGCGTGGCGTCGGCGGGCAGCACGGCGGCGCGGTCCTCCTCGCGGCAGGCGGCGATGTTGGCGCGCAGCGCGGCCAGCGCCGCGCGGTCGGTATCGAGGAAGCTGGCATGGGCGGCGCCGCGCGACAGCGCCTCCAGCCCGAGAGCGCCGGTGCCGGCGAAGGCGTCGAGCACCCGCGCCTCCTCCACCGCGGCGCGGCCGGCCCAGGGGGCATGCCAGAGCATGTCGAACAGCGCCTGGCGGACCCGGTCGGCGGTGGGGCGGGTGGCGGCGCCGGGCGGGGCGAGGAGGCGGCGGCCGCGGTGGCGGCCGGCGATGATCCTCATCGGGGGGCGGGGCGCTGCCCCGCGGCCCCGCCAGGGAGGGCTCTGCCCTCCCTGGACCCACCCGCCA